>DAIMBN010000027.1:0-24981 GCA_036718335.1 Coriobacteriaceae bacterium
GGATAGCTCCAGCCGGGATACTCGAACTCAAACTTGGCGTCAAAGCCCAGGACATCGGCCAGCGTCTGCAGGCGGTCCTTGAACTCGTTCTGCAGCGAGGTGATCGAGGAGCGCGGGGACAGCATGATCTTGACCTCATCGTCAGAAGTGGCGACCACGCCGATGTTGGAGGAAACCTCGACGGAACCGTCGGTGGCGACGTTGCGGCGAATCACGCCGTTAGGGGCAAGACGCAGGGCGCGGATGAGGGCAAGCGCGGACTTCTCATCCATGGCCTCGACCTCGGCGTTGTCGGCAATCTCAACCGTGCAGGTAAAGCCGGGGTCGAAGACCTCGAGCTCGGCAGTGACGTCGGCGATGATGTCCTTTGCGATCTGGGCCGCGGCCTCGGCGGCAGCGTGGTCGGCGTAGACCAGAACAGCCTTGCACTCACGGTTGATGGCGTTGTCCTTGGTGCCGCCGTTAAAGCTAACGATGGCGGGCTCGCCGGCAACCATCAGGCGGTCGATGATGCGGGCCATGATGAGGTTGCCGTTGCCGCGCTCCAGGTGGATATCGCTGCCGGAGTGACCGCCCAGCAGGCCGGAGATGTCGAGCGTGAGGGTACTACCGGTCTTGTGCTCGTGCGCGATCGGGCAGGTGTAGGTAACGACGACGCCGCCGGCGCAGCTGACGGTGGCCACGCCCTCCTCCTCGGAATCGAGGTTGATCATGGTGCGGGCGCTAATCTGGGACTTGTCAAGCGTCTCGGCGCCGACCAGGCCAGTCTCCTCGTCGGTAGTGAATACGCACTCGAGGGCCGGATGGACAATCGAATCATCGTTGAGCACGGTAAGCATAAGCGCGACGGCGATACCGTTGTCGGCACCCAGAGTGGTACCGTTAGCGGTGAGGACGCCGTCCTTGACGACCAGGTCGATACCGTCGGTCGTAAAGTCGTGCTCGACGGAACCCAGCTTGTCGCACACCATGTCGATGTGGCCCTGCAGCATCACGGTCGGGGCATTCTCGGCGCCGGTAGATGCGGGCTTACGAATGATAACGTTGTAGACCTCGTCCTGGTACACATCGAGGCCGCGCTCCTTGGCAAACGCAACCAGGAAATCGCTGATGCCCTTCTCGTTGCCAGACCCACGGGGGATCGCGCTGACCTCCTCAAAGAAATGGAACAGCTGGGCGGGCTCGTAGCCGGTAATCTTGTAGTCCATGGTGCCTCCTTGGCGCAACTGGTTAGACAGTAAGACATGCGACTTGTATATTCCCAGACTTTGCGTGCATAAACCAGTCGAAAACGCCGAGCGCCCTCGCATCATCGGCTAACGGCGGATCGCATAGCGCAACGGTCACAACTACCGCAGCTCTACAAATCGAGGCGCCCTTGCCGGAACGCCTCGATTGCACAGATCAAATTGTCGCCACGCCCTACAGCGCGCCGGAACCGGCTTGCATCATGCCGCCGGGGCCCGAGGTCACGCCGCCGCTCACGGGCGAGGCGTTGCCGGTGTGCGGTGCCGCCGGGACGGTATCGCCACCGAGTGTGCCCGCCGGACGCGGTGCCGGGATCTCGCCCGTGCCGTGGCTAAAGACAAACTTGCCATCGGCCACGTCGCACAGGACGGTATCGCCCTCGCCCCACTCGCCGGCCAGAAGCTCCTCGGACAGCGGGTCCTCGATGAGCTTTTGAATGGCGCGGCGCAGCGGACGCGCACCGTTGGTGAGGTCGGTGCCCTCCGCCACAATCTTGTCGTAGGCCGCATCGGTAAGCTTGATGTTCATGCCGTTTGCGATCAGGCGCTGGCGCAGATCGTCCACCAGCAGGTGAGCAATCTTGGTCAGGTTCTCGCCCGAGAGCTTCTGGAACACCACAATATCGTCGATACGGTTGAGCAGCTCGGGGCGGAACAGGCGCTTGAGCTCGCCCATCGCACGACCCTTGATCTCACTCGAGGTGAGGCCCTGCTCGCCGGTGGTGCCAAAGCCAACGCTCGCATCCTGCGCGATCTCGCGGGCGCCCACGTTGGACGTCATGATGATCACGGTATTGCGGAAGTCGACCGTCTTGCCCTGGCTATCAGTCAGGCGGCCCTCCTCCAGCACCTGCAACAAAATGTTGAAGATGTCGGGGTGCGCCTTCTCGATCTCGTCGAACAGCACGACCGAATACGGATGACGACGAACGGCCTTGGTAAGCTGACCGCCCTCGTCGTGGCCCACGTAACCCGGAGGGCTACCGATGAGCTTGGAGACCTCGAACTCGCTGCCGAACTCCGACATGTCGAAGCTGATGAGCGCGTCCTTGCTGCCAAAGAGGTACTCGGCGAGCGTCTTGGCGAGCTCGGTCTTGCCTGTGCCGGTGGGACCCAGGAAGATAAAGCTGCCGCCGGGGCGACGCGGGTCCTTGAGCGGCGAACGGCTGCGGCGCACGGCCTTGGCGACGGCCTCGACTGCCTCATCCTGGCCGATGATGCGCGTCTTGAGCACGCTTTCGGTCTGCAGCAGGCGCCGGCTCTCGCTCTCGGTGAGCGAGGAAACCGGCACGCCAGAGGTCACGGACACGATGTCGGCAATCTGACTCACATCGATGGTGAGCGGGCTGGCGTCGAGCTCAGCGGTCCAGGCAGCCTTGGCCTCGGCGAGCTCAATCTCGGCGGCCTTCTGCTGCTCGGTAATCTCGGCGGCCTTGTTCATGTCGTCGCCCTCGGTGGCCTCCTGCGCGGCGGCCTTGAGCTCCTCTATGCGATGCTCGGCCTCGCGCACCGGCTCGGGCGCGCGATTCGCGGCGATGCGAGCGCGGGCACCGGCCTCGTCGATGAGGTCGATGGCCTTATCGGGCAGGAAGCGGTCCTGAATGTAGCGGTTGGAAAGGTTCGCGGCGGCCTCGATAGCACCCTGCGTATAGCGCACATGGTGGTGCTCCTCGTAGCGCGGCTTGAGCGCGGTCAGGATCTTGACCGTGTCCTCGACGCTCGGCTCCTCGACATCGATGGTCTGGAAGCGACGCTCAAAGGCCGGATCCTTGGTGAGGTACTTACGGAATTCCTCGGCCGTGGTGGCGCCAATAATCTGGAAGGCACCGCGCGCAAGCACGGGCTTGAGCATGGAGCTCGCGTCGATGGAGCCCTCGGCAGAACCGGCACCGATGATGGTGTGCATCTCGTCAATAAACAGGATGACGTCGTCAGCTTCGGTGGCCTCCTGGATCACGTTCTTGAGGCGCTCCTCAAACTCACCGCGATACTTGGCGCCCGCAACGAGGCCCGGCAGGTCGAGCGTCCAGATGTTCTGGTTCATGAGGTTCTCGGGCACGTTGCCGGCAGCGATCTGCTGCGCCAGGCCCTCGACGATGGCCGTTTTGCCCACGCCGGGATCGCCCAGGATAAGCGGGTTGTTCTTGGTGCGGCGCGAAAGGATCTCCATCATGCGCTGGACTTCCTTTTCGCGGCCAATCACGGGATCGAGCTCGCCGTCGCGCGCCTTTTGAGTGAGGTTGGTGGCGAACTGCTTGAGCGTGTCGGTGCCGCTCCCCTTTTGCTGAGAGGCATCCGAGCCGCTAAAGAACGGCAGGCCCGCACCGGGACGACCAGCACCGGCGCCGGCGAGCGGACGCTTCTTGTCCTGGTCCTTGGCGGTGAGTTTCTCGATAGCCTTTTTGATGGAGGCGGACGACACACCCAGGCGCATGAGGATGTCCATGGCCATGCCGTTGCCCTCTTCGACGATACCGATGAGCAGGTGCTCGGTCGACACGTAGGTCTGGTTGTTCTCACGCGCCACGCGGAATGAACGCTCCATCACGCTAATGACGAGCGGCGTAAAGGCGAGCTTGGCCGCCTCGGTCTCCTCACTGGGCTCGGGAACCGTGGTCTGGACCTCCTTGAGGGTGTCCATGATGTCGTCGTAGGAGATATCAAGCGAGCGCAGCGCCTCGGCAGCGATGCCCTCGTCCTCCTTGGCGAGTGCGAGCAGCAGGTGCTCGGTGCCCACCTTATTTGAGTGCAGATCGAGCGCCTCCTGTTTGGCCATCGACATGACCTTGCGCGCACGATCGGTAAAACGGTCTAACATGCTAGTTCCTCTTAGACGAGCTAGTTTTTTCAAACGCAAAGCGCCGCCCCGCGGCAGCGCTTTGGTCTCTTTACCCATATGGAGTATATGTTAACAGCTGGAGGAATATCTATAAACCCGGCTCACATGAATGCAGGTTATGACCGCATCGCGGGACTCACCGCGCGATGCGCGACGGGCGCCCCGCAAGAGAAACCCTAGACGTCTTTCACCACGTCGGGACTCGTCGCACGCGATGCGCGATAGGCATCGGCCTCCTTGGAGACGCGTTCGAGCAGCTCGGATGTATCGACGCCCTCGACTTGCGCGACCGTTTCCACCGTCTGCATGGCGACCGCCCTCAGGTACGCGCACGCGCCGTCCCCCGGCTGCTCGAGGTCTATCTCCTCGCCGCCCTCCCGGGCAAAGCCGACCGCCATCACAAAGCCCATGATGCCCGAGACCAGAAAGCCCACCGCAAAGCTCGAATCTGCCTTGAGCTCTTCTCCGTCGGGGTGGACGATCTCTCTCACGCGGTCGATGATGATCGTATGGATGCCCTGCACGACCTGCTCGGCGGCACCCGCCCTCATGGTGATGACGATGCGCCGCA
This sequence comes from Coriobacteriaceae bacterium, assembly GCA_036718335.1. Taxonomy (GTDB): domain Bacteria; phylum Actinomycetota; class Coriobacteriia; order Coriobacteriales; family Coriobacteriaceae; genus Collinsella. Next base: position 4,658 of record DAIMBN010000027.1, read on the forward strand.
GCAGGCAGCGGACGTCGCGCCGGTCGAACGCCGAAAGGTCGCCCTCGCTCGAAAAATGCCAGAGGGCATCGGTGATGAGCTCGTTATCCTGCAGCAGCTGGGCTATGGCGATGGCGACGAGTTCATCGAAATCGTGAAAATAGTAGTAAAACGTTCCGCGATTGCACTGGGCGGCGCGGGTCACCTCGCCAACCGACAGCTCGAAGATGCTGTTGTTCTCGATGAGCTCCCAAAACGCCTCGATGATACGGGTGCGTGCATCGGGCGCATCGGCGTCCTTACGCGGTCTCGCCATGCGCCTCACCGCACCCCTGCGCCTTGGCGTTCATGATGAGCATCTGAAGACGGTTCTCCACGTTGGCGAAGCTCACGTCGGGATCGTAGTCGAGCGGCAGGAACTGCGCCGTGGGATACTGCTCCTTGAGCGCATGGATGAGCCCGCGCCCCACGACATGGTTGGGCAGACACCCGAACGGCTGCAGGATCACGAAGTTGCGGCAGCCGCGCTTGGCGTGCTCGAGAATCTCCGCCGGAATCAGCACGCCCTCGCCCGCATCGAACGTATGGTGCAGGATCTTATCGCTCGCGCGCACGAGCTCGGGCATGCGCGTCGGCGGCTCGTAGAGCGGGCTCGCCGCGCCCAGGCGGTCGCAACGGTCGTGCGCGAGCTCGAACAGGTTGTCCGCCGTGGCGTACCAGGCCTTTTCGGGCAGCGACAGGTCGACGTGGAACTCGCGCGACTGCGCATGCTTGTAGAAATAGGTCTTGCGGATCACGTCGGTCATGCGCGCCTCGATGACCTCGAGCCCGTTGTCCTCGAGGTAGCGCTCAATCTCGTGGTTGGCGCCGAGATGGAAATTGAGCAGGTACTCGCCCACGATGAGAACGGTCGGATGCGGGTTCGAGCGGTCGTACGGAACGGCGTCCATGATCGCAAGCGCGCGTTTGAAGCCCGTCGCCTGGCCTCTCAGCCCGGAGCGCTCCATGCCCTCGATAACCTCATCGAGCGCGCGGTCGAACGCAGCGTCCGCCGCGCCCTTCTCGAGCTCGTAGGGACGGATGCGCCTAAGCATGGCCTCGAGGGCATCGATCATGGGAAGACCGTAGGCGATCTGGATGCTCGGGCCAAGGCCGAGCTTGAAGCCCGGATGCGCATTGTGGGCATCGACGTCGTCGTTGGTGAGCACCGGGACATAGTCGTATCCCGCGTCGTCGAGCGCGCGGCGCAGCAGGGGCATGTAGTGCGTCAGGCGGCAGTCGCCGATATACTTGCCAGTCACCACGGCGACGTCGTGCGGGTCGTACTTACCGCTCTCGAGTGCCGCGAGCGCCTCGCCGATCACGATTTGCGCGGGGAAGCAGATGTCGTTGTGCACATAGCGTTTGCCCAGGCGGATGGCATCCTCGCGCCCGATATCAAGGGCCTCGGCGCGCACGCCCTGATTGCGCATCGCCGCGGTCATGAGCCTGCAGAACGCATGGGAGGTGTTGGGGACCAGCGCGATCTTGTCGTGCCGGTCGCGCTTGGTGTACTTGACCTTATACGGGTCGTCGAGCGGATGGACCGCGTGCACCCGGGCGCCCTCGGCACGCTCCTCCGCGCGACGACGGTTGACCGACTCGATAAACGAACGCACGCGAATGCCCATGGGACCGGCGACGTCGCTCTCATCGAGCTTGATCATCATCGGAACCTTGGAGCCCATCTCGCCCATCATGCGCGCGATCTCGTCGGTGAGATACGCATCGTGGCCGCAGCCGAAGCTGCCCATCTGCACGAGCTCGAGCTCGGGCGTCGATGCGACGATGACCGCGCACGACAGCATGCGCGCATGGTAGTTGTTCACGATGTCGATGCGGCTGTTGGAAAGATCGACGTTGCAGACCCCCGGCACCGCATCGGGCGTCAGCACGGGGATGCCGCGCTCAGAGAAGAGCTTGGGCAGCCCGTGGTTGACCAGCGGGTCGTTGTGGTACGGGCGCGAAGCGATCACCACCGCGTAGCCGCCGTCCTCGTGCACGTTCTCGAGCACCTGCCTGCCGCGCAGCTGCAGCTGGTTCTCAAACGTCTCCTGCGCGCGGTCCGCCTGCTCGGTCGCCTTGGCAACCAGGTCGGCATCGATATCGAAGGTCTCCTTGCACCACGCCTTGAGCTGGCGGTTTCGGTCGCCCTCGTCGTACCAGTGGAACAGCGGCGTATCGAACGGAACGCCGAAACGCTCCTCCGGGTTATCGGAATTGCGCATCACGTAGGGGTATCCCTTTACGACGGCGCACATCCACTCGCTGGTAGAGGCGGTGTTTTCGGTGGGCACCGTCGTGATGACGGGCATGAAGATGCGGTCGACGCCGGCGTCGACGAGATTGCGGATGTGCCCGTGGACGAGCTTGGCCGGGAAGCACACGGTGTCGGATGTGACGTGCGCCAGACCGCGCTCGTACATCGCCTTGGTGCTGCGTCCCGAGACGCGCACCTTAAAGCCGAGCGTGCTGAAGAACGTCGACCAGAACGGCATGGTGTCCCAGAACTCGAGCACACGGGGAATGCCGATCGTGACATCGCGCCCCCCGCTGACGGGAACCGTGGGGTACGACTCGAACAGCAGCTTCTCGCGGTCGACAAAGAGATTGGGGGCAGCCGCGGTCCGGTCGCGCCCCGTGCCGGGTGCCTGTGCCTCGCAAGCACCCTGCGGACGCAGCTCCTCCGCCGCGGGAACCTCGCGCACGAGCTCATCCCATGAGATGGCGCCGCCGCGCGGGCAGCGATTGCCCGTGACGTAAAGCGAGCCGTCGCCAAATGCCACGACCGCGCGCTGGCAGCGGTTGTTGCACCGACGGCAGGTAACGCCGCCGAACTCGCGATGCTCGAAGCGCTCCACGGCATCGAGCCCGATAAACGACGTGCCGGCGTCGCCCTTGCGGCATTCCTCGCGCGCGAGCAGGGCGATACCGATAGCGCCCATCAGCCCCGGGTGGGGCGCACGCGTGACGGGTTTGCCCAGATACTGCTCGAATGCGCGCAGCACCGCGTCGTTTCGGAACGTGCCGCCCTGGACGACGACTTTGTCGCCCAGACGGTTGAGATTTGAAACGCGAATGACCTTGGTGAACACGTTCTCGATAATCGAACGGCAGAGACCGGCCATGATGTCGCCCGGACCCTTACCGCGCCGCTGCTCGGAAACGACGCTGCTGTTCATGAACACCGTGCAGCGGCTGCCGAGAACGGCGGGGGCTTTGGACGAAAATGCCTCGGTCGCGATATCCTCAACGGCTATTCCGAGGTTTTTGGCAAAACCCTCGAGGAACGAGCCGCAGCCCGCAGAGCACGCCTCGTTGACGACGATATCGGTCAGCACGCCGTGGTTGAGCCAGATGGCCTTCATATCCTGTCCGCCGATGTCGAGCACGAAGGTCGCATCGGGAACGCATGCGCACGCGGCGCGGGCGTGCGCGACCGTCTCGACCGTATGGTAGTCGGCGTGGAACGCGCGCGCGAAAAGCTCCTCGCCGTATCCCGTGGTGCCCACGGCATCGATCGCAAGCGTGACTCCCGCTGTCTCCCAGCGGTTCTTCAAGCTGACAAGACCCTGTTGGGCGACGTCGAGCGGTCTGCCGTTATTAGACGCGTAGAACGAATCGACAAGCTCACCCGCCTCATCGACCAGGGCGAACTTGGTCGTCGTGCTCCCCGAATCGATACCGAGCGCCACACGCACCGTCTCTCCGGGCGCATACGCATCCGGACCCTTTGCCGGCGTCTCTTTGCCATGGCGTGCCGTAAAATCCGCCTGCTCGGCAGGTGTGGCAAAAAAGGGCTGCGCAAGACGTCCCTCCCCGCTTGCGGGCGCGACCGTCTCGAGCTTATCCAGCCGGACAAAAGCGTCGGGAAGGTCGATCGGTTGGGACGATGCGAACATGTCGGTCAGCGACAGGGCGGCACCGCGCGCGACCATGATCTGCGGATCGCGCGGGACGATAACCTGATCGTCCGATAGATTCAGTTGCTCCCGGAACACGCGGACCAGCGTGGGGTTGTAGGCGAGCGTACCGCCCTCGAAGATTACCGGCGGCTCGATGTCGATACCCTGGGCCAGACCGCCGATCGTTTGGCGGGCGACCGCGTGAAGCGCCGAAAGCGCCAGGTCGGTGGTAGGAATGCCCTCGTTGAGCAGCGGCTGGATATCGGTCTTTGCGTACACGCCGCAGCGGCCCGAGACCTCGTGGACGGTCGTTCCCCGGCTTGCGAGCTGCTCGAACTCGCCCGATTCGGTGCCGACCCCCATGAGCTTTGCCATCTCGTCGATAAATGCACCGGTACCGCCTGCGCACGAGCCGTTCATGCGCATGTCGGCAACCTCGATGTCTCCCTTATCGTTGGTGCGGAAGAAGATCATCTTGGCGTCTTGGCCGCCCAGCTCGATGGCGCAGCGCGTCTGCGGATAGAACCTGCTGATCGCGAGCGCGTTGGCGACCACCTCCTGAACGTACGAGGCGCCCAGCGCGGTCGTGATATCGCGCGCACCCGAGCCGGTCACCGCAACGCGCAGCGACTCATGGGGAAAGCGCTCGGCGAGCTCGCCGAGCATGGCGCGCACGCTCGCTGTCTGACACGCCCCGTGGCGGCGATATCCCCACCACGCCTCGGTCATATCCTCGTGCATCGCGTAAACTTTGGTCGTCGTCGACCCTACGTCCAGTCCTACTAGCAACGCCATAATGCTCCGTCTCTCGCATTTTTCCTGCTAGAGATATATCACTCTACGTAATACAACAGACTGTTGTATTTAAACTCCGTATAAAAAGCGGCTGCCGAAACGCTTCAGCAGCCGCCGAATGCACCAACAGATTGTTCTGCGCGCTAGCACGTCGGGCAACGGAGCAGCACGGGCCCTCCGGTCATGCGCACCGCTCACGCCCGCGATGTCGCCGAGAGAGCTATCCACGCTTAGGGTTCCAACCAAGCAAGTCGCCCGCGCTCAGCAGATCCCTAAGCGAGCTACTCGCACTCAGGAGCCATAGCCTGCTCCAAGAGCTCGGCATGCTCCTCCTCGAAAACCGTCCCCACAGGGAAGGCGCGACGGAAGACGAAGTGGGAAATCGGACCGGCTACCAAAAGGTTCCACGGCAGCGCCATCACAAAATTATGCGGGATGTTGATCATCCAGATCGCGGGCACGGAATACAGGTTCGCAAGGATGCCGCCGGGCATGTGCGTCAGACCCTCGCAGGCACCGTACAGCGACATGATGATAACCATGGGAACGACCATGCAGGAGCTGACGGCGAGCGTCATGGCAAGTGGCGAGCTCTTGCCCGGCGTGACCAAGTACTTAAAGGCGAAACCCTTGGCGAGCGGGCTGGCGACGAACCAGTCGCAGCACATGGCAAAAATGTAGGCAACGGGGAAGCCGAGCCACGCAGCGGCAACGACCTCGCCGTTGATGGCCCCGTGCTGCAGGGCAACGTTGTAGATGCTCATCCAGAGCACCATGCAAAAGCACATGATAAAGGTGAACAGCAGGCTCTCTCGTTTGTTGATAGGCATAAAGGGCAGATTCCTCTCTGTGTTGTACCGCGGCGCCACGCAACAAAAACGGGCGGGCAAGATGGAGCTGTTGGAACTTCATCTCGCCCGCCCGTGGTACGCGCGTCTGCGACTACTTATGTGGTGGAACCAGCCTAGCACGAAACGCATGCGCTTCGTAAGCGTTGAGTTTATGAAGATGCAGGGCACCAAACCCCCCGACCCCATAAGTTGCGGTGGAATACGGACTGTTTTGACCCTTTAAGCAGCAATTCAGTCCCTATTTCACCGCAACTCATTTGGTGCAAAGTAACCTGTCCCCCTTGCACCAATTAGCTGGTGTGGCGCCAGCGAGGGTCGGTGAGGGTTCTCGCCACACCCAGGCCAACGGGCAAAAACGCCACGATGAGCACCGCGCGTACAAACCAGCCGAGCATGTTGACCGTGTCGAAGGTGCACATGTAATACATAGAGCGATAGAGATACAGACCGGGCACCATAATGACAATCGAAGGCACCGTGAGGGCGATGCGCGGGTAGGTGAGCTTGACTTCGGCCAAGCTTGCCAGCAGACCCGATACCAGCGCGCCGATAAACGCTGCTGCCTCGGGAGGCATTCCCGTGCTGAGGCCCAGGAAGGGAATCATCATCGGCGCATCGACAAGGGTCAGACGCAGGGTATTGGACACGGCGCCGATCAACCCAGCTGCCGCGGCCATCTTTACCGGGCTGTTGAACATCACCGAGAAGCCGAATACGCCAACGAAGCTCATCACCACGCGCAGGAGCGTAAGGGCAAGCGGCGAAAGGCCCAGTGGGGCAAAGTCGTCCGGCGCCAGGCCAACACACTCGGCAACCATCCAACCTACGAGCGTCGCCATCACAATAATCGATACGGCATATGAAAGGCGCTCGATACCGCTTCGCATGTCGAGCTTGGCGATGTCGAGGCCCGCCGTAATGAGCGGAAAGCCGGGAATCACAAAGAGCATGGCGCCGATATAGCCTTCTTGGTGCGACATTGCCCCCGGTATGACCTGGCCAAGGCCGAGCAATGCCAGCAGATACGAAACGCAAGCGAGCGCAACGCCGGTCGTCAGCGCGCTGAACTGACCAAGGCCTTGCTTGAGAATATGGGAACGGGCAAAGTTGCCGACACCCGCGCCCACAAACGCGCAGGCCATCTCGATAGGGCCGCCGCCGAGCAAAAAGACGAAGGCGCCGCAAGCACAAGCTGCCGCAAGGCCCTGTTGCCAGGGAGAGTAATCGGGTTTTGAACTCTCAACGGTCTTGAGCATCTCGTGGTATTCGTGCACGGTAAACCGGCGCCCATACGTCTCGATTTCCTTTAAGAAGCTCTCCATCATCCAAATGCGATGGGTATTGACTCCCGTTGTGGGCAGGCTGACAACCTCGTTAAAGCAGTGGCCATCTTCGATGCAGGTGCACTCAAACGACAGAAGACTCAGGTCGACGTGAATCGTGACGCCCAGTACAGCAGCAACACGATTCATGGTATCGCGCACGCGCCAGGCACCCGTTCCGCTTGCCAGCATAAGCATACCGGTGCGGCAGATGATGGATGATTTATCGGTGAGCGGCGCATCGACGGCAAGCTCATCGCCTGCCGTCACGATCTGGTGCCAGTCAGTTTTCATATGGAGCGCGCCGGCACGAACGCCGTGGTGCATGGGGGCTCTCGAAAGCAGCGAGTCAAGGCGCGAAGGCTGTGGGGGCTCCACTGATTCACCCTCAACCTCATCAGCCTCTTCATCGACCAGATCAAAGGAATCAAGCGGCGCTGGCTCGCGACGGTCGATCAGCTCCTCGTCCTCATCATCAAAGTAATTGAACTGATCGAGCATGTCCTCTTCGATTGCGCGCTCGCTCGCGTCGTCCATCCCGGTGCTCCCTTCCTATCGACTAACCCCCATCCTAGACAGCGACGGCTAAAGGAAACATAAAAGAGACGGCTGTCATGCGAACCATGCGCTCAATAGCCGTGGGTAGTCGTTTAAGAACGTCCAATGACTACCAGTAACTCGACAAGGACTGTCCCCAAGTGCCGGCAGAAAAGGAACGTCCCTAAGTGCCAACCAGGGCAACACCGCAGATAGAGGACGGACAGCGAGCGACGTCCAGGGCGAACAAGTTGGCATGAAAAAGGCAAGGCATAGACCTTCTGGTCATGCCTTGCCTTTTGAATGACAAATTGTCGCCCTGGGCGGCGCGCAGCGTCAACTGGTTACGCGGGTTGGTAAACCCGCGTAACCACCTAGGTCGCGCCCTTGAAGTTGAACGTCAGATTGTCCAAATGCGGCCCGCGCAGCGTCGAGCGGTTACGGCGTTTGGTAAAACGCCGTAACCCCCTAGTACATCTTTGCGCCGGCGGGGATGGAGGCGTCGAGCTGGATCAGGTTGAGGCGCTCCTCACCATCCTCCTCGTGGATGGCACTGATGAGCATGCCGCAGCTGGGGATGCCCATCATCTTGCGCGGAGGCAGGTTGGTGATGGCGAGCAAGGTCTTGCCGACCAGGTCCTCGGGCTCGTAATAAGCGTGAATACCGGAGAGGATGGTGCGGTCGGTACCGGTACCGTCGTCGAGCGTAAAGTTCAGCAGCTTCTTGGACTTCTTGACGGCCTCGCATGCCTTGACCTTCACAGCGCGGAAGTCGCTCTTGGAGAAGGTATCAAAGTCGACGAACTCCTCAAACAGCGGCTCAACGGCGATCTTGGAGTAATCGAGCGTGGGCTTAAGCGACTTAACGAACGGGCTCGCGGCGTTGCCGGCCTCGGCAGCCTTGGCGGCAGCGGCACCGGACTGGAAACCCTTCTCGGGCTTCATGTGCGGGAACAGCAGCACGTCGCGGATAGAAGCCTGGTTGGTGAGCAGCATGACCACGCGGTCGATACCGATGCCGATGCCGCCCGCGGGAGGCATACCGTACTCGAGGGCGCGCACGTAATCCTCGTCATACTCCATGGCCTCGTCGTCACCGCCGGCCTTCTCGGCCATCTGGGCGGCAAAGCGCTCGGCCTGGTCGACCGGGTCGTTGAGCTCGGAGAACGCGTTGGCGTACTCGTGACCGGCAATAACCAGCTCAAAGCGGTGCGTCAGGCGCGGGTCGTCCTCAAAACGCTTGGCAAGCGGGCTGACCTCGATGGGGTAATCGCACACGAACGTCGGGTTGACGATGGTGTCCTCGCCCAGCTCATCGTAAATCTCGGCGATGATCTTGCCAGCAGTCCACTCGGGCTTGATCTCCAGGCCCTTCTCGCGCGCGGCGGCAGCAAGCTCCTCGACCGGCGTGTCGATGGTGACCTGCTTGCCGAGCACGTCGGAGACGATGTCGGTCATGGGACGGCTGGCCCACTCACCAGAAAGGTCGATGGTCTGGCCCTGGTACTCAATGACCTCGGGGTTGCCGATGGCCTTGTTGGCAGCCTTGATGACACCTTGGGCGAGTGCCTTCATGCCCTCGAGGTCGGAGAAGGCACGGTAGGCCTCCATCGTGGTGAACTCGGGGTTGTGGGTAAGGTCCATGCCCTCGTTACGGAAGATGCGGCCGATCTCGAACACGCGCTCAAAACCACCGACGATGCAGCGCTTGAGGTGCAGCTCGGTGGCAATACGCAGGTAGCACTCCTGATCGAGCGCGTTGAAGTGGGTAATGAACGGCTTGGCAGTAGCGCCGCCCTGGATGGTCTGCAGGATGGGGGTCTCGACCTCCATGTAGCCGTCGGACTCCATAAAGCGACGGAAGGTGGAGAGAATCTGCGAACGCTTACGGAAGGTCTCGCGAACGTCGTCGTTGGCGATCAGGTCGACATAGCGCTGGCGATAGCGGGTCTCCTTGTCGGAAAGACCGTGGAACTTCTCGGGCAGCGGACGAACGGCCTTGGCAAGCAGGGTCGCGCTCTTAGGGGCAACGGAAAGCTGGCCACGCTGGGTGCGCACGACCACGCCGGTCACGCCCAGGATGTCGCCCAGGTCGAGTGCCTTGAGCGTGTTCCAGGCGGCCTCGTCCATATCGTTGATGCGGCAGAACAGCTGGATCTCGCCGGTCGCGTCGCGCACGACGATGAACATAATCTTGCCCTGACCGCGCTTGGCAACCACACGGCCGCCGATCTTCACGACGTCCTCGGTGTCCTCGCCATCGGTGAGCTCGGCGTACTTAGTCTCGATGTCGACGACGTAGTCCTCAATCTCGGAGTGCTCGGGATACGGGTTCTGGCCCGCCTCGAACAGGGCGGCGCGCTTGGCCAGGCGGGTGGCGCGCTCGTCGTTGAGCGTCGATGCCTGATCGGCGGCGTTCTGGTTCTCTGCCATAAGTTAGCTCCTCAAACTAAAACGCTCCCCAGGATTCGGTCCCAGGGAGCGAAAACATACCTTTACGCGGGACCGTGGTCTAGCGTGCGATCTTGGCGATGGTGTAGATGCGGGTCTTGCCGGAAGGCGTAACGACCTCGACGGAGTCGCCCTCGCCATGACCAATGATGGCGTGGCCGACCGGAGACTCGTTGGAGATCTTGTGCTCGAGCGAGTTGGTCTCGGTGGTACCGACAAGCGTGACCTCCATGACCTCACCGTTGGGATCAATCAACGAAACGGTGGAACCGATGGAGACGGTCAGATCGCCCGTAGTGGCAGCAACCTGAGCGTTGGCAAGAATGGCCTGGATCTCGGCGATACGAGCAGCATTCTGGGCCTGCTTGTCCTTGGCGGCATCGTACTCGGAGTTCTCCGAAAGGTCGCCGAACGCGCGGGCTTCCTTGATGTCCTCGACGATCTCCTTGGCGTAATCGCCCTCACGCCAAGCGAGCTCCTCGACGAGCTTCTGGCGGCCCTCAGCGGTCAGTACGATCTGGCTTGCGTCCATACGGATATCTCCCCAACTCTGATCAAACAATCAACTGTCAACAAAACGAAAAAGACCGGCTAGCCTGCGGGCAAGCCGGTCAGGTGCTCACCCCAAAGGGATGGGACTACTCTGCGTCCGCGTCGCTGTCCTCTGCCTGCTTCTTCTTGGCAGCAGCGAGCTTGGCCTCGAGCTCAGCGATCTCCTTGTCCTCCTCGGACTGCTCGACCACGACCTCCTCGGCCTGCTTGGTCTCGGCCTTATCGTCGCCCTCCATACCCTCGCGGATATTCTTGACGGTAGAGCCGAGGGACTTGCCGAGCTTCGGCAGGTTCTTGGGCCCGAAGATAATCAGGACAACGACGAGAATAATGATGAGCTCAGGAGCCCTCAGTCCAAACATGTAGACCTCCACAATACAGCGAGACAAGCTCGAATGAGTATACCGCGCGTATCGCGGTATCACAACACTAGCTAAAAAAAGGGACCGCAAGAAGCGGTCCCTCCTCATGCTCTGGTCGGGTTGACTGGATTTGAACCAGCGACCCCTGCGTCCCGAACGCAGTGCTCTACCAAACTGAGCCACAACCCGTTAGCTCGACTATAGTAACAAAGATTTTCGCCGCGTGCTAGAGAAATTTTTATTTCTTTGAAGCGTCGATTTGAACCGTGTTGGGAATAAGCTCAGTCGCGCAGGCCCACCAGCCTTTTTGCTGGGCAGCGTCCGCAAGCCTTTCGGCCGTGGCGGCAGTGTCGCAAATGGCAAACGAACAGGCGCCCGATCCGCACACATCTACAGCAACGGTGCCGTCCTGTTTACGCAGCCAATCGAGAACCGTTTGAATCTGCGGCTCCATCTGTGCGGAAATGACACCTAGGTTGTTATGGATGAGTGCATATGCCGTCTCGGCATCACCAGCACGCAAGGCAGAAGCTATCGCGCCGGGCTTGTCCGCAGGCACCGGGGCCTCGTCAAAACGTCGATAGGCTTCAATTGTCGAAACGCTCGCCTCCCGCGGCTTAACCAGCACAACGGGCGTCGTGGGCAGCACGGAGTACTCAGTTGCCAGCACGTCTCCCCCGCCTACGTAGAACGCAGGGCTCGCGTGCAAAAAGAACGGGACGTCAGCGCCAATGCCCCGCGCAATATCGTCGAGCGCTGGGTCGGTGCGATCAATGCCCCAGAGCTCCGCCAAGGCGACAATGACCGCCGCGGCATCCGTCGAAGGACCGCCCAGGCCGGCACACAACGGGATGCGCTTCTCGATCGTGATGCAGACATTGGCTTCGCGACCATAATGCTCGGCCATAGCAGCGGCCGCACGATACGCCGTATTCTTTTGCATGGGAAAATCGGATGCCGGAACCGTCTGGACGGTCAGCGCCTGCGCCGGCGTGACCGTCACGGTATCGGAAAGACCGACGGCTGCCATCAGGGAATCGACCTTATGGTAGCCGCGGTCGTCGCGCTCGGTATGAACCCCCAGATAGAGGTTGATCTTTGCCGGCGCGGAAAGGGTCAGGGACCAATCGGTCACCGCTAGTGCTCCTCGAGCTGATTGCCGAGCGGAGTAAAAATGTGCTCGCCGCTCTCGGGGTCGAACAGCTCGACCTGGCCGGTGAGAACATCAATATACTGGTAGGACTGACGCGACTTGCGGCCACGGCGCTCGTCGACCTCGACGATAAAGACTGCCGGATGGACGCTCTTGATGGTGCCCATGCGCTCGACGACGCGGGTGCGGCCCATGTTGGCCTTCACCTTAACGCGATCGCCCACCATATCGGTCAGCTTCTCGTGGATGTCGTCGACGTGATTGACTTCCATCTCTTCCATGAACAGGGCCTCCAGAAGGTGCAATTCAAAAAGGGGATAATACCCCTAAGATAGACAAAACTCTAATACTATAGCACCCTGTTGTGGCCATACGCAAGTAGCTAAAAAGCCCGGTCTCGAATACGTACCAGACGACAATCTCGCATGACCAGTTGTTACGCGGTTTGGTAAAACCGCGTAACCTAAAGGTTGTCGGTGTCCAAGACGATGGTGAATGGGCCGTCGTTGACCAGGTCGACCTTCATGTCGGCGCCAAAGATACCGTGCGCCACATGCTCAACGTCCTCGCGCACAAGCGTCAAGAAGTACTCGTAGAGCTCGTTGGCGACATCGGGGGCGCCGGCATCCGTAAACGATGGGCGGCGACCGTGGCGGCAATCGGCGAACAGCGTGAACTGCGACACCACGAGCACCTCGCCGTCGACATCGGCAAGCGCCAAGTTGGTCTTGCCGTTCTCGTCCTCGTTGATACGCAGCCCGCGGAGCTTGCCCCACAGCTTGTCGGCCTCGGCACGCGTATCGCCATGGCCCACACCAAGCAGCACCAGGTAGCCGCGTCCAATGCGGCCCACGCACTCGCCGTCGACCGTCACGCCGGCGTTGAGCACGCGCTGCACCACCGCACGCACGGTCTACTCCTCGCCCGTCAGCTTGGCGGACAGATGCTCGAGCGCGTGGAAACGATGGCTGATGGCGTTCTTCTCGTCAGCCGTCAGCTCGGCCATGGTCTTGCCCGGCGTGTCGACCGGCAGGAACAGCGGGTCGTAGCCAAAGCCGTGATCGCCGCGGCCCTCGTGCGCGATAACGCCCTCGCAGGCGCCCTCGCCATAGGTGACCAAACCGTCCGTGTCGATGAGCGCGACGACGCTCATAAAGCGCGCGGTGCGATCCTCGTCGGCCACGCCATCCAGGTTAACGAGGAGTTTGGCGTTGTTGGCGGCATCGTCGCCGTGCACGCCCGCATAGCGCGCGCTATACACGCCAGGCTCGCCGTCCAGGGCATCAACGACCAAGCCCGAATCGTCGGCAATGGCCATAAGGCCCGTCTCCTCAACCGCGGCTTGGGCCTTGATGATGGCGTTCTCCAAAAATGTCGTGCCGTTTTCCTCGGGATCCTCAAAATCACCCAGCTGGCCGAGCGCCACAAAGCGCACCTCGGGCATGACCTTGCCCAAAATGGCCTCGATCTCGGTGAGCTTATGAGCGTTTCCGGTTGCCACGACGATGGTCGCCGCCGGGTCGAGGGTGTCGATGTCAATCTTCTCAAGTGCCATGACTGGCCTCCTTGTCTCTATAGCAATGCCGCGCCGAGGGCAACGAGGGTCTCCGCCTCTCCCCTCTCAATCAACGGCAGTCTTGTGTCTAGACGTTTCCGCAGATAAAACCTACCAAAATAAACCTGTCCCTTTGTGGCAGGTTAGGCGATGGCTTGGCGCTGGAGCTCGATGAGCTCGGCGATACCCTTGTCGCCCAGGTCGAGCAGGGCGTTGAGGCGTTTGCGGTCGAAGGGCGCCTGCTCGCCGGTGCCCTGGAGCTCGATCATCTCACCGGTGTCGGTGGCGACGAGGTTCATGTCGACCTCGGCATGGCTGTCCTCGGAATAATCGAGGTCAAGCAGCGTATTGCCGTCGACAACGCCCATGGAGATGGCAGCCACCTGGCCGCTAAGCGGGATGCGCTCGATCTTGCCCGCCTCGACCCACATGGCGAGGGCGTCGTGCAGCGCCACCCAGGCGCCGGTGATGCTCGCTGTACGCGTGCCGCCATCGGCCTGAATCACATCGCAGTCGACGGTGACGGTGTACTCGCCGAGCGCCTTCATGTTGACGACGGTACGCAGGCTGCGGCCAATGAGGCGCTCGATCTCCATAGAGCGGCCCTTGCGGTTGGCGTGCTCGCGCTTGCAGCGTTTGCCGGTCGACGCCGGCAGCATGGCGTATTCCGCGGTCACCCAGCCGGCCTTAGCTCCCTTTCGCCAGCCCGGCACGCCCTCCTCGATAGTGGCGGCGCACAGCACGCGCGTGTCACCGAACTCGGCCAAACACGAGCCGTGGGCGTGCTTCATGACGCCACGGGTGAGCTTAACGGGGCGCAACTCGTTGGCGGCGCGACCGTTGGCGCGGTTGACCTGCATGTACTCCATAGAAATATCCTTTCGGCAAATGATGTGGCGAAGGCTTTGGCGGCTGCCTTACATCTATTTCAGCTCATCGATATCGATATGTTCGATGCTCTTGAGCGGCTGACCAAAGATAAAGCTGCCCGCCACCGCAAACTCGGCAATGTTATCGGCCGTCGTGGCAAAACGATGCTGCGGCTCGGCGGCGTCGCCCGCCAGCTGCTCGCGGCGCGTGAGGATATCGGTCAGCTCGCGTGTGGTCTCCTCGGCGGAACTCACGACGCGCACCCCAGGCCCCAGCGCATGGCGGATAGGTCCCACCAACAGCGGGAAATGCGTACAGCCGAGCACCACGGTATCGATACCGTGGTCGCGCAGCGGCTCAACCGTGGCACCCACCAGCGCACGCACGGCAGGCGTATCGAAAATGTCCTCGTTCTCAAGCCACTGTTCCTGCAGATGTGCACCCGAGGCGAGCTCGTGTTCAACAACCTCGACAAAGCTCGAGGCAGGACAGCCGTATACATCGACGCCGGCATCCAGGTCCTGAATGGCGCGCGTGTAGGCGCCCGAGCGAATGGTGAGGTTGGTGGCGAGCACGCCCACGCGACGCGTACGCGTGCTGTTGATTGCCGCACGGGCACCCGGCGCGATCACGCCGATCACGGGAACGTCGAGCACCTGCTGGGCCAGACGCAAGGCCGCAGCGGTCGCCGTGTTGCAGGCGATGACCATAATCTTGACGTCGTGCTTCGAAAGCCAACGACCCGCCTGCAACGCAAACGAGCGCACCTCATCCTCGGTACGGGTGCCGTAGGGGCAGCGCTTGGTGTCGCCAAAGTAGTAGACGGACTCGTGCGGCAACGCCGTCGCAATCGCGCGCGCAACCGTCAGACCGCCCAACCCAGAATCGAACACGCCAATCGGGCGCGTGTCGCCTGCCGAATTCTCGATATCGGACATTACCTCACCAGTCTCTCTCGAAAAGACATGTCCAAGTGCAGCGACGCCGCGCTACGAACGCGCCGCGACCAGCAGCTCTGCCGTCGCCGCCCAACCGTCGACAATTTTGCCGCGCGTAACGAAAGCGTTCTCGCAAGCAGCCAGGAACTCGGGTGCGCCGGCGCTCGTCAGGCCATTCTCGACCAGGCAGAACGTGCCCACGTGATCGGCCATGTAGAAGTCGGACTCGGAATCGCCGAGCGCGAGCGTCTCCTCGCGCTCGATCCCCAGGTGCTCGCAGAAGCGCGCAATGGCGACGCCTTTGTTGAGGCCCGCGGGGTTGATGTTGAATGCGCGACCGTCCTCGACGCGATCGAGCTCGAGCGTCGTCGGCTTGGACAGGTGAGTCAGATGGCCGTTGCAAGCCCAGATCAGACCGCAGCCGGCCTCGTCCAGGATGGCCTGGACCTCATCGTCGGGCACATCGCCGCGCATGCCGACGGTGACCTCGCGGTACTTGTAGCCGGTCGACATGTCGTTGTGGTACTCGATCTTGTGCGGCCAGCGGGCAAGGATCTTCTCGCACACGCCGGTCTGCTCGATCACCTGGTGCGGAGTAAGGCCACAGGCGGGGTCGTAAGGCATGTCACCGGTCAGATACTCCCAATCGTTGGCCTTGAGGTCGTACATAACCAGGCCGCCCATCTCACCAATGTAGGAGTTGAGGCCGAGCACGCGCGCGTCCTCGTGGATCATGGTACGGTTGCGGCCCGAGGTGGGAACCACCTGAATACCAGCGCGAGCGAGCGCCACGACGGCCTCGACAAGTTTGGTCGAAGGGTTGCCGTCGTTGTCGCGCAGCACGCACGAGCCGGGCGCGAGCATCGTGGCATCCAGGTCGGTAAAGACGTACTTGACCTTGGCCAAGCGCTCGCGCATCTCGCCCGAAAGCTCGGCAACGGTCGGCAGGGTGTTGTGGGACATGGTTACTCCGTTTACGTAGAAGGGTTTGGACTTGGACGGCATGTTTTGATTGAGGGAACACGCTTATGGCGACAGCGCACTCAGGGCGCCGCCGCCATCATGGTTCATTAGTCAAACTGGGTAACATCGATCAGGCGATTGGCCAGCGAAAGGTCGCTCTCGATGGGCACGAACTCGTCGCCCACATGCATGAGCTCCTCGTCACCCTTCGCCAACAGCAAGACAATGGTGGGAGCATCGGGGTTGACGTACTCCTCGCGCGCCGCCTTGAACGCCGCATGCACAGCGGCTTCGCGATCGAGGATGATCTTGTTCGGCGTATCGTCGGGAACATGTTCGGCAAGCTCGCGACAGACCTTCATCGGGTCCTCGTGAGCCGGGTCCTCGTTGGCAAAGATCATCAGGTCGGAATATGGTGCTGCCTCGCGCGGAAGCTGCTCGCGGCGCTCCTGTGCCTTGCCGCCGGCAGCGCCAAACACTGCGATAACCGGGCTGGCGGGAAACGCGCGCTTGACCGACGAGAAAAGCGAGCGGAACGAAAGCTGGTTGTGCGCGTAGTCGACGACACAAATCACGCGGCCGTCCTTCGACTCCACGACCTCCATACGACCCGGCACACGCAGTTTGGAGAGGCCCTTCTTGATAGCCTCGATACCGATGCCGATCTCGCGCGCAGCGGCGATAGCGACCAGCGCGTTCTCCACGTTAAAGTCTCCCGCGATACCCAGCAGGACCTTCTCCCCCGCCTCGGACTCGTCGGCACACAGGCCATGCAAGTTGAACTCGATGCTAAAGCCGACCATGCGTACGTCGCTCGCCCACAGGCTTGCCTCGGGATGCTCGACGCCAACGGTCACCAAGCGCTCGGCCGTCGACGCTGCCTCCAGCACACGGTCGACCTCTTCGGTGCCCAGATTCACCACAGCGGTCTTTGCCTGGTCAAAGATCCTGAGTTTGCTCTCAAAATAATCCTCAAACGTGGGGTGTTCGATCGGCGAGATGTGGTCGCGGCCGATGTTGAGGAAGCACGCCACGTCAAACGGCAGATTCTCGACGCGTTGGTACTTGAGCGCCTGGCTCGAGACCTCCATGACCATGGACTGGCGACCGGACGTGCGGCAGTTGGCGATATGGCGCCAGACCTCGGGGGCCTCGGGCGTAGTATTGGTGCTCTCATAGCACTCGATACCATCGTCGGTACTCACCGAGCCGATCATGCCGCAGGACTCGCCCGCCGCCTTGATGATGGACTGGAGCATAAAAGCGGCCGTGGTCTTTCCCTTAGTGCCGGTGATGCCCACGATCTTGACGTCGTGGTCGGGACGGTCGTAGACCTCCGGCGGCAACAGGGCCATGGCCGTGCGAACGCTATCAACAACCAGCATCGCAGCACCGCTCTCCTGCGCCAGCGGCTCCAGAGACTCGACCAGCGACTCCTCGCACACAAATGCGACGGCGCCCGCATCGAGCGCCATGCGCAAAAACGCGAGCTTAAAGGCAGCACCTTTGCAAAAGAACACGTCACCTGCCGAGACCGCGCGCGAATCAAACGAGCAGCCGGTCACGGCACGCTCGTCAACCTGCTCTGATGCGCGCAGCTCGCCGCACACATCGAGAAGCTTGGCAAGCGTATCGACCGTGGTCACGGTCGCGGAATCCGAATGGTGCATCTTTCACCTTTCTCAGCCATTTGGCAGGGACGGTTTTTATAGTAACTGAAACGCACCCACGCAAAAACGGCTCCCGGAGGAGCCGTTACGCGCAGGCGTTCGTAAGCCGAGGCTAGGCAGCCTGAACAGCGGGCTGGTCCTCGTCGATAAAGAAGCGCTTGTACCACACCAAGAACACGAGCGGCGTATAGATCTTGCGTTGGAAATCGCCCTTGCCCGCAAAGTGCAGATCGAGTAGGTGCATGAGCTCGTCGGTATCGAAGAACTCGCTTGCCCACGGCGCGGTGAAGTACTCCTTGACATAGTCGTACCACTTTTGCTCGCGCAGCCAGTAGACAATCGGCACCGGGAAGCCCACCTTGGGACGGGTGGCCCACTCATCGGGCAGCGACTTGTTGGCAGCGTGGCGGAGTACTTGTTTGTTGCCGTTCTCGTTGATGCGGTAGCGGTCGGGAATGTGCTCGGCGAACTCCATGACTTTGCGGTCCAGGAAGGGCACGCGCAGCTCCAGCGAGTGCGCCATGCACATCTTGTCGGCCTTGAGCAGAATGTCGCCCGGGAGCCACATGTTCATGTCCAGGTACTGCTTCTTGACCAGTTCGGGCTGACCCTTCACGCGTGCGTAGATGGGTGCAGCGAGCTCAAAGGCGCCGTCGCCGGTGTTGTACTCGGGCTTGAGCACGCCGTCGACCTCGCGCTCCGGCCATACCAGAGCCTGTCCCAGGAACGACTTCTCGGGGATCTCGGCACCCTTGACCAGGAAGTTATGTCCCTTGAAGTACGGCATATGCAGCGCCAGGTTACCGAGCGCGCGACGGATAGGCAGCGGCACCATCTTTTTGTACTTGCGGACCGGGACCGTATCCTCGTAGTAGGCGTAGCCACCAAAGAGTTCGTCGGCGCCTTCGCCCGAAAGCACGACGGTAACGTCCTTGCGGGCCATCTCGGCCAAGAACCACAGCGGCACGGAAGACAAATTGGACTGCGGCTCATCCATGTGATACTGGATGTCCTCGAGCGCACCGAAGAACTCGTCGGCGGTAATCATCTTGCGAACGTTCTCGACGCCGAGCTTATCGGAAAGCTCCTTGGCGTAGTTGGTCTCGTTGAAGTTCTTGTAGTCAAAGCCCACCGAGAAGGTCTTGTCGGGCATGAGGCAAGCGGCGATGTAGCTGGAGTCGACGCCACCGGAGAGGAACGACGCGACCTTGACGTCGGCGATGCGATGGGCCTCGACGCTCTCGTGCACGACCTCGTCCAGCTCGTCGACATACTCCTCGAACGGCTTCTCGACGGCAGAGTAATCGCAATCCCAGTAGCGCTCGATGTTCATCTTGCCGGTCGGGATATCGACGGTAAAGTAGTGCGCCGGCGGCAGCTTGTAGACACCCTCGAAGAAGGTCTCCTCAGTCGCCGAATACTGCAGCGTCATGTACGGACGCAGAGCCTTTTTGTTGACCGCCTTGTGGAAGTGCGGGTAGTCCAGGAAGCTCTTGATCTCGGAACCAAAGAGCACGCCCGGAGCGCCGTCGCCCGCATCGGCCATGGGATAGTAGTAAAGCGGCTTGATGCCAAAGATGTCGCGGGCGCCAAAAAGCTTGTTCTTCTTTTTGTCCCAGATGACGAAGGCGTACATACCGCGCAAGCGATCGAGTACGGCCTCGCCCCACTCCTCGTAGCCGTGTAGGAGGCTCTCGGTGTCGGCGCCGCAGTGGAACTTGTAGCCCTTGGCCTCGAGCTCGGAACGGAGTTCTTGGAAGTTGTAGATCTCGCCGTTGAAGACAATGACGACGCTACCGTCCTCGTTGGCCATGGGTTGGGCGCCAGCCTCGGTCAGGTCGAGGATCGACAGGCGACGGAAGCCGAGGGCAACGCGGCCGTCGATAAACTGGCCGCCCATGTCGGGACCGCGATGGACGATGCGGTCCATCATCTTGGTGAGCACCTCGGATTGGTTATCCGTCCCACCGACAAAACCGACAAAACCGCACATATACTATCCCCTCTGCTGTTGCTGGGCGTCAAATCGAATCAGTAGCTTTTGAGTATACCCGAGGGCGTAAAGAGGGGCGGAATGTTCAGGCAATCTCAACTGAATCAGCTCCGTGCCGACACGCGCCAGTTACCTTTAATGGATATGAGGTGAATGGGGCGATTGTTTTGCTATACTCTCTCCGCACGGGCGATTGGCGCAACGGTTAGCGCAGGTGCTTTACACGCACAAGGCTGGGGGTTCGAATCCCTCATCGCCCACCACTGAATTGTTAGGCTCCCAGCAATGGGAGCCTTTCTTTTCTGGGCCCATCGCAGAGGGATTCGAACCCGACAGGGTGCGGAGCTGAGGAAACGCGCAAGCGTTTTCCAGCGCAGCACGCGAGGGCC
>DAIMBN010000085.1:0-3901 GCA_036718335.1 Coriobacteriaceae bacterium
GTTCACCAAGATCGTCCAGACGCGCCCCAACACCTACCTGGTTGCCAACATGAATCTGCCGCTGCTGATTCAGCTGCTCTTTTCGGACCAGGAGGCTCCCGCCGATCAGGTTATCCGCGAGATCCTCGCGGCTGACGACACGCGCGTCAAGTTTGTCAACGACCTGCTGACCGATGCGGATGACGAGGAAGAGTTCTAGTCACCGCCTGCTATTAATGGGGCCGGGTTTCCGGCATGAGACCTTTGGGGGTCAATCATGATTCAACTGCTTCGCGTCGACCATCGTCTGCTTCATGGCCAGGTGGCCGTCTCTTGGGTCCAGGGCTTGGGTTCTGACTGCATCTTCTGCGTTGGCGACAAGGTTGCCAACGATCCCGTCTGGAAGACTACGCTCAAGATGGGAAAGCCGGCCAACGTCAAGCTCGTCATCAAGGACATGGAGCACGCCATCGAGGCCATCAACTCCGGTGTTACCGATAAGTACAAGATGATCATCTGCGTCGCCAGCATCGCCGAGGCCAAGCAGCTTGTCGACGGCTGCCCGCAGATCACCTCCATCAACCTGGGCAACACCAAGTCCAAGGACGAGCAGCGTCCCGATGCCCGTAAGATCTCCCGCCAGATCTTTGTGACTGCTGCCGAGGAAGAGGACATTCGCGAGCTCGTCGGCCGCGGTGTCGAGGTCGAGATTCGCGCTCTGGCCGACGACCCCAAGGTCGATGCCCTAAGCGCCCTCTAATTGGGAACCACGGGCGGCGCGCACGGCGCCGCCCCTATTCGTGGGCGTACCGGATAAACGCTTTACCCGTTACCCCCATCTACCGTTCACCGGGAGTACACGCCCGTTGAGCGATTGGTATTAAATAGTTTTCGCATGACTATATAATTGGTATCAAATCATTTGCACCGGTTTAGGTGTTAACAGCACACCGGTACAAGCTGGATCTGTCTGGGCGATTGTCGGCATGGAAAAGGGCGCGCTGACAAGTCGGGAATCGCCGCGCGGATCCAAGAGGGATCAAAGGGAGGAACAATGCTTGTTCAAGTGATCCTCATCGGACTTATCGCTGCCTTCGGTAAGCTCGATTATCAGCTCGGTACGCTCCATGCGTTCCGCCCGATCGTTCTGTGCCCGCTCGTCGGCATAGTCCTCGGGGACCTGCAGTCCGGCCTCGCCATCGGTGCGAGCCTCGAGCTGCTCTTCATGGGTTCAATCTCCATCGGCGCTTACGTGCCGCCCGATGAGTGTATTGGCGGTGTGCTCGCCTGCGCCTTCGCTATTCAGCTGGGTCAGAGCACCGAGGCCGCTATCGCGCTCGCGATGCCCATCGCCACTCTGTGCCTGGCCATTAAGAACGTCGTCAACGCCGGTATGCCCCTTCTGGTCGACCGTGCCGACGTCTTTGCCAGCAAGGGTAACCTCAAGGGTATCTACGCTATGCACTGGATTATCGGTCTCGTGATTGTCGTCCTGGCCTTTATCCTGTGCTCGGTCTCCTTCTATCTGGGTGCCGACGCCGTTCAGGGCCTGCTCGACTTCATCCCGACGTTCGTCCTCGATGGCTTTGGCGTCGCAGCCAACATCCTGCCTGCCATGGGCTTCGCCATGCTCGGCCGTCTGGTGCTTACCAAGCAGCTCGTGCCGTTCTACTTCCTGGGCTTCCTGCTGTGCTCCTATGCCAACGTGCCCGTCCTCGGCGTCGCCCTGATCGCAATCATCATCGGCATCGACAAGTACGACCTGCTGGGCCTTGGTGGCGCCCAGTCCCAGCTTTCTGTGGAAGGGGATGAGGACGATGACTTCTAATTCCGAGAACCAGATTACTCGCTCCGACCTCATTAAGAGCGCCGTGAACACCGGTGCCCTGGGCATGGAATTCTCCTGGACCTACTACAAGCAGATGAACATTGCCTTCTGCCTGATGGTCGCCAACATGCTCAAGAAGATCTATGCCGGCCGTCCCGATGATTACGCCGAGGCCTTGAACCGTCACAGCGCATTCTTCAACATCACCCCGCAGCTCGCTCCCTTCGTGGGCGGCATCGCGATGGCCATGGAAGAAAAGGTCGCTCGTGGCGAGGTTGAGCCCGAGAGCGTCAACGACATCAAGGCCGCCCTCATGGGTCCGCTTTCCGGCCTGGGTGACTCCTTCTTCCTGTCCACCCTGCGCGTCGTCGCCGCTGCCGTGGGCATCAGCCTGTGCCAGGCCGGCAACGTCTTTGGCCCCATCGCCTTCCTGCTCGTCTACAACATCCCGGCGTTCCTGATTCGTATCTTTGGCGCTATCAAGGGTTATGAGCTAGGCATTGGCTTCCTCGACGAGGCTCAGAAGACCGGCCTGATGCAAAAGATCATGGCCTGCGTCGGCATTGTCGGCGTTATGGTCGTCGGCGCCATGAGCAAGGACATGTTCTGGGCTTCGTTGCCCATCGCCATTGGTCAGGGCGACTCCGCCCAAACTCTCCAGGACATCCTGGACGGCATCATGCCCGGTATGCTCGGTATGGCCGCCTTCTGGCTCTACTACTGGCTGCTCTCCAAGAAGATCAACCCGATGGTCCTGATCCTCTGCACCATGGTCGTGGGCATCATCGGCGCTTACTTTGGCGTGCTTGCCTAATATGTTCGAATCGCGCTTCCATCGCGTCTAACGGTTGCGTCGATCTTTGGGGGGCTTGTCGCATCTGCGGCGGCCCCCTGTTTTTTAAAACTCCGTACGAAAGGGGAGGGCTATGGTCGTACCCGAGCTTTCGCTCATGAACATCAACCATCGTTACTACAGCATCGAGACGTTTTTTAAGGCTGCAGGTGAGGCCGGCTATCGCAATATCGAGCTGTGGACCGGCTCGATGCACCTGTATGTGGATTGCCATGAGCACGATTCGGTGGATAAGATTCGCGATCTTGCCGCCCAATACGGTATCAAGATCGTGTGCGTGTGCCCCGAGCAGAACAACCCCAAGCCGTGGAACGTCGCGGTGCGCGGTGAGGCGGGCCAAAAACGTATCCTCTCGTACTTTAAGAATGTGATCGACGTTGCCGTTGAGTTGGGCGTGCCGCAGATTCTGGTGACGAGTGGTTGGGCCTATCTGGACGAGCCGGCTGAGGACGCCTGGGCCCGCAGCGTTGCCATGCTGCGCTCGGTGTGCGACTACGCCGATACGCGCGGTATTCGCGTCGCGCTCGAGGCCCTGCAGCCGTCGGAGTCCGTGTTGGTCAACACCGCACAGGATGTCGCGCGCATCCTCGAGGCGGTCGATCGTCCCAACCTGAAGGCCTGTATCGACTTTGGCGCCATGGAAGTTGCCGGCGACACGATCGACGGCTACTTTGAGGTTTTGGGCGACAAGATCGTTCACACCCACTTTGTAGATGTGGGCGGCGGCACGACGCATCTTGCCTGGGGCGACGGCGAGCGTGATATGCGTGCCGACCTCGAGGCACTCATGCGCCACGGCTATACGGGCTATGTCTCGGCCGAGACGTGTGATGGCCGCTACTATCAGGATCCGTCCAAGGCGACGACTCAGGTTATCGAGATGTATCGCCGTGTGACAGCGGAGATGGAAGCCGAATAACTAAACTGCGCGGTTGCGCCGGAAACGCTTGGGCGGGTCTGGCGCAACGCTTTTATAGCTGGCGAGTTGTGGGGAACCCGTTGGCAGTAGCGCTCGAAATAGACAACTATTGGCGTTGTAATACCACTCGGGCGAGGAAACCGACCGTTCGCCGCAAATCTCCGTGAGTTTGGATTGGTATTAAATAACAAGCAATCGTATGGCTATAATTGGTATCAGCAAGAAGCGCGATGTATAGAATTGCGCACATGTGATGGGAGGACACACATGAAGGAGACCGAGAAGATCGAGATCATGCACTTCGACCAGGAGGGCTACCTCG
>DAIMBN010000028.1:0-24174 GCA_036718335.1 Coriobacteriaceae bacterium
TCGCACGGAGAGCATTTCCCAGTTGACAAAACTATAGGAACACCCCCCGCGAGGAAATTGGTGACGCGGGTGTCGACGGCGCTGAGCGCTCCGTGTTTTGGTATGTGGATATGGCAGCCATCAACCTTTCTCGGCATGTGAAACTCTAGGCACATATGAGCATACCTGAGCGACGCAACACATGCGCTCCATCTATCCCAACAAGCTCCAGCGGTACCCGCACTTCCCATTTCGTGTAGAAAAGGGCCTGTATATACTTCCCATTTCGTGTATTGAATCAGGTAACCACACTTCCCATTTCGTGTATACAGCAGCTAGATTGGGCAATCATGTCAGTATTCAGACGTACGGCCTACAATAAACTCCTCGATTGGAAAGCGAGCAATGGATCCCGAGCCATCATGCTCGAGGGGGCCCGCCGCGTTGGAAAAAGCACCCTTGCCCAAGAGTTTGCGCAGTCCAAATACAAATCCCACCTCGTGATCGACGAATCTGTTGCGAGTGAAAAAAGAAGACCGGAGACTCAACTGGTCTCCGGCCTCATTTCTAAAAAACGTCTCGTGGTTCTACTCGTGCTGTCGGGCTTCTACCAGCCTGCAGAAGTCGTTGACGCTCATGAGCCATTCCCTTTGCGCGGGCGTGTAGGTTTCGAACAGCGATGAGGGCACAACGAGGCTGAGCCTGTCCTTAGCCATAGCTCGTGTGTAATCCTCACTTACGGCGGGCTCAAGTGTTACAAGATGCTTGTCCTCGATTCTGTCAGCCTCATCAAGCACCTGACGCCAACGCTCCTTGATGGTTGTCTTGGCACCGAGCATCGTCAGTCGAGCGACAGGGAACTTGGGGTCGTGGTAATCGTCAATAGAGGGAAAGATGAAATCCGGCTTTGATTTGCCCTCGGTGTATTTCTGCGCCGAGTAGCGTATGCCCCTAGCATCGAATAGCATCGAGAGTTGATTCTCGAACGCCGTCCCCGCACGGGACTTGCGGCGCTGGAAGGCCGACATAGTGGTGCGCAGCACGCCATCAACATCAAGCGCCGAGCCAAGGTATGGCGCGAGGTCGCGCTCCAAGAGATGCCGCTCGAAGACGCGGAACAGCATCTCTTCGCGTTCGTAACAAGCGACCAAGCAGCCATCCGGGTCGCCCGTCCAATCGAGCTTTCCAAGGGTGGAAGCTGAGTAGGCTGAGAAGTCTGCCCCTTTGGGGAAGGACTCGCCGAATTTCTCGATCATACCGTCGAGGAAGTTCTCCGCTGCGATCGGCATGCTAACTTCGATGCCGATGGACTCCAAAATCCTTGCGGCGATCGACGTGATGCGCGTATCCTCCCGAGCAGAGGGCGTAAAACCCTTCTCGCCAACCCCGTCGAGCGCGAAGAGCCAGCGAACTTGAGATTCCGCCGTACTCCCCGCTCGGGCAAATAGGATTACGACCTCCTTGGCTTCGTGTAGGGCCAAAACCATGAGGTCGCCCGGACGGGCCATGCCCATGGCAGCATTATCGTTGTAGTAGAGCCTATACTCAGTTCTAGTTGGATGCTTCCTGCGGGCGTCGTACCAAGTGGTATAACCATGGTCGAATATAGGGTCTGCACCATCATCGAGATATGCGAAGGTAGTTCGCATCCCCTTTATGTCATCGTCTCCGAAAAGCGCGCGCAAAGGCCCCACGCCGTTGAATTCGTGCTGGTGGCTTTTATTGGCCCCCATGATGTCAACGCCCGCGAGGGTTTTCGCGACAGCACCGTCAAAATACGCGCCAAGTACTCCATAGTCCATCCTAGAACACCTCCATCATCAACTTCGCGACCGAGCGCACGACCGGCACGGTCACGGAGTTGCCGAACTGCCTGTATGCCTGAGTATCCGACACCGGGATGATGAACTCATCGGGAAATCCTTGCAGGCGCGCGCATTCGCGGGGAGTGAGTTTACGAGGGTTTTTTCCTTCCTGCCCGACCAGAATCTCGCTGCCATCCTTGTGGTACCGGGCGGAAAGCGTCCTTGTCGTGTCCTCTGGGCCGACCATCGAGTATCCAAAGCCGTGGCCCGCCGCCTCATGCTTTTCGCGGTAGGCGCGCAGATAGGCCCATAGCTTATCCGAAATGGTGTAGCGTTCGTTTGGTTGCTCTTCGAGGATTTCCCCTAGCGTATGTCCCGGTCCCGGCACCTCAAGGTCATCCCACGAGAAGGGAACTTCCTCCCTGAACCCCACGATGTAGATGCGCTCCCTGTGCTGGCACGTCCAGTTTTTTGAATCAAGCACTTTCCAGAAAATATGGTATCCAAGGTCCTCCTCAAGCGTCTGTCGTATGACCTTGAAGGTCTTCCCGCCGTCGTGACTCGTAAGGTTCTTAACGTTCTCAAGCAAGAAGGCCTTCGGGCGCTTGTCGCGTATGATGCGAGCGACCTCGAAAAAGAGGGTTCCCTGCGTTTTATCCTCAAAGCCGGTGGGTCTCCCCAAAGATTGCTTCTTCGAAACACCTGCAAGGGAGAATGGCTGACAAGGAAAGCCTGCGAGCAGGACATCGAAGTCCGGTATATCGTTTGATGCGACCTGACGGATGTCGCCCGCCGGGGTCTCTCCATAGTTCATCCGGTAGGTTTTCTGGGCGAACTTATCCCACTCGCAAGAGAAGACGCACCTACCGCCAAGCTCCTGGAACGGCATTCGTATACCGCCGATGCCCGCGAAGAGATCGCAGAAGGTAAAAGGCGCGTCGCTGCGCTCCCCTTGGTCAAATGGAGCCCCCGCATCGAGCGATGCGATAAAGGCGCATTCAGCCGCCGTTGGACTAGTATCCCCAGACTCCCAGCGCCGAACGGTGCGTTCGCCAGACGAGCCCATACCAAGGGCGGCGGCGAACTCCTTTTGGGTGAGGCCGAGGTCAATTCTCTTTTGCGCTATATCAGCTGCATTTAGTTGCATGGGACGCCTATCTTGGTTGAAAAACGGTCAAACTGTCCTGTATTTACCACAGCGTTAGTCTATCACCCCGAGCGGACATGTCTTCCCCTTGCTTCAGTCCGCCTCTAAACCCCGTAGCATCAACTGGGCTTTAGGGCTTGGACACTCTACCGGAGGGCTCTAGACGCAATTGGTGACGCGGGTGTCGACGGCCCGAATCCGCCGGCGGCCCCCGCAAACCAGAAACGGCGCCGCTCCCGCGACGCCGTCATATTCCCTGGTGCCCCCGGGCGGATTCGAACCGTCGACACCCGCTTTAGGAGAGCGGTGCTCTATCCCCTGAGCTACGGAGGCATGTTGTATTAGTGTAGCAGATTTGCGCCACCACCATGCAGCGCATAGCCGCTCTTCGAGATAGTCATCTGCGACGTTCTTTCAATGACTAGTTGTTTAAGAACGTCGCAGATGACTACCCAACGACTAGTTGCCTTTGTGGAAGAGGTTTTTGATAACGGAGGGGATGCTCTTGGCGCCCTTGGCCGTCACATCGATAAAGTCAGGCGAACGCACGAGCTTATCCTCGTCAACGTACTTGCGGACCGCACGAAGCGTCTCTTTGTCGTCGCGCGTCGAAAACGTAAAGTGACCATTGTCCTTGGTGAAGATGGCAAAACGCGTAATCTTCTTGGTGCCGCGCAAAACCTCAGCGGCAATATAGTCGACCTCATCCCACGGGATCTGAATAAAATCCTCGGGATTGCGCTCGTTATAGTACTCAAACGCCTTATTGCCCACCATTACGTTACCGTGACTGGTAAGCCCCATCAGGCAGGTTGCCGGCGTTGCCAGATCGACCGTGCTGTTCTGAGATTGCGCCATGCGCGCCTCGCCCTCCAAATAAAACAATCGGACCGCATCCAGTGTACCCACCGGGTGCGGTCCGTTTCAATGGCTCAAAAGCCCTTGCCTAGCAATTCTCGGTCTTAAGCCGAAACGTGCTTACATGAAGCCGCAGACGCGACCGATGATGCCGATGGCGAAGAGAGCCAGGATGATGACGATCGGGCTGACCTTCTTCTTGAGGAGCTTGCAGACCAGCAGGGTCAGGCACACGGCGGCAAGGCCGGGGATGAGCTGATCGAGGTTAGCCTGAAGCGTGGTGACCTTCACCTGATCAAGGGCGTTAGCACCGATGGAGTTATACATCGTCAGTGCTTCCTTGACACCCTCAGAACCGGAGGGCAGATTAGCCCAGTCGATAAAGGCGCCAGCAGACTGCGTGACCTTGGAGACGACCGGGGTGAAGGAGATGGACACCCAGCGCTCGACCAGGGCGCCGATGATGAACATGCCCAGGATGGAAGCGCCCTCGGTGACCTTGCCCATCAGGCCGCCGGAGAGGTCCTTGGCGATGGAGGAGCCGACCTTGTAGCCAAACTCCTGCGTGTACCACAGGAAGGCGTAACGGATGATGTTCCACGCGAAGAAGAACAGCAGCGGACCGGCGATACTGCCGGACAGGGCCAGGGAAGCGCCCAGAGCGCCCAGAATCGGGCGAAGGGTGAACCAGAAGGCGGGGTCGCCGACGCCGGCGAGCGGGCCCATCATACCGACCTTGACGCCCTGAATGGCGACGTCGTCAATCGGAGCACCGTTGGCGCGCTCCTCCTCGAGAGCGAGGGTAACGCCAATGACGGGGGCGGAAACATAAGGGTGGGTGTTATAGAACTCCAGGTGGCGCTTAAGAGCGGCAATCTGGTCATCCTTGCTGGTGTAGAGCTTCTTGATCGCAGGGATCATTGCGAAGCACCAGCCGCCGTTCTGCATACGCTCGTAGTTCCACGAGCCCTGAAGGAACTGATGACGGAAGCAAACCTTCTTGCGGTCAGCCTTGGTGAGCTGAATCTTGTTCTCTGCCATATGTATCACTCCCCTCCTACTCGTAATCGTTCAGAATGTCGCCGAGCGGGTCACCGGAGCCGCCGCCCATGCCGCCACCCTGCTTGGCCAGATCCTTAAGGCCAAGGTAGATGAGGGCAAGGGAGATGCCGATGAGGCCAAGGGCGATCAGCGTGAGCTGAGGGATGGCAGCAAGGACAAAGCCGAGGATGAAGAACGGCCAGGTCTCCTTGGTGGCCATCATGTTGATGACCATGGCGTAACCGACGGAAGCGACCATGCCGCCGCCGACAGCCATACCGCCGGACAGCCAGTCGGGCATAGCGTTAAGCGCGTTGGTAACAGCCTCGGCCGGGATGATGCACAGAAGTACTGCCGGGATGGCGATACGAAGGCCCTGCATGAGGATAGCAGCGTACTGCCAGCGCTCGATGCCGGAGAAGTCGCCCTTCTCGGCGCAACCGTCCATGGCGTGAGCGATAGCGGTAGCCAGGGTACGGCAGATCATGGTCAGGAACAGACCAGCGACCGACAGCGGGACGGCGACGGCGATGGCGGCGGTAACGGCCTTTGCCGAATCGGTGGCGCCACCGTTGAGGGCGAGCACCATGATGATCGAAGAAGCGACCGAGGCCAGAGCGGCGTCAGGCGCGACAGCGGCGCCAACGTTAGCCCAGCCAAGGGCCATCATCTGGAGCGAACCGCCCAGGAGGATGCCCTCCTGAAGGTGACCGGTTACGAGACCGATAAGCGTGCATGCCACGAGCGGCTGATGGAACTGGAACTCATCCAGAATGCCTTCCATACCGGCAAGCAACGCGACAATCGCAACAAGCAGAATAGTGATTGCAGACATGTATCGGACCCTCCTTTACTATGCTTGAGCGGCCAGTTCGGCCTTAGCTTTCTTCAACATGGCGTCGAGATCCTCGGAGGAATCCGAAGGAACCTTGCGGACCTCGAACTTGACGCCCTTGGCCTTGAGGGCCTCGAGAGTCTTGACGTCGTCATCGCCCATAGCGACGGCGTTGGTGACGACGACCTTGCCCTTGGAGTGAGCCATGGAACCGATGTTGACTTCCTTGATGTCGACGCCGGCCTCGATGGCCTTGAGCAGATCCTGCGGGTTCTCAAAGAGCAGCATGGCCTTGGTGTCACCAAAGCGCGTGTCCTTGACGACCTCGGCCATCTTCTTGATGGGCACGACGTTGGCATGGACTCCCGGAGGGGCAGCCTGCTCGATCATGGTCTTGCGGAGCTCGTCGTGAGCAACGCCGTCGGAAACCACGATGATGCGGTTGGGGTTGATCTGCTTGGTCCACGTGGTGGCCACCTGACCATGAAGCAGACGGGTGTCGATACGGACGTGGGCAATCTTGATGTGCCCGTCGCCGATGACCGTTCCCGGAGGGATGGCGCCTGCAGGAGCAGCGGCGGCCGCAGCCGGCTTCTTCTCCTCGGGCTCCAGAGACTCGGGCTTGACGCGCACGCCAGCCTTAGCCTCAGTCACGAGATGTTTTGCGATCGCATGTGCAGTGTTCTTTGCGTCAAAGCGCTGCGAATATGCCTCGATGAGCATAGGCAGGTTGACACCGGTGACGATAGCCCAGGAATCGTGGCCCTCGATGAGCCCGCTGATCTGGTTGAACGGCGTGCCGCCCCACAGATCAACGAGGAAGAGCACCTGCTCCTGGTCCTCGAAGGAAGCGACTGCTTCCTCGACCTTGGCGCGGAAATCGTCGGGGCCCATGCTCGGCTCGAGCGAGACCACGGCAACAGACGGCTGATCGCCAAAGACCATCGAGCCCGTCTGCTTGATTCCAGCTGCCAAGTCCCCGTGGCTAGCAAGAACAATACTTACCATCACATAACCTCCTTTTTGTCTACGTATTTCCTACACGACATGAAAGGAGTATACCTGTTTGGATTGTGGAATTATAGCTAAATTCGCAAAAGGTTGGATTATTTGTTTAAACGTCTAAGTTTGTTACAAATTGATTACATTGCTGGTTTACAGCTCATTGCCTGATAAAACGTGATTTGCCGATTGTTTCCAAAGACATATACAGGCGCACTGTTCGTTAAAACCGCTTTTAGGTGGATCCCAATGCGCCTGCGTGCCGCCATTTTGTTTAAACAGACATGACTTGACTAACCGAAGCAAATATGTTTAGAACTCTAGCCCATGCAGTCATTGGATGTTAGGCGATGTGGAGTGGGTTGGCGGCGTCGACGGCGTCGGGGGCGTCGGAAGGACCTTCGGGGACAGCGCCTGCCGGGTCCTCGTCGGGGGTCTCAATCTGCTTGATCATGACCTCCTGGCCCTGCAGCAGGTATGTCTCGCCGCTGCCGCAATGGGGGCAAGTCTTGCCGTGCTCGACTGTCGCGTAGTCGCGGCCGCACGCCTCGCAATGCGTCACGGCCTCGACAGGCTCCACGATAAGCTCCGCGCCCTGCGTGATAGGCTTTTTATCCGCCGCCCAGCGCCAAGCGTCGAGCAGCAAGTCGGGAACGACACCCGAGACCTCGCCCAGCAGCAACGTCACGCTCGAAACGCGACGCACGCCATTGGCGCGCGCCACGTTCTCAACATCGCGAATAATGTGATACACAATCCCTAATTCATGCAAGTCGAAACCCTTTCTGCAGAGGTTGATTCGATGCACACTCAAAGCAAGGGGACGGCGAAATCTAGTCTGCGCCGTCCCCTTACCCGCCATGGTTACCTATTTACGACCGAACTTAATCTTGATTGCACGCTTCAAAGCATACTTGCCGAGGCTCGGAAGCTTTTGCTCGTATTTGACCATCGTTGAGCACTCGGGGCGGTCGCGATCCAGATGGATGGCGTCAAACGCGCACTTGGTGGTGCACAGGCCGCAGCCGATGCACTTGTTGGGGTCGACGATCGAGGCACCGCAACCCAGGCAACGGGCGGTCTCGGCGCGCACCTGCTCTTCGGTAAAGGTCTCGACGTACTCGCTAAACGGCGCGGCCTTCTCGCGCTCGCGGTCCACGTGGGCAACCTCGCGGCTCGCGTTGTCGTAGCTCTCGATCACGACATCGTCGCGGTCGAGCGCGGTGTAGCGGCGCTGGTTTCGGCCGATGGTGAGCGTGGAGCCCGGCTGCACAAAGCGATGGATGGACACGGCGGCCTCGTGACCGGCGGCGATGGCGTCGATGGCAAAGCTCGGACCGGTGTAGACATCGCCACCCACAAAGATGTCGGGTTCGGCGGTCTGGTAGGTCTGGGGATCGGCAAGGGCACCCTGGCCGCGGCCAAGCTCCACCTTGGAGCCAGCCAGCAGGTCGCCCCACACAATGGACTGGCCAATCGACATGACGACACGGTCGGCATCGACACGGCGCAGATCGTTCTCGTCGTACTCGGGCGCAAACCGGCCCTCGTCGTCAAAGACACGCGTGCAGCGCTTGAAGGTGATACCGCACACACGACCGGCCTCGTCCAGGTGAACCTCCTTGGGACCCCAGCCGCAGCTGATGTGAGCGCCGTCCTCAACGGCCTCGCGACGCTCCTCCTCGCTGGCGGGCATCTGGGCCTCGCTCTCCAGGCAGAACATCTCAACGTGCTCGGAACCCAAACGGCAGGCGTTGCGCGCGACATCGATAGCCACGTTGCCGCCGCCCACCACGATGGTGCGGCCGGGCAGCGCGTCGATCTTGCCGCTGTTGACCTCGCGCAAGAAGTCGACGGCCACGGTCACGTCCTCGGCGTCCTCGCCCGGAATACCGGCAAGGCGGCCGCCCTGGCAGCCGATGGCAACATAAAAGGCCTTAAAGCCCTGCTCGCGCAGCTCATTGAGCGTCACATCGCGACCGACCTCCACGCCATAGCGGAACTCGGCACCCATCAGGCGAATAACCTCGACCTCGGCCTCGATAACGTCCTTCTGCAGCTTAAAGCTGGGAATGCCGTAGGTGAGCATGCCGCCCGGGCGCTCGTTCTTCTCGAACACGACGGGCTTGTAGCCCTTCTCGGCCAGGTAGAAAGCGCAGGACAGGCCGGCCGGACCGGCACCGATAATGGCGATCTTCTGGTCGAAGCCGCCAGCGCGCGTCGGCGTCACCACGGGCGGGACATAGCGGGTCGCGGCATCCAGATCGCGCTGGGCGATGAACTTCTTGACCTCGTCGATGGCCACGGCGGCGTCCACACGGCCGCGGGTGCAGGCATCCTCGCAGCGGCGATTGCACACACGGCCGCAGATAGCGGGCAGAGGGTTCTCGCGCTTAATGAGTGCTAGGGCCTCGTCATAGCGACCCTGAGCCGCGAGCTTCAAATAGCCCTGAACGGCAACGTGCGCGGGGCAGGCCGTCTTGCAGGGCGCGGTGCCGGACTCATGCGTCTCGATGCGGTTGTCGTTGCGGTAGTTGGGCGACCACTTGGTGTGGTCCCACTTGGTGGCATCGGGCAGCTCCTGGCGCGGATACTCGGGCACCACACCGCCCGCCTTTTTGCTGCAGAGCTTCTGGCCGAGCTTAGCGGCACCGGCCGGACACACCTCAACGCAGCGACCGCAAGCCACGCACTTGTCCTTCTCGACCTTGGCGACATAGGCCGAGCGCGACAGGTTGGGCGTGTTGAACAGCTGCGAGGTGCGCAGAGCGTAGCACACGTTGACGTTGCAGTTGCAGATGGCGAAGATCTTGTTCTCGCCGTCGATGTTGGTGATCTGGTGCACAAAGCCGTTGTCCTCGGCCTGGCGCAGGATGTCGTAGACCTCGTCGCGCGTCACATAGTGTCCACGATCGGTCTCGACCACGTAGTCGGCCATATCGCCCACGGCGATGCACCAATCGGCCGGGTCGTCGGCGCAGCCCTCACCCATCACGCGACGGCTCGCACGGCAGCTGCAGGTGCTGGCGGCATATTTGCCATCGTATTTGTCGAGCCAGTGCTCGATATGCTCAATGGGCACCGAGGTGCTCGAAGCATCGATAGCCTTCTCGACCGGAATGACGTGCATGCCGATACCGGCGCCTCCGGGCGGCACCATCGGCGTGGCCTTGGACAGCGGGCCCTTGGATGCCTGTTCAAAGAACTTGGCGTAGACCGGGTGCTCCTCGAGCTGACTCACGCGCATGTTGAGGAACTCGGCAGAACCCGGAACCAGCATGGGCAGCACCCACTGCTTGGCGCGCTCGGGGTTTTCCCAGTTGTACTCGAGCAGACCCGTGTAGCTCATGTCGTCGAGCATCTTCTCGATATCGGCCTCGGGCATGCCGGTGAGCTTGACCATCTCGGGCAGCGTATAGGGACGGCGCATCTTCATCTTGCAGAGCACTTCGGCCTGCTCGTCAGTCGCGGCCTCGGCAAACGACCAGTACTCGTAGCCCAGCAGCTCATCGCGATGCAGCAGACGGTTGGTGCAGTGCTCGCACAGCTTGACGATGGCCTCGCGCGGATGCTCCGGCAGCGGCGGCACGAACTCCGAACCGATGTCGGGCTCGGTGTAGCTAATCCCCGGTCCGTTGAGAATCATGGTTGTCCCTTCTCTTGCCACAGCCCGGCGAGACCGCGGCACCCCTCTTTTTTGCAGGCCGGGCATGCCCCCATGCCGTTCACCCGCCATTAGTTGACATTGTGTCAAAAATAGTATTGACGAACCGTCAACAATATTCAAGACTGTTAGGCGAACGGTCAGGCAAAAGAGGATGAAAGGCGGCAAAACATGAGCAACAACACAGCAGATACCTCTGTGGTCGATGCCGTCCCCGCATCCGATAGCGCGGCAAAGCGCTTGACGGGCGACGAACGCCGTCGCGAGATCCTCGCCGCCGTGCGCACCGTGAGCTCTGAGCTAGGCGTGTCGCATCTATCCGTCTCGGCCGTGACCAAGCGAGCCGGCTGCACGCGCTCGCTGTTCTACCACTACTTCGCCGATATGGACGCCGCTGTCACCGCCGTCATGGACGAGGCAATCGACGGTTTTATCTCCGAACTCGAGCAGTGGAACGCCGGCCGCACGGTTGGCGACATCGAAGGCGCACTCGACACCGTCGCCCCGCTCTTTAAGCGCCTGGTCGCCAGCGGCCACGAGCTGCCGAGCACGCTCACCTCGAGCAGTGGCGCGCTCTACGGCGGCTTTTTACACAACGTGGTCCAGCGTGTGGCGCAGTATATCTGCGACACCACCGTGGTGGATTTTGTCGCCCATCATGAGCTACGCATCGACCATGTCTACGAGACGTTCTACACCCTCATCATGGGGTTGTTGATGTATATCCGCACGCACCCCGATGTGCCCGACGAAACGGTCAAGGAAATCATCGCCTCGACACTCCACATCGAGGGCTATACCGCCAAGTATCCGGAGCGCAAGCCCCGGAACTGACGACATTTGGCCAAACTGCCCGCGATCAGAAGAGGGGCCGCGGGCGTGTGAAAGGAGAGCAGCATGCTGTTCGATGTTTGGGGTAGCGATACCCTTATCCACTGGGCCGGCTGGGCCATGGTCTTTATTGGCCTGATCGTGCTCAACGAGGTCGGCCGCCGCACTAAGCTGGGCGCGGCAATCATCTTTGGCGTGGCTCCGCTGGCCATGACCATCTACTGCGTCGCCATCGCCATCGGCGTTTCGCAGGGTGCCGAGTGGGCGCTCACCAACCCCACCCATGTGTACCAGAACAGCTGGTTCCACTACGCCAAGGTATACGCTGCGCTGGCCGGTTGCTGGGGCTTCATTGCCATTAAGTACCAGTGGGGAAAGATCGGCAAGGCGCATTGGTTCCGTGCGTGGCCGTTTGTGATCGTCGCCATCAACATCATGATTGCCGTCGTGTCCGACTTTGAGAGCGCCTATCACTTCTTTGTCCTGGGCGAGTCCACCTGGGTCACCTCCGAAGGTGCTACGCAGCTGGCCGGCTGGAACAACGTGTTCAACGGCATCGCCGGTATTATCAACATCTTCTGCATGACCGGTTGGTGGAGCGTCTACGCCTCCGAGGATCAGACCGACATGCTGTGGCCCGATATGACCTGGGTCTACATCATCGCCTACGATATCTGGAACTTCTGCTACACCTACAACTGCCTGCCCACCCACTCCTGGTTCTGCGGCTTTGCGCTGTTTCTGGCGCCCACCGTCGCCGCCTTTATCTGGAACAAGGGCGGCTGGATCCAGAACCGCGCCTTTACGCTGGCCATTTGGTGCATGTTTGCCCAGGTGTTCCCGTACTTCCAGGAGGAGTCCATCTTTGTGACCCACTCCACGCTCGACCCCGGCGCCGCTACCGCGGTCTCGATCGCCGCGCTGATCGCCAACGTCGCCGCGATCATCTACATCGCCTACCGCGCCAAGAAGCTCGGTCGCAATCCCTACAAGCAGGATGTCTTTGAGGGCACCAGCGATTGGGAGAAGGCTACCGCTCGCCGCGCCAAGGTTGATTACGCTCACGCCGAGTAACATGTTGGTCGCTGTTGGCGCTTGGGCATAGGCCCGCCCGCCAGGATTTTCAATCCAATGTCTCGCAGAGCCCCCGGAAAGCGTTTCGCTCGCTTTTCGGGGGCTTTTGTCGTTGCGTCCCTATTCATCTATTCAAAAACATGCGCATATATAAAATCGGATTTCAAATCATGCGGCGGCTCTATGGGGTCCCGTTTTTGGGTACAGTGTTGTCCCGATATTGAGCTTGGGGGATATATGAAAGATGAGACGACGGGCCAAGAGGATGCGGTCCAAGATGCAGAAGCATGCGCCGAGGCCCTGGAGAGCCTAGACCGGCTTTCGCTTGACGAGGTTGCGTTTGACGAGACGTTTGTCGATATGCAGGATGAGACACGCGAAGACGCCTTAGCAGACACGGAACAGAGCGCAAGCGATGACGCCAATGCCGAGGCTGACGGCGCCGGCGATGACGATGCTGGCTCGGATGGCACCGACCCCGACGACAATGCTGAGGAAACGGGTGATGCGCCCGTCGACGACGCGGAAGCGACGATTCAGCCAAAATCCGAGGCAAATAACCAGCCGAGTCCAGACCCCGGCGAAGAAACTGCGCTGCTTGGCAACTTGCCGGCCGAGGATTCGCTGACCCGCGAGCTCCCCGGCCTAGGTTCTGCTCCTGTCGTCGATGAGACCATCGCCATGGGCGATATTCCCCTGCCGTCCGTTCCCTCGGCACGCGAAGCCGAGGTCCGCCATCGCAAGATGTCACCCAAGCGCCGCAATCTGATGGTCGCCGGCGTCGTGGCCGTCGCGCTTGTCTCCGGCGGTGCAGGCTATGCTGCCTGGAACGGATATCAGCAAGAGCAGGCTGCCGCTGTCGCCGCCAATGCCCACACGATGATGTCGGTGCAGATTGGCGTGCATGCCGCGGGCCTCGACTGCTCAACTGGCTCCAAGATTCCCGTGCAGGTGAGCGGGCAGGATTCCGACGGTTCTTCCGTGAGCGAAACGCTCTACGTTGACGAGCACGGTCGCGGCATTAAGCTGCTGCCCGGCGATTACACGCTCTCCATTGCCGCCTCCCCCATCGCGGCCGACGGCACCATCTACACCGTCCCGGCCACCAAAGTGCAGGTCACCATTAAGAGCGACGGGCAGGACCTGAGTGCCCAGGCAACCTTTAAGCTCAAGGTGCCTTCAGCCGACACGGTGACTGACGACCAGATCGATGCCGCCGCCAAGTATGCCGAGGAAGGCGGGGTGAATTCCGCCGCGGTCGCAAAGGTACTCCAGCAGGCGGCAACCGCGCGACGCGACGCCGCGACCAACGCCGTGAGCTCCCGCAAGGCGCAAGCGGCCCGCGACGCCGATGCTCGACATAAGGCAACGGACCTGTATCAGCTCGATATTCCCGTTGAGTGGTACGGCAAAGTCGCGACTTGGCAAAACGGCAGCACGCTGTGCATATATCTTGCCGGCGACACGAACACGCCGCTTGTGACGCTTGTCACGGTGCGCGACGGCGAGAGCTTTACGCCCGATGAGGGCGACGCGGTTTTGGGTGCGGCAAACCTCGGCAACGGCTACACCGTCTACGCCAGCGGCCCCGTTTATCCGTATGTGGTGCCCCAGACCATCAACGGACGCACGCAAGACCCCGTGTCGACCTACCCCATGGACACTGCAGTTGAGCTTGTCGAACTTACGACCGGCAACCGCTATACCTATAGCCAGATCAAAAAAGTGCTGGTCGGCAAAGACGGCAAAGCCGACGCCGCGACCAAACTCGAGACCGACTACCTCGCCCAGATTCTGCTGCCAAGCATCAAGGCTCAGGACTAGCCGGCCGCAGCGGGGGCAGTCTTTTTGGGACGGAGCTCTTTTAGCCACCTGCCCGATGATTTTTTGAGCCTCGTCCCAGAAGAAGGACGCCCGCGCTCCAACAATGTGCTTCTGCCGAACGCCGGCACAAACCATACCCACGAAAAGACCCAGCAAAACTTGCGGCTGGGTCTTCGAATCGAGCGGCCGATATGCCATCGGCGCTGCACATGCTAAATCAATCCAAAATCCTTCAAGCAGCTTTCGAGGCTATCTTCAAACGTTCCGAGGCGCACCCCCGCTCGTGCAAGCTTTTCAGATGAAAGACGAAAGTCCCTGGGTCGGTCAGCATAGGTCGTAGTGTCCGGAAGCACGAGCTCATCGATACTCTGCTCGGCACAACCAAGTCGCCGCGCAACAAGGCGCGCGGTCTCATACGTGCTCAAGCCGTTTTGGCTCGCAAAATGATATGCCCCACTGGGCAGCATAAGGATTTGCGGCAGGGCGTTTGCAAGCTCCAGACCGTACGTCATGTTCCGCCGCTCATGCACGCGAAACGCCGCCGGCTCTCCCGTCCGAACTGCGTGCAAAACATTCGTCAGGATATTGGGGGCGGGCTTTGCCCCAGGCATGGGAAGACCAAACATCCACGAAAGGCGCAAGATCAGATAATTGTCGAGGTTTTCCCTGATCCAATCATCCGCCTCCATCTTCTGTGCACCGTATCGCGTAGTGGTAGCCATCTCGTCGTCCTCGTGAAACGGAGACTCGCCTGTCGAGGCATTGAAACACTGCTCGGTTGAAAAGAAAACCATACGGGCGCCACAGGCACGGCAGGCCCGCGCAATGGCAATCGCCGACTCCGTATTGATTCGATGCGTTCCCTCGGGGTCATTCTCGCAATGGGCAGTCGAAGCGTCAGCTGCCGTATGAAGGCAGACATCGAAATCGAGGCCGGCAATAAACTCGGCAACTTCCTCAACATTGGAAAGGTCAACGTCGGTCCTTGTAACGTTGACAAAATCGAACTTATCGGCGTTGTACAAACGAATGAGGCTCGCAAGATACCCATTTGCACCCGTCACCACAACGCGAGGCTTTGATCCGGACATATTGACCTCCCATTACTCCCCGTCGCGCTGGCCGTCACGCCCATCGACGACGCGGCTTACCAACACGCGACACGTCCCCTCGACCGTGAACGAACCCGCACTCGCAGGAATCAGTGCAGAGGCGGTACGGGGGAGCTCGACGGCGCCGTCGTCCGTGACCACCCGGGCATGGCCGCCCACGCAGGACAGCACGGCATACCGATCGCCCAGGGGGCACTCCCATTCGCCCCGGACGTCAACGACGTCTGAGGTGAACAGGCTGTGCGTGACGCCACGACGCACACTCGCGGGGGCCTTCGGATCGAAGGCGCCGAAATGCGCGGGCTCGGGACGGATTGAGGTGTCGAGCACGTCGAACGCCTGCTCGACATGAAGCTCGCGACCGCGGCCCCAATCGCACAACCGATACGTCTTGAAGCCCAGGCTACCGACCTCGAGGGCGAACACGCCCTCGCCCATCGCATGCAGGGTCCCCGCAGGGATTAACACGAAGTCACCTTCGCTCACGGGGACGCGCCTTCCGTAGCGGTCGCCCACACTGTCATCCGCCGTCGCGTCGCGCAGCGCATCGAGGTCGTCGGTCGTCGTGCCGCAAATGATCGAGGCACCGGGCTCGGCGTCCAAGATGTACCAAGACTCCGCCTTCTCGTGGTCGGACTCGTGTTCGCGGGCGTATGCCTCGTCGGGATGCACCTGAACGGATAGGTTTTCGCCAGCATCCATCGTGATGATCTGCACGATGCCGTCGTGATTGAGCTCGCCCATGATGGCGGTCTTGTTCTCGGCTATCACGCGATCGAGCGGCATGCCGTCGAACGGGCCACCGTCGACATCGTTGACCAACCCATCGTGTACAGACACGTCAAACGACTCGCCGTATAAGGTGTCCCCGGAAAGGCCGCGCGCCTCGTTGACGCGCGGACCCGACCAGACGGGGGTAATATAGTTGGGTTTGAGCAGGATAGGACCCATATGCACTCCTTACAGCTCGAAGGCGTCGATACCGTCGCGCTCCATGCGCGCACGTAACTCGTCGATGATGGGTATGCCGGCGCTGCAGCCGATGCGCTCGGCACCGGCACGAACCATATCGAGGAAAGCGTCGGCGGTGCGGATACCACCAGCGGCCTTAACCTTAACACGGGGGTCGGTGTGCTCGCGCATGAGTCGGACGTCCTCGACGGTTGCGCCGCCAGTGGAGAATCCGGTGGAGGTCTTCACGAAAGTGGGCAGGACCACGCTTGCGATCTTGCACAGCTCGAGCTTCTCATCCTCGGTGAGCAGGCAATTCTCGAAGATGACCTTGGAGGGGACGCCGGCATCACGGCAGATGTCGACGATCTGCTGCATCTCATCCTTGATGTAGGCCCAGTTGCCGGCCTTGAGCTCGGTGAGGTTGACCACGTAATCGATCTCGTTCGCGCCGTTGGCCAATGCGTCCTTGGTCTCGAAGACCTTGGTGGCGATGGTGGTCTGGCCGAGGGGGAAGCTGATGGCGGCGCCGGTATGGATGTCGGTGCCGGCGAGGAGCTCGGAGCAGAGCTTGGACTGGACGGAATTGATGGCGACCATCTTGAAGTGATAGTCCTTTGCCTCCTGGCAGAGCTTCTCCATATCCTCGCGCGTGGCGTCGGGGTGAAGGTTGGTGTGATCAACCAAGCGGGCGAGATCATCGAGCGTGTAACGTGCCATGACGGCTCCCTTCATTGGGGTTGGTGCATGCCTACATCCTAACATATTGTCATACATATTACTGCTACATAATCCGTTTTACCGTTTATGTCTGATTTAATACCGTTTATGAAGCGGAATAGACTCAAACTATCAACATTTTGGTCATACATATATGATTAAGCGCAACGAAAGGAGTTACGGTGGCGAGTGGCAGCATCGGCGAGCCAACAAAATTAACCCGGCCATCGGAGCGGAGCCTTATGGCTCTGTCCCATATGTTATATTCGTTCTAACTTCGGCCTTAAAAAGGTATGACAAAATGACGCTCTACGACCAAATCAAAGATGATCTACTCGCCAAAATAAAAAACGGCACGTACGCCGTAGGCGAAGCCATTCCCTCTGAAATGCAGCTATGCGATATGTACGGCGTCAGCCGGTCAACTATTCGCCAGGCCATGCAAGCGCTTGTAAGCGAGGGCTACTTGGAAAAACGGCGGCGGCGCGGCACCGTTGTAACGCTCCCCAAGGTCGATCAGACCTTTGCCATGCGCATCATGAGCTTCGAAGATGAGATGAAACGAGCCGGGCGCGTGCCACGCACCAAGGTCCTCACCTTCAAGCGCGTCAAAGCAACAACCGAAATCGCCGGCAAGCTTGAGTTAGAGCCCGGCGAAGACGTCTACAAACTCGTCCGCCTAAGATATGCCGACGACACACCCAACGTATTTGTGGAAAGCTATATTCCCTGCAAACCGTACCAAGACTTCGATGCCGTCGACTTTGAAGAGACCAGCCTGTATTTTGCCATGAGCGAATCTGGCAACCCAGTCGAACGAGCGCGCCGTCACCTCGAGGTCTCAAAAGCCGATGTGACAACCGCCGCCCTGCTCGACATTGAGGAGGGCGACCCCCTCATCATTTTCCAAACCGTTGCACGAGACGCGCTTGACTCTCCCGTCGAGTATTCCCTGGCGACGTATCGAGGCGAAAGCAACTCCTTTGACTTTGAAGTGCGCGTAAGCGAATCAAGCTAACTCCGTTTGCGAGGTGGCACTCTGCCGTTCTTTATGCGGAGCCGTCAGCACTCTTGGTAGGCTAACAGCCAGATCAAAAACGTGCTGGTCGGCAAGAACGGCAAGGCTGACGCCGCGACCAAGCTCGAGTGCGACTATCTCGCCCAGATTCTGCTGCCCAGCATCAAGGCCCAGGACTAGCCGGCCGCAGCGAGGGCAGTCTTTTTGGGACGGGACTCTTTTAGCTACTTTGAGGATGATTAGGCAAGGAGCCACTTCCATGCGGGCACAGCGTGTACCACACCGTGTTCGCATGGAATATCGGCCTGCTCATCCATGGCAACGATTGTCGACTCACCAAGATCGAACTGGGCCATCGAGGCATCGAGGGCGGCGATTTCGCGCTCGCGCGTTTTCTCGCTCGCCATATCCGCACTCACCTGAATCAGGTTATACGCCTGCATGAGAAGCGCGTCCCCAGCCACAAAGTCAACTTCATGGCTTTTATTCTTCTCCTTAATCAGCAGGCGGCAGACCGATGCGGCCCGCACCGCGGGGGTCCTTCTTCTTAGCGCATTGAACACCGCAGTCTCGAGCCTCTGGCCCTGATCCAATGCCGATGCGGGAGAGAATGCTCCAAACATCGCAGGATCGACAGCGTAGACTTTAGACGCAGACCGCGTATTATTTGCAAGTGAACGCGTGAACTCCGGCACCGAAAACAACAGGTAGGCGTCCTCGTAATACTCAAGTAAATCGCTGAGCGAATTGCGACTGACGGGTATCTGCCTGCTCTTGAACTCGTTGTACACCTTATTCACCGACAGCTCTCGTCCCGAAGATGCCATACACCGCGCCAGAAACAGTGAGGCCAAACGAGGATTCTTAACGTCGTAACGTTCAACGACGTCCATGGCGACCGTTCGCGACGCATATTCCTGTAGCAGCTGAATCGCGTCCGCAGGCGTCTGCTCAAGTGTCGCGATAAATCCCCCTCGCTCAAGATATCCGATCAGATGATGTCGAAGCAGCGCTGTGTCGCTCGAGGAAAAGGGTGCATCCGGACTAGGAACGCTCCCCGTCTTATATCGGATGTATTCCGAAAAACTCAACGGAAATAGCTCTCGTACAAGGGAACGGCCCCTGAACTCGCTCTTAAGTTCTGAGGACAGCATCTTAGAAGAAGAACCCGTCACGTAGACGGTCGCTTTCTCGGTATCGACTACACGCCGCAGAAACGCACCCCATTCGGGAATTTCCTGGATCTCGTCAAAGAAAATGTAAGCGCCCTCGGTTCGAGCAACAGGATACAGCGCATAGAACGTGTCGAGCACGTCCGCCAGCAGCGATGGCTCATACGGGCGCAAGCGCTCATCCTCAAAATTGAAGTAAAGCATCCGGTCAAGCTCGACGCCCCGGCTCTGAAGCCGC
Source organism: Coriobacteriaceae bacterium (assembly GCA_036718335.1). GTDB lineage: Bacteria > Actinomycetota > Coriobacteriia > Coriobacteriales > Coriobacteriaceae > Collinsella. Next base: position 19,272 of record DAIMBN010000028.1, read on the forward strand.
CGCATCTCCTGATACAGGCGATACGTCTTTCCACAACGGCGGGCCCCCACAATCACATTTACGATGTTGTCGCGCTTTGGCTCCTGTGGGTTTCCTAGATCAAGGTCTCGCTCAAAGACCTGCGGAACCCCCTGCTGTTCAAAGTCCTTTATTTTCTGGGCGATCAAGTCGTTGAATGCCATGATTCTCCAATCTTGCTCTCTATCTAATCAAAATTATAGCGATTCTTGATTAATTAGAGAGCAAGATTATGTCTGACTTGATTAACACTTAAGCAAGTTTTTTCACTATTACTGCTCGAAGGATGCCGAGTGGCTGAGAGGACAACCAAGCTCGAATGCGACTCCCTGGACAGTCGATTTGGGACGGGGCTTTTTTGACTACCCTCCCCCTGTAGAAAAATCCCTAACGCAGTTGCGGTGAAATAGGGGCTGTTTTTGCTGGTCAAACCGCAAAACAATCTCTATTTCACCGCAACTTATTGGTGGCCTTTTGGGTGGCACTCAGCGCCACGGATCGGCTTCGAACATCGGCTCGCGCTCGGGGCGTCGGTCGCTGTAGGGATCGTAGCCGTCATCGTCCTCATTCTCGGCACGGATGTAGGGGTCGCGCGGCTTGGGTGCCGGTTTCGGCGCGGGCTTTGGTGCGGCGGACGCTATCTCAGCCGCCGGTGCGTTCGTCTTGTTCTCGTCTTTCATCTGCATAGCTCCTTGCATCGCATCCGCTCAACATCATCGATTGTCGCACGAAAAAGGGCGGCGGACCCGATTGGATCCACCGCCCTTGGCGTTTAGAGACGACTGGCAGATTTTAAGGCATTGCCCAAAATCTACTCGGCGTCGGGAACCTCGTAGGTGGCCGCCGGCGTGTTATCGCACACGACGGTAAAGCCGCCGTCCTTGTCGACATCGACCGTCACCTGATCGCCCTCGCGCACCGTGCCGTCGATGATGGCCGCTGCGATGGCATCGACAACCTCACGCTGCACCAGACGCTTGAGCGGACGGGCACCAAAGACCGGGTCCAAGCCGCCCACGGCGAGCAGCTGCTTGGCCGCCGGGGTGATGGCAAGCGTCATGCGTTCCTTGGCCAGACGCGCGCGGACGTCGGCGAGCTGAATGTCGACGATCTTCTCGATCTGCGCCATGCCAAGCGGATGGAACACCACGATATCATCGATACGGTTGAGGAACTCGGGGCGGAAGGTCTGAGCCATGGCCGCGTCGACCTGATGGCGCATCTCCTCCTCGTCCTTGCCGGAAAGCTCAGCGATAGCCTTGGAGCCCACGTTAGACGTCATGATGATGATCGTGTTCTTGAAGGATACCTGGCGACCCTGACCGTCGGTCAGACGGCCGTCGTCAAGCACCTGCAGCAGCACGTTGAAGACATCCGGGTGAGCCTTCTCCATCTCGTCGAGCAAGATCACGGAATACGGACGACGGCGCACGGCCTCGGTGAGCTGGCCGCCCTCGTCGTATCCAACGTATCCCGGAGGCGCACCGATCAGACGTTGGACGCTGAACTTCTCCATGTACTCGGACATGTCGATACGCACGAGCGCACGCTCGTCATCGAACAGGCACTCGGCAAGCGCCTTGGCGAGCTCGGTCTTGCCCACGCCGGTGGGGCCCAGGAAGAAGAAGCTGCCGATGGGCTTGTCCGGATCGGAGAGGCCCGCACGGCTGCGACGCACGGCCGCGGCGACAGCGGAGACCGCCTCGTCCTGGCCGATGACGCGCTTATGCAGCTCGCCCTCCAAGCCCTTCAGCTTGTCGAGCTCGCCCTGCATCATCTTAGAGACGGGCACGCCGGTCCAAGCGCTCACGACCTCAGCGATCTCATCGGAGGTCACCTGCTCGTTGAGGCCCTCGCCGTCCTGCTGCTTTTGCGCCTCGAGCGCAGCCTCGGAATCCTGAATCTGCTGCTGCAGGCCCGGAATCACGGAGTAGCGCAGCTCGGACGCACGGCCCAGGTCGCCGTTGCGCGTCGCACGCTCCTCTTCGCTCTTGGCCTCGTCGAGCTGTCCCTTGAGCTCCTGCACGTGGTCGATGGCGTTCTTCTGGTTGAGCCAGCCGGCCTTTTGCACGTTGAGCTTTTCCTGGACCTCGGCGATCTCCTGGCGCAGGGCCTCCAGACGCTCCTTGGAGGCGTCGTCGGTCTCCTTCATGAGCGCCTGCTCCTCGATCTGCAGCTGGGTGAGCTGACGCGTGGTGGCGTCGATCTCGACCGGCATGCTGTCGAGCTCCATGCGCAGGCGGCTTGCCGCCTCATCGACCAGGTCGATGGCCTTGTCGGGCAGAAAGCGATCGGCGATGTAGCGATCGGAGAGGTCGGCGGCGGCCACGAGCGCGCTATCGGTGATATGCACGCCGTGGAAGATCTCGTACTTCTCCTTGAGGCCACGCAGGATCGAGATGGTGTCCTCGACGGTAGGCTCGGAGACCATCACAGTCTGGAAACGACGCGCGAGCGCCGCGTCCTTCTCGATGTACTTGCGGTATTCGTCGAGCGTAGTCGCGCCAATCGCGTGCAAGTCGCCACGGGCGAGCGCCGGCTTGAGGATGTTGCCGGCGTCCATGGAGCCCTCGGTGGCACCCGCGCCCACGATGGTGTGGAGCTCATCGATGAACAGGATGACCTTGCCTTCGGACTTTTGGACTTCCTTGAGTACAGCCTTCAAGCGGTCCTCGAACTCGCCGCGGTACTTGGCACCGGCGACCAGCGCGCTCATGTCGAGCTCGATGAGGTCGCGGTCGCGCAGGGTGCTCGGCACGTCGCCGGCCACGATACGCTGGGCAATGCCCTCGACGATGGCCGTCTTGCCGACGCCCGGCTCACCGATGAGCACGGGGTTGTTCTTGGTACGACGGGACAGGACCTGGATGGTGCGGCGAATCTCATCGGTACGGCCGATGACCGGGTCGAGCTTACCGGCGCGGGCAAGGTCGCAGATATTGCGGCCGTACTGCTCCAGCGCCTCAAACTGCGTCTTGTCCTCGGCGGACGTCACGCGGTCATCGCCGCGCAGCTCCTCGTAGACTTGCTCGATGCGCTCCTTGGTGACGCCTGCGTCGCGCAGAACGCGGCCGGCCTCGCCCTTGTCCTCGGCAAGTGCCATTAGCAGATGCTCGGTCACCACAAAGCTGTCGCCCATCTTGGTGGCCTTCTTCTCGGCCTTCTCGATGACGCGGACGAGCTCGTTGGACAGGCCCATCTGCTGGCCCTCGCCCGAAACCTTGGGCGAGTGGTCGATGGCATCTTGCGTGGAGCGTGCGAGCTGAGCCGGGTCGGCACCGATGCGCTCGATGATCACGGAGATATTGCGCTCGCCGGCACCGAGCAGGGCGGACAGCAGGTGAATCGGCTCCACCGCGCCGGCCTGCGCATCGGCAGCCGTGCTCATGGCGGTCTGCAACGCCTCGCGCGACGTCATTGCTAGCTTATCGATTCTCATGGAATCACCTCTCTTGGGGCGGCCGCCCTACGGGGCGGCTTCACGTTGTTCGAGAAGTATTGTTGCCAGCTTTGCGCGATCTTATACACAAATCTAAGTCTCTATATATAAGATTTTCTGAGTGATTGAGAGATAGGGAGCAGGCACGCTCGCCCGCTGCGGCCTCGTCCCCTTACTATCTCAATCTGTAACATCTAGCGACTGTTTATGGCTCCAGATGTTACAAATCAAGATGAAATGGCCAACGGCGCCCGTTTGTCTCAATCTGTAACATCTACTCGGCAAATAGAGCTCCATCTGTTACAAATCGAGACGAACAGAAGACGCCCGAATCGAAAATCTAAATCTGTAACACCAAGCCCACTTTTAGCGGCCAAGATGCTACAGATCGAGACAGACCGAAAACCACCACAAAGAGGACAGGCACCTTTGTGGTGGTCGCGGTCTCTACTCCTTCGCCGAACCCGTACTTCCCGATTCGACGGTCCAGGGCATCTCATCCTCGAACAGCCATGTACGGGCAGACCCACTATCGCGTGCAGTCTGCGGGTCAGGCAAGCAGGTCTGTTTATAGGCATCTTGGATACACTGACCCATAAAATCGTTGAGCTCGGTCTGGTCGCCCTCCATGACATAGGCGACATCGCCGTCCATGATGTAGATGCCCGGACCCTCATTGCCCTCGTAGCCCGGATCGTACGAGACATCACATAACTTTGCGCCGTTTGCAGTGTCCAGCTCGATAGAAGAGTGGCATCCGCCAACCATGTCGTTCGCTTTTGCCCGATAGGACGCATATCCGTACCAACGCTTAAATGTTTTGCCCTTGAGTAGCTCGGACGTCCTATCGATCAGGCTTGTATCCGTGGTATAGCGCATGGCCCCAAGCTGAATATGTGGATAATTACTAATGCCAAGCGCAGCCGGTTGCTCATCAAAATCAACGGTAATGGTCTCAGGCTTGTCGTCGCCGGTCAGAAGTTCGACAGATTGAATCACAGGCTTGACCACCGGCTCCGTCACCGCAGCAGGCAGAAACGCCATGCCGACAGCGCCCATGCCAACCACGGTGATCGCAAGCGCCAAAACAATCAATCCAATACGGGCAAAACGGCTCACGGCAAAACACCCCACAATGCAAACCTTCGCCACCTGCACTAATGATACCGCCAGCCAGCACTATTACCAAAAGGAGCCGCGCGCTCCTCACCACCACAAAGGGGACAGGCACCTTTGTGGTGGTTTTCGACGCTAACGGTCGACCATCTCGCGCCATGAGGTTAAACTTGAATTGTTCTCTGAACATATCCATTTCTGCCTATCCTCAACAGATCTTTGTCTCGAGGAGCGCATGTGAAGCCGTCTCATTCCACCGGTCGCAACGTCATCGCCATTCTCGCCATACCCATCGTGATGCTCTTCCTTATCGTCATCACGCCCTTTTCT
>DAIMBN010000086.1:0-3703 GCA_036718335.1 Coriobacteriaceae bacterium
GGGCGGGGAAACCTTTGCCTCACGCGACCCTGCGAAGCCGTGAGCGAGAGGGAAAGGTTTCCCCGCCCTGCGCCCCGTGGTCGGTGAGAACAGACTACATGCCCGCGAGACCGCGGGCGGCGGTGGCGCACATAAATGCCAAGACGAGAATCACGAGCGACCCGGCGATGTCTGCCAGCACGCCCATTACGCGGCGCTCAAACAGCCAACTCTCAAAGTGCGGGGCAACGTTGCGCCAAACACGCCACAGCAAGATGCCCATACCGATGACGCCCGGGATATTGAGCAGTAGGATCTCGGAGCACAAAAGACCGATCAGGTTGCCGGCGGCAAAGCCCGCATCGCCCTCGCAGTATTTGCGATAAATCATGTACAACATGTACGCCACAAACGGCTGCAGGCACGCAGAGATAAACGTAACCACCATCGAGGGGTCCTGAGAAAAGACATCGGTGAGTTTATCGACACTCGTGGCATCTTTCGAAGCCAAGAACAAGCCAATGACCACCACGGGCACCACGCCCAAGATAACCTCGACCAGAGTAAACAACTTAGCAGTCAGATCCTCGCTAGCCGTATTGAGGTGAGGCGCCCACTCAGGATGAGCATGCGCGCCAACCTTCTTGTCCTTCTCGACACGATCGACCTTTTTACCCTCGGCAACCCGACGACCAGGATCCTTGCGAGTTCCCGCCGCAGCAACCCGAGCCCGAGACTTCTTACCCATACAAAAACACCCCATCAGGTAGTAGATAAACTAAAAGTCGCCACCCAGTGTACCCCACCCATGAACGGTGCCGTCCCAACCAGTCCCCATACAAAAACGTGCCGCCCCGATAGGGGCGGCACACAAACTTAGTTATCAGCTTTTCTGTAGCGAGCACGCAACGAACCAAAGCGGGCCGGGAGGGCCGGACTACCTTCCCTCAACGCGACCCTGCGAAGCCGTGAGCGAGGAGGGAAGGTAGTCCGGCCCTCCCGGCCCAGCTCACGCCAGCGCCAAGCGCTAGTAGTTCACCACCTGCTCCTCAAAGTACGCCTTCGGGTGGTTACACACCGGGCACACCTCAGGCGCCTCGGCACCAACGTGCAGGTGCCCGCAGTTCAGGCACTTCCACACCTTCACGCCCTCACGCTCAAACACCTCGCCCGACTCGATGCGCTCGACGAGTTTGTTGTAGCGCTCCTCGTGGGCCTTCTCGACGGCGGCGACGCCACGGAACTTCTCGGCGATCTCGACAAAGCCCTCCTCCTCGGCGGTCTTGGCGAACTCGTCGTACATCGTGGTCCACTCGTAGTTCTCGCCCGCAGCGGCGTCGCGCAGGTTGTCCAGAGTGCCCGGAACGGCGCCGTCGTGCAGATACTTAAACCACAGCTTGGCGTGCTCGGACTCGTTGCCCGCCGTCTCGGCAAAAATATTCGAGATCTGAACGTAGCCATCCTTCTTGGCCTTAGATGCGTAGTAGCGATACTTGGTGTGTGCCTGGGACTCACCGGCAAAAGCGGTCTCGAGGTTCTTCTTGGTTTGGGAATTCTCAAAATCCATAGGTGTACTTCCCTTCAACACGTGCCGCCCATAGGCTTTGAGCGACCTTGTCTTTAGGATGCCCTCAAGCCGCGAATTTAAACCTTACAATCCCGTTCTTCAGATTTGAGCGGGCTACACACTCAACCAGCGATCGCCCTCGGCTCGGCAAAAGCCCTCACGCTCCAGGTCGACTAGAATGCCCGCGACAAGCTCGCACTCGACCGGCCCGCGACCGGCTGCCGTCTCCATTTCGTTAACGCCCACCACGGCATCAGCAAGCGTTATCCCCGCCGGCCGCCCATCGCGCGCAGCCAGTAGCATGCGCACAATATGGGCGCGTTTTTGGCGACGCGAGCCCTCGAACTTGGACTGACGACTATAGCCCGCCGAGCGCCTGGACGGATTGGGCAGCGTCTTCTTAAGATACGCGCCATAATCTAGCAGCGCGTAATACCACGCGCGCGGCGTGTCGGCATCGTCTTGAGGCACGGCAAAGGGCGCAATCTCATCCGCCGCCGCACCAGGGGCCGCCGGACAGGCGGCTTGAATCAGCGGCACCAGCTCGCGATCGGGAACAGCCGGCACATCGGGAAAGAAATGATGCAAAAAGACCGTGCGCACATTGGTCTCTAGATACACGCCTGGAAGATCAAACGCAAACGAACGGATGCCCTGCGCCGTTGCCGGGCCAATGCCGGGCAGAGCGACCAAGTCACGCGTCTCACGCGGAAACTCCCCGTCCCAGTCCTCTACAACGCGCTGAGCGGCCCCATGAAGCGCCAGAGCGCGTCGGTTGTAGCCCATGCCCTGCCAAGCGTCCAAAACATCGGAAGGCGCGGCCTGGGCAAGCGCCTGCACAGTCGGAAAACGATCGAGCCACACCGGCATGCGCGCCTCCACACGCGGCACCTGCGTTTGCTGCAGCATGACCTCAGAAAGCCAAATGATGTACGGATCGCGTGTGCGGCGCCACGGAAGGTCGCGATAACGCAGGACCCCTTCCGAACGAATCATCGAACGAAAGGGGTCCTGAATCATGGCTATGCTCCTTATGCGGCGCTATTCCTCCCGGTAAGCGCACGCGCAGGTGGCGTACTCGGGAAACGCTTCGCGGTCGGCGAACTTGGGATCGACGGCCGAGAACTGGCGGTGAGCGACGATGTCGCCGAGCGAAACGGAATCGAGGTAGTCGCGCATCAACGCCTGGGCTCCGGCCCACAGGGGATGATAGCAGCACGCGCCCATGCGCGCACAGTCACCATCGGGCGCGGTGCAATCGTTCATAACCATAGGACCCTGAACGGCCTCGACGACCTGGCGGATAGTGACGTCGTCCGGACTGACCTTGAGACGCATGCCACCGTGGACGCCACGCAGGCTCTCCACAATACCGGCCTGGACCAAACCGTGCTGAATCGAGCGGGCAAACGAATACGGGACATTGACCTCTTCGGCAGCGGTGCGAACAGAAAGCAAACGCTCCGGATCCTCGGCAAGCATCGCCAGCATGCGAAGGGCGTAATCAGTCTTCCTCGATATGTCCATTTTTCCCCTTTCAAGGAATACGAACAGCTCGAACGAGCTCCGGGGCCGAGCTTGTGTCGAGACGCTAAATGACCGCCAGGACATCCAAATGGTAAATCGGATATCCACTGAGTGCCGCGCTTGGAGCGAAATGCATCAGATGCGGCGCACAGTGCAATTTAGTATAACCTAACCCCCTGTCTCGTAGAACAGGTGTTGCGCAACAAAGCTGTTGTTCAGACAGATATACTTATTAGATTTTACTTGCGTTCCCGAAGGCGCGGGGATTCTGGGCGAAGATGCACCAGGGCGATCGTTCTATCGAAACAAAGTGCATCAAACGCAAAAAGCCACGTCCGAAGACGTGGCTTTAATTGCGTTGGCGGGAAGTACGGGGCTCGAACCCGCGACCTCCGACGTGACAGGCCGGCGCTCTAACCAAACTGAGCTAACTCCCCAGGCAGTCGTTCGCGTTTGTTTCCGCTCGCGTGCGCTGCGGGGATTAGTATACACAGAAGTCTGTCTGGCGCGCAACAACTTTTTTGAAAAAATTTTTTGGGTCCCTCCGGGAGGGTCTCCGGGGCTGAGGGCGGGGGTTAAGTTTGCTGCTCTACAGTCCTGCGCAAGACGGAAAGCACATTAAGTGCTTTC
>DAIMBN010000087.1:0-3560 GCA_036718335.1 Coriobacteriaceae bacterium
CTGCGCGCAGCAACCTGCCAAGCGTAATATCCGACCAGCTGGACCATAAAGGGAAAGCCTGCCGAAGCTTTTGTTAATAGCTCAGCGGCACCTTTGTCGAGCTCCTTGCCCGCTCGTCTCATCGTATCCTCAAACGATCCGCCAACTTCAAAATCGGAAAGCCGAGTAAGTTCAACATGTTTGGCTCGCTGAAGGAACGTCAACGTATCATCCACCACCACGCCATCTACCGATGTCGGCAGCCCGGCGAAAGCGAAAGCGACATTCGCTCCTTGGCGGATCAAGAGCTGCATCTCATTGCCTAGCTCGCGCATTTCCTCAGTTGAGGCATCCTGGATCTCGTCGAGCGTAATGAGCAGACCACCGCGCTTCGCAGCATCGTACATCGCCTCGCCCAGATGAGAGGCCGACTTCGACATCTCCATGGAGCCAAGGCTGACCCCTAAAATCGATGGGGAAATCGAGATTGATTCAAGACGAACGTTTCGCTGCAGAGCCTCGAGGATTCTATTGCAAAAACCAGCATTGGAGGCAACGTCAACGACCTCGAATCCTTTTTTGCGTGCAAGGTCACCCAATGCATTAAGGAGCACCGTTTTACCTGTGCCTCGGACGCCCGAGATGCGCATGAGTCGATCGGGGGCACCAGGACCATTCTCAAGAGCCTCGGCAAAGTCATCCAAAACAGTGTCCCGTCCGATAAGCTCAGGCGGATTCATGCCCGCCGTTGGCTTAAAGGGGTTAACAGCTTTCGTCATTCTGCCCTCCTCTGCTAGTTTTAACAACTTTAACAAAGTTTAGCAACTTTAGCAGAGTTTAACAGTTTTAGCAGGCTCGGCGGCTTTATGCCTTACCAATCCTGCCGGGTCCTCCCGCCCGCGCCGATACAAATAGCGCGGTGCGGCCCCTCTATATCGCCCCTACCCCAGCGAGCGGTTGAGGGAGCCGAGCTCGTCGTTGCCCATGGTGCGCCACATTTGGAAGATGCAACCGCGTGCCAGGAAAAAGAAGCCGTTGTCGACCAGTTGCACAGCGGCATCTGCCAGCTGATTCGTCACGGCGGACACTGGCGGCAACTCGAGTCCAGCCTTGCGGATAGTCTCGACCGCCTCCTCGAACGTCGGAGGCTCGCTGACGCCCATCTCATTCATAAGGCCCTGCATTTCTTCCAGCGCACTGCTGCCCGATTCCTCACCGCGCGGCACCAGACGGTAACAAGCCAGCGCCAGGTCGAGCTGATCGCAATTCCAATAGGCAAACGCCAAGCGATAGAACAGGTAGCCGATTGCAGAACGATCGCTGGCAATACGTAGGCCGTGGCGCGCCACCTCGATAATCTCGTCAAAGCGCTCCAGACGCGCAAGCACGTTGATGAGCGCAAAGTGCGATTGCATGGACGAGCGCGCCAGATCGTAAAGATGGCGCACCTCGGGCAGCGCTCGTTCAAAGTCCTCTTGCTCGGCGTAAAAGCTGCAGATCTCGTGCTGGGCAAAGTACAGCGCATCGGGCGCACGAAGGATTCGCACAGAGCGGTCTTCTTCCAACACCGGTAGCACCATGCGCACCAGCTGGTTATCGCAAAACTGCGTTTGAACCGGACCTGTCGCCAAAAGCTCGGCGACGGCGCACTTAGCCTCCAACTCCTCGACAAGACGGGAAAAGCCTTCAAAAGCACCTGTACGGTCGACTTTTGCCTGCTCGCGCAATTCAACAACACGGGCCACGTATGGGTCATCGTCCTCTTCCATGACCTCCAACTCGTCAGCCTTATCGGCGAGCAGCAGATCGCGCAGCGCCGGCGGCAGTGTGCGATGGTCATCACGCGGACGAGCATGAACCTCCGCAGGCTCAATCGTCTCCGGAGCGGTTGACTCATACGCCTCAAGCACACGCTTGCACGGCATATCGTCCATGTCCATGCTCTCAAGATCCTTGGCGACAGGCACGCAATCGGCCAGATAGGCCGCGCGCCCAAAGAAATACGTTGCGACAACGCGCTCGCCCTGCTCACTGTCGGGAGCAGCAATCTGCACATAGCAGCGCGTGATGCAGGTGCCCGCGGCAAAACACGCTGCCGCAAGCGTGAGTGCCACGCGCGCATCGTGCTCCGCGGCCCAGATCGCACGCGTGTCCTCTTCCAGCTCGCGCCAGGCGTCATCTTGAGCGTCGTATTCACGTTGCGGCATGGCATTCACGACAGAGTGCCCAAACCGAACGAGCATAATCCCCTCGGCAACATTTGCCCGATAGGTATAGTCGAGCCGCGTGACCACGTTGAGCGCCTCGACAATACGCGCGAAGCGGGTACGCACATCCCACTCACCGCCCGGCTGGCAAGCCACCGTACCCGGTTTGCCCCACGGGTTATCGCTCGAGGTCGTATCGAGCAGTCGGGGAACATCGTTGGTCGTCTTGGCGATATGCCACGCATCAAAGAGCGCGCAGCCCTCAAGGCTCGGCGAGGATGCCGCAGGGGCCAATCCGGCCCCGATGCGCTCGAGGATGCCGGAGAGGCGGTTGAGACGGCACTCGATGGCAAGCAGCATGTCAATCTCGCCCTGGTCCAGCAGGCTACGATCAAAATTGAGATAGAACAGCTTCGACCGGTCGATGCGCGCTAGGCTCATTTCGGACTTGGCGGCAATGGTGCGCAGACGGGGCAAGTCGACCTCGCTCATAAGGGCGGCGGCATAACGCTCGATACCGCTCGGATTCTCGGCATGGTCAACGCGGTAGAGCAGCGTCTCGATAGCGTCAGGTAGCGGTGCCGTGTTAAAGCCCAAAAACACCTCGACCGGCTCGGGCAACTTTACGAGCTTGATCTTGTCGACAACGTTTTGCATGTCCGCATCGAGACCGTCGGCGTCCGCCGTGTTCGCAACAGCGCTTTCGGAGTTGGCAAATATCACGTAGCGCAGGAACATCGATGCCATGAACTCGCCGTAAGGAAGGGAGCGGGCCGAATTCCATGTATCGTGATCGGACTGCTCGCGCATGGGGCCTTCGGGAGAGCCGACGGTTCGCGCGCACGTACGCATTGCACCGCTGGCTTCCCTTACCATAATCTCACCAATACTGGAATCCGACTCGTCAAGGACCAGTTCCATGTCGGGATCGTTGGGCAGCGGAGCCTCGCTAACGGGGCGGTCCACCTTGTACACCTCACCCGAAACGCTTACGTAGCCCAAAAGCGACACATGACTTTTGCCAACGAATTCGACGACATAACAAGATTCATGCTGGTCCTCGCCAAAGAGTTTCCAGACCACGCCATATGAGCGTCCCGCAGGCTGCTCGGGCATCGCCGGAAAGCGCTTCTTGGGATCGAGAAACCTGAGCTTGTATGTCGGACGCTCTGCCACGAAGTATCACCCTGATCGGTCGTTGAGAGAAGGAGTGGTCGCGGATAGGCCGCGATACCTACTCGGAATCTTACACGAGTCGATAAGAAATCGTCCGCTTCACGCCCGCGCCTCGACCGAGGTTCGAATCCATGCAGTGCTTACGTAAAAGAAAAGCCCCCGTTGCCGGAGGCTTCAAGTTCAATTGGTGCGGCGTAT
>DAIMBN010000029.1:0-13614 GCA_036718335.1 Coriobacteriaceae bacterium
TTCCCCCGAGAACAATTATCAGTGCAGGTAGATGCCTTGCACTTTTTTGCGAAAAGCCGGCGTAGTTGGAATTTCTCATTTCATCGTAGTAAACCGGCATAGTTTCGTATTTCCAGCAGTTCCAAATTCGTCAATACGTCGGCGTTTGCAAAAAGCCCGACCTCCGTGAGAGATCGGGCTTTCAAGGCTTAGTTAAACCAAGTCTGTACGGTCAAATGACCCGTAGCTTACATCTGCTCGGGCGCGGAAACGCCAACGAGGGTGAGCACCAGGGCAAGCGTCACACGGACGGCATCGCAAGCGGCCAGACGGGCACGCGAAAGCTCGGGGTCGACGGGACGGCCCTCGCTCGGCAGCACCTGACAGGCAGCGTAGAAGCTGTGGAAGTCGCCGGCGAGTTCCTCAGCAAAGTGCGTCAGACGGAACGGGGCGCGGTCGCGAGCGCAGCTGGCGATGAGGTCGGTGAGCTCGTTGAGCTTGCGCGAAAGGGCGAGCTCGGTCGGGTCGGTCAGCAGCGAGTAATCGACGTTCTCACCGATGGCCTTGGCGGCGACGGCCTTCATGCCCATCTCGTCAGCCTGCTTGGGCGTAACGTCAGCAGCACGGCGCAGGATGGAGCACACGCGGGCGTGAGCGTACTGCACGTAGTACACCGGGTTGGAGTTGTCGCGCTTCTTGACGGCCTCAATATCGAAGTCGACCATCTGGTTGGAGCTCTTGGAGATGAGCGTGTAGCGAGCGGCATCGGAGCCGACCTCGTCGACGAGCTCCTGCAGGGTCACCATGGTGCCCTTGCGCTTGGACATACGGACGGGCTTGCCGTTACGCAGCAGGTTGACGAGCTGGCCCAGCAGAACCTCAAACTTGCCGGGATAGCCAAGAGCGTCGCAGACGCAGCGGACGCGCTCGATGTAGCCGTGGTGGTCGGCGCCCCAGATGTCGATGACGTGGTCGACGCGCTGGAACTTATCCCAGTGATACGCAACGTCGGAGGCGAAGTAGGTGTACTCGCCGTCGGACTTGATCAGGACGCGGTCCTTGTCATCGCCCAGGTCGGTGGAGCGGAACCACAGGGCGCCGTCCTTGGTGTAGAGGTAGCCCATCTTGTCGAGCTTCTCAAAAGCGCGGTCGACGGCGGAGGTGCCGGCGGTCTCGCCCTCGGTGTCCTTCACATACAGCGAGCGCTCGGAGAACCAACGATCGAAGTCGCAATTGACGGCGTGGCAGAGGTCGCGCATGTTGTCGACCATCTTTACATAGCCGCGCTCGCGGAAGCTCTCCATGCGCTCCTGCGGATCGGCGTTGACCCACTTATCGCCGTCGGTGCGCCAGAACTCGGCGGCCTCGTCGATGATATAGTCGCCGCCGTAGGAGTCCTTGCCCAGAGTCTCGGCAAAGTTGTCCTGGTACGGATGGGTCTCGGGGTGCTCGTCGTTCTCGTCGGCAACAAAGGCGTCGCGGTCTGCGATCAGCAGCTTGTGAGCCTCGTCGATATCCACACCCTGCTTGGCGATGATGTCGGCAAGCTGCATATAGCGCGTGCTGATGGAGTTGCCGAAGGTGTTCATCTGAGAGCCGTGGTCGTTGATGTAGAACTCACGCTGGATGTCGTAACCGGCGTGGTCCATCACACGGCAGAGCGAGTCGCCCAGCGCGGCCCAGCGGCCGTGGCCGATGTGCATGGGGCCGACGGGGTTGGCGGAAACGAACTCGACCTGGGTCTTCAGGCCACCACCGACGTTGGACTTAGCGAAGTCCATACCCTTCTCGCGAGCCTCGCCAAAGATGGCATTCTTGACGGCAACGGAGAGGTAGAAGTTGATGAAGCCGGGGCCTGCGATCTCGACCTTCTCGATCGCGGGGTCCTCGGGCATATGGGCAACGATGGCCTCGGCGATCTTGCGCGGGGCGCAGTGGGCCAGCTTGGCGGACTTCAGGGCCATGGTAGAGGTCCACTCGCCATGAGAAGTGTCAGCCGGTCGCTCGATAGCGCAATCGTCAAGTTCAAATGCGGAAAGGTCGCCGGCCTCCTGGGCCGCAGCAAGCGCAGCGCGTACCAGCTCTTCAATCTTCTCGGGCATAGATCCTCCTTGTGTTAAAGCCCCCGAGCTCTTGGTCACTCGTAGGGCAAAAGCCAGAGTTTGTAGCACTCTATCACAAGCGACGGGCACTGTCGCAGGGTAAAGCTAATAGATATTGCATATGCACAAAAATGACTACAGCTTGTATGGAGTCACTCAAAGATGCCGGTCTGTCTGCAGATTATGCAGGCGTTGAAAATGCATAAAGGTGTGAATGAGCTGCGTCTGTTATCGAATACTCTTACCTATCAGAGTTGTGTGCTTTTCCTGCATAAAGTAAGGGTTTGCGCACGTCAGCGTGTTATTCTAGACATACGTAAATTCGTATAAGTTGGAGGTAGCATGTTCTCAATCGGTCAACACGTCATTCATCCGGGCCAGGGAGTCTGCACCGTCGTCGGTTTTAGGGACGATACACCGCAGCCCATGCTGCTGCTCGAGACCAAGCAGGGACATGCGCAGACGATTCTCATGTACCCCGTGGCGCAGGCCGACCGTTTGCACGCCGCCATCTCGCAGCAAGATGCCGAGCACCTGCTGAGCCACTATGACGAGCTGGAGTGCGACACCTTTACCGAGCGCAACAGCTCGCTTGAGGAGACACACTTTAAGCAGCAGCTCAAGCTGGGCGCGCCCGAGACGGTCCGCGTGGCAAAGACCATGATGCACCGCATTCGCCAAGCCGAGGAAGCTGATAAAAAACCCAGCTCCTACTACATGCGCGTACTCAAGGAGGCCAAGCGCCGCTCCATCGAGGAGTTCGCCGTGGCCCTTGGCGTCACCGAGGAGGCCGCCGAAGCCCGCCTAGCCCAAGCCGCCCTCAACTAACCCATCCGCGCCAAAAACCACCACAAAGGGAACAGGCACCTTTGTGGTGGTTTTCTTGTTCTAGTAGTATTCATTCTTATCGATACCCACGAGCACAAGGAGTCTCTTATGGCAGAGCCGCTTACCGCCGGAATCACCCGCGACCGAGCGTTCGAACTGCTCAACGAGCATAACAAGGACCCGTTCCACATCACCCACGGCGAGACGGTCGAGGGCACCATGCGCTACTTTGCGCGCGAGTTCGACCCAGAGAACGAGGAGTTTTGGGGCATCGTCGGTCTGCTGCACGACCTGGATTGGGAGGAGCATGAGGACGACCCCATGAACCACACCATCTATGCTGCCGAGATTCTTGAGGGCGAAGGTGCGTCTCCCGAGCTCATTCGCGCCATCCAGACGCACACGTCGGACTTCAACACCTCGCTGCCCAAACCCGAGCTGCAGATGGAAAAGATCCTGTTTGCCTGCGATGAGCTCACCGGCCTGATCGGCGCTGCAGTCATCATGCGTCCGAGCAAAAGCGTCATGGACTTTACGACCAAGTCGCTCAAGAAGAAGTTCAAGGACAAGCGCTTTGCCGCCGGCTGTTCGCGCGACGTGATTACGCAGGGCGCCGAGATGCTGGGTTGGGAGCTACCCGAACTCTTTGACCGCACCATCGCGGCCATGCAGTCCTTCGCCCCCGACCGCGATACCTTCCAGGCCTAACCGCCCACGCCACCTAAAACCACCACAAAGGAGAAAGGCACCTTTGTGGTGGTTTTTCTTGCGCGGGCGTTAGGGGCGGACCTGGCCGGTGCCGCGGAGCTTGTATTTGTAGGTGGTGAGGGCCTCGGCGGCAAAGGGGCCACGGGCGTGGAGCTTTTGGGTCGAGATGCCGATCTCGGCGCCCAGGCCAAACTCGCCGCCGTCGGTGAAGCGCGTGCTGGCGTTGGCGTACACGGCCGAGGCATCGACCGCATCCAGGAAGCGCTCGCAAGCATCCGTGTCCTCGGCAACGATGGCCTCGGAGTGCATCGTGCCGTAGCGGTTGATGTGTGCGATGGCCTCGTCCTCGTTTGCCACGACCTTCACGCTCATCTCGAGCGCCAGGTACTCGCGACCCCAGTCCTCCTCAGTCGCGGCGACGTAGTCATCGCCCTCCACAAAGCCGGCGTCGGCGCACGCGGCGCACGTGGCCTCGTCGCCGTGAATGAGCACGCCGTGGTCGTGCAGCACGGCAACGACCGCAGGCAAAAACGCGTCGGCCACAGCACGGTCGACCAGCAGCGACTCGGCGGCATTGCACACGCCTACACGCTGGGTCTTGGCATTAACGATAATGTTGAGTGCCTTATCAAAGTCGGCGGATTCATGCACATAGATGTGGCAGTTGCCCGTACCCGTCTCGATCACCGGCACGAGCGACTCGCGCACGCAGCGCTGGATCAGGCCTGCACCGCCGCGCGGAATGAGCACGTCGACAATACCGCGGAGCTTCATGAGCTCGCCAGTAGCCTCGCGGTCGGTGGACTCGATCATCGACACGGCCTCGCGCGGGAAGCCCTTGGCCTCGAGCGCATCGGCCAGCAGCTCGGCGATCATGGCACACGAGTGATAGGCCAGCGAGCCGCCGCGCAGAATGCAGGCGTTGCCGGTACGGATGCAGATGCCTGCGGCGTCGGCCGTCACGTTGGGGCGCGCCTCGTAGACCATAGCGACCAGGCCCAGCGGCACACTCACACGGGTCAGGTCCACGCCACTTGCAAGCACGCGGTGGTCGAGCACGCGGCCCACGGGATCGGGCAGCTCGGCGAGCTTTTCCAGACCGGCGGCCATGCCCTCGACGCGCTCGGGCGTCAGCAGCAGGCGATCGAGCAGTCCGGCCGAGGTGCCCGCATCGCGCGCGGCGGACATATCGAGCTCGTTGGCGGCGACGATGGAGTCGACACCGTTGCGCAGTGCTGCGGCCATGGCGCGCACGGCCTCCTGGCGCTGCTCATCGCTCGCCGTGGAAAGCGAGGCCGACGCTGCCTTGGCGGCAACGGCAAGATCGTGGACATACGTGGCTATATCGACCGACATGGGCGGCCCTTTCTCCTAGAAGTTTGCAACCATGGTAGCCGATTTGCGCATGGCCTCGCCCGCGGCGGTAGAATTGGTCAACCCGAAACACCGCAACGAACGGAAGACTCACATGGCCCTCATCACTTCGTACCACGTCCCCGGCCTTTACGTCGAGGACCACAGCATCGACGTCCCCCTTGACTGGCGCGGCCTGGAGCCGATGCTCCTGGCCGTCGGCAGTACCATGCGCCGCGGCGCTATGCCGGCACCCATCGCCGGCGCGCCCGAGAGCATCAAGCTCTTCTACCGCGTGGTTTGCGCGCCCGACCGCATCAACGACGATCTGCCGCTGCTCCTGTTTTTGCAGGGCGGCCCCGGCGGCGAGAGCCCACGTCCGCTGTCGCCCACAAGCGACGGCTGGATCGAGGAGGCCGTCAAGCACTTCCGCGTGGTCCTTCCCGACCAGCGCGGCACCGGACGCAGTAGCTGCGTGGACGGACGCACGATCAAGGCACTGGGTGATCGCGCAACGGCCGCCGGCGCCGATACAGCACGCTCGCAGGCGGACTTCCTCAAGCGCCACCTCGCCAGCTCCATCGTGCGCGATTTTGAGTACCTGCGCCTAGTGGGCTTTGGCGGCAAGCCGTGGGTCACGCTCGGCCAAAGCTACGGCGGTTTTTTGACGCTGAGCTACCTGTCGCTCTTCCCCGAGGGCGTGGCGGCGAGCTTTACCTGCGGCGGCATCCCCCACGTACCGGCGAGCGCAAGCGAGGTCTACGCGCACACCTTCCCGCGCATGGCCGCCAAGACGCAGCAGTATTATGACCGCTATCCCGCTGACGTCGAGCGCGTGGCAGCCCTGGCCGATGCGCTCGAGGCTCAGAAGCCCGTGCTGCCCGACGGCTCGCCGATGACGGTCGAGCGCCTACAGCTCATGGGCAGCGACTTTGGCATGAAGCCGAGCTTTGAACGCATGCATTGGACTATCGATCACGCTTTTGTTACTGGCGACGGTACGCTGAGCTGCGGCTCCTCGGTATCCGACAGCTTTTTGATGCGCGCCTTCGAGCGCACCAACACACGCACGAACCCGCTGTACTGGACACTGCAGGAGTTTATCTACGCCGACGGCGACACCATGCCCATTCGCTGGGCCGCAGCAGAGGAGAAAGCCCATCGTGCCGAGTTCGACACACTCGCGCGCCCGCTCATGTTTACCGGCGAGGCCATGTTCCCGTGGATGTTCGAGCAGATGCCCGAGCTCAAGCCCTTCAAGCCCGCCATGGACCTGCTGATGGAAGACACCAGCTGGGACAAGATCTACGACCCGCAGCGACTGGCGTGCAACGAGGTGCCCCTGCAGGCCGCGGTGTATTTCGACGACATGTACGTGGATTCGGGCCTGCAGCTTGATACGCTCAGCCGCGTGGGCAAATCGCATGCCTGGGTGACCAACGAGTTCGAGCACGACGGCCTGCACGGCAGCGTGGTGTTCAAGCACCTCTTCGACGAGGCCCTCAACCGCGGAGACCTGCGCCGAATCTTCTAGCAAAGGAGTGTCCCCCACCTGCCGGCACAAAAGAAACGTCCCCAGGTGCCGGCACGAGAAAGACAGCGCTGCGGGAAACGATCCGCAGCGCTGTCTTTCTTTATGCAAATACGATCAAGTTATCCCTGTGTATCGCCGGCTTCTCTGCCAGGTCTGCCAGCAGGCGGTTGCTGGCGATCTGGTCCTGGCGGCGACCGGCAGCAAGCTCCAGCACGTCCGAATCGGCCTCAGCGATACCGCGGGCGACGACCATACCGCTCGGATCGCACACATCGAGCACATCGCCCTCGGCAAACTGGCCATCGACCCCGCGAATACCCACCGCAAGCAAGGAAGAGCCACGGCTAACCAGCGCCTTCGCGGCACCATCATCGACCGTCACCGAGCCGTGCGCCTTGTCGCCCAGTGCGATCCACAGCTTGCGGGGTGCGATGTCCAGACGCTCCGCCGGCGGATCGAACAGCGTGCCCACGCTCTCGCCGCGGGCGAGGCGCACGAGCGCATCGGGTTCCTCGCCCGAGCAAATCACGCTCTGAATGCCCGCCGTCATCAGGATACGGCTCGCGCGAATCTTGGTAATCATGCCGCCCGTGCCCACCGATGTGGAAGAATCGCCCGCCGAGGCAATAATCTTGGCATCGATCTTATGCACGACAGGAACAAACTCGGCCGTCGGGTCCTCGTGCGGATTGGCAGTATAGAGACCATCGATGTCCGAGAGCGTCACGCACAGATCGGCAGAAACCAGGCAGCTCACAAGCGCCGCCAGTGTGTCGTTGTCACCAAACTTGATCTCATCGACGGTAACGGTATCGTTCTCGTTGACGATCGGCACCACGCCAAGCTCCACGAGGCGCAGCAGGGCGTCGCGCGCATGCAGGTAGGACGTGCGACGGGCCGTGTCGTGGCGCGTGAGCAGCACGAGCGAGGTGAGCAGGTCGCGCGCATGGAACTCCTCGTCGTAGGCCGACGAGATGATGCACTGACCGGCCGAGGCGCAAGCCTGTAAGCTCGGCAGGTCACCGACCGGCTTGCGGTCGAAGCCCAGCACGGGATAGCCACAGGCAATAGCGCCCGAGCTCACCACGACCAGACGCCAGCCGAGCTTGCGCAGCGTTGCGGCTTGATCGGCAAGTCCGCCGATAAAGCCGCGGTTGACCTTGCCATCGGCGCCCACCACCGTGGACGAACCGATCTTTACCACCATCGTTTTATAAGAAGTCGTCATACGTCAAACCAATCAACTGTTCAGCGAACGGCCGAGCGGCGGCCAAGGGAGCGTGACTCGCCCCTACCGCCCAAAGAATTAGTGAGCCCAGGGAAAAGCAGAAGCCGCGGCCATGTTCTTGCGCACGAGCTCGTCGCGCACCTGAGCCAGGCCCTGCTCCATGCCCACCACATAGGTCTGCGGGTACAGGAAGCGCTTGAAAGCCGCGTCCAGATGATCGAGCGCCCAAGCACAGCGCTCGCGCGCGTCCTGGATGCTCTCACGCGGAGCCACCGCACTGCCATCGCGCACGATCGGCACCAGCAGCTCGCGATACTCAAGTTCGGACACGTCGGTCACCAGGGCGGCATCATTCACGGCTACGAGGGTATTGCCGCGCGCGGCGCCCTCCCCCGCCAGATGGTCCTCGTCGTAGATCATGTCGCAGACCGGGCCGCCAAAGCCGTCGTAATAACGGCGCACGCGCTGCACACCCGGGATCGTGCGCTTGTAGGGCTGCTCGGAGAGCTTGACCACCGGCGTCCATGGATCTGCCTCGCTCGCACGGCGGGCGGAAAGCTTGTACACGCCGCCCAGCGCCGGCTGGTCATAGCAGGTCGCAAGCTTGGTACCCACGCCAAAGCTGTCGATGGGCGCGCCCTGGTCGAGCAGCGACTGAATCGTGTACTCATCCAGATCGTTAGAAACCGAGATCCCCACATAGGGCAGGCCCTCGGCATCAAAACGGCCGCGAACATACTTGGAGAGCTTGGCGAGGTCGCCGGAGTCAATGCGAATGGCCGACAAGCGCTCGCCCACCGCTTCCATCTCCTTGGCAACCGTAATGGCATGTTCACAGCCCTCGCGCACGTCATAGGTGTCGATGAGCAGCGTGCAGTTCTTGGGGCTCGATTTGGCAAAGGCACGGAAGGCCTCGAGCTCGGAATCGAAGCTCATCACCCAGCTGTGCGCATGCGTGCCAAAGACGGGAATACCGTAGCGGCGGCCGGCGAGCACATTGGACGTAGAGGAGCAGCCGGCGACGTAGCTCGCGCGCGCGACGGCCAGGCCGCCATCGGGACCCTGGGCTCGGCGCAGGCCAAACTCCGCCACAGGGCGACCGTCGGCGGCGAGCACCACGCGCGCCGTCTTGGTGGCGACAAGCGTCTGGAACCCGACGATGTTGAGCAGCGCCGTCTCGAGCAGCTGGCACTCCAGCGCGGGGCCGGTGACGCGCACCATGGGCTCGCGCGGAAAGACGAGCTCGCCCTCGGGCACGGCGTCGATGTTTACATGCGCACGAAAATCGCGCAGGTAGTCGAGGAATCCAGGCTTGAACATCGCGCCGCCGGCAGGGGCCTGGAGCGAAGCGAGATAGTCGATGTCCTCGGGCGTAAAGCGCAGGTTCTCGACCAGCTCGGGCAGTTCGGCGGTACCGCACATGACGGCATAGGCGCTGCCAAAGGGATGGTCGCGGTAAAACGCGGTAAAACAACCCTGCTCATTGGCCTTGCCGCTCTCCCACAGGCCCTGGGCCATAGTGAGCTCGTACAGATCGGTGAGCATTGCAATGTCGGTGGGATGCGAGATGTCGGTCAAAGCCATGGGGCGACCTTTCGGATGTGTGGTACAGAATTTGAGGGTTAGACGAGAGCAGAGGATGCGGACATGACGCCCGATGCAAATAGGTTAGAGCAGGCCCATGCTGGTTAGAATCGTGTAGCCCATAAAGATGACAAACGCGATGAGGGCAAGGACAATGATGATTTTTTGAGCCGGCGCCATGCCAGGGATCTCGTTCTCGCCCGTAGGTTCCTTGGAGGTAACCATGCGCTGGGCAAAGGTCATCTCGTCACGGCTCGGCTTGGGCTCGACGAACTTGGGACGAGCGGCCTTTTTAGGCTGAGGCTTGGGCGCGGCAGGTGCAGGCTTCGCGGCAGCGGGCTTGGGTGCGGGCGCGGGCTTGCGCTCGGATGCGGCGTTCGCGGCGACCTCCTCGGCCTTCGCACGCTCGGCGCGCAGGGCAGCCAGCTCCTCGCGCTCGCGACGGGCCTCTTCCTGGGCCTCGCGACGAGCTTTCTCGGCGCGGAGCTCCTCCAACTCGGCGCGCTCCTCGGCAGACAGTGGTTGGGACTCAAGCTCGGCCATGGTATAGCCCTTTCTTTTAAAAAAAGCCGCCGACACAATGTCAGCGGCTTATCAAATCCAAGGGTGGAGACGAAGGGAGTCGAACCCTCGGCCTCTGCCATGCGACGGCAGCGCTCTCCCAACTGAGCTACGTCCCCAGGACAAGTCGATATTTTACCTACGGCTCGCCAACTGTCAACGCCCAATACCCAGTCTTTTTGGGACGCGGCTTTTTTGACTACTGTTCGAGCAAGCAATCCTCTCGATGATTTTTTAATCCCCGTCCCAGAAAAATCATCGACGAACGCACTACTTTGCGCTGGTAAGAACACCGGTGGTGTCGAAGGCCGGGGTGAAGCTCTCGTCTACCGCGCCGCCCTCTTGCCAGAACATCGTCGTAAAACCCAGGTCGTCGGCATGGTCGAGCACCTGCTCGTACTCCTCACGCGTCACGGCGCGTGCCAGGTCGCCGCCCTGCTCGCGCATGAGCGCATTGGGCGTGTACTGGTTCATAACCGAGATCGGCACGTCGCCCACCGTCTGCCACACCAGGTCCAGCACGCGGCACGAATCGTCTGCATGCCCCGGAAGCACCAGGTGACGCACGATCATGCCACGCTTCATAAGCCCGTCCTCGTCCACCAACTCTCCCCCGCGGCGCTCGATCTCGCGCGCCATCTGGGCCAGACCCGACACGGCCACACGCGGGTAATCCTTTATATGGGAGAGCGACTGCGCAAGCCCGGCATCGGCATATTTAAAGTCGGTGAGCCACACATCGACCAGGTCGCCCAGCGCCGCCACGGCACTCGCGCGCTCGTAACCACTCGTGTTGTAGACGATTGGGATAACCAGTCCGCGCGCCCGTGCCGCGGCAATCGCGGCAGGCAACAGGTGCGCATAGTGCGTCGCCGTCACCAAATTGATGTTGTTGGCACCCTGGTCCTGCAGTTCCAGCATAATCTCGACCAGGCGCTCAGGCGAAATCTCAAGGCCAAAATTGCCGGTCGAGATCTCGTGGTTCTGGCAGTAGATACATTTGAGCGAGCAGCCGCTAAAGAAGATCGTGCCCGAACCGGCCTCGCCCGAGATAGGCGGCTCCTCCCACATATGAAGCGCGGCGCGGGCCACCTTGAGCGTGTCGTTAGCACCGCAGACGCCGTGCGCGCCCTCATCGCGCGCCGCACCGCAACGGCGCGGACACAAATGGCAGGCGGGCGAAAAAAGTTCGGTCAACGACGTCGGCATAAAACCATGCTCCAAAACAACGATTCAGCAGCTCAAACGTAAAGGGATCAACCCCACAGACGGCTCGAGCCCAAGGCGCCGTAATCGTCCGACACGATTTTTGTAATGTCAAGACTGGAATCGATAAAGTGCCGCTTTATGATGTAGGTATTCCGCCCCCCGCGGAGCAACTGGGTGAACCGTCGCGTTTATTTAGGGAGCCCACACAGTCGTACCTAGTACAGGTATCCTTCGTTGTTAAGGACGCTGGAACAGTCGATGAGGGCACCCACCTGTTTTAGGTGGGTTCATTTTCGTAACGTGGGGGGTGGTTTTCTTTTGCCGAAAATCACCATTACAGTCCATATGGATCCCCGCCGGCATCCCGACAAGCCATCGACAACATCCCAATATCTGGTAAGCGCGTGATTATCGCTGCGTGCAATTCCATGTACCCCCCTTGGTCGAGTATTATGGTTCGGCTATGCCCTTTGCGCATGGCGTTCTTCTGACCTTTTCCTTCGACGCTTGGCGGTTTTTAGATTCATGGCTTCATCCCCGAGCTACATACCGTACCTATGCGTGGCAGCGGCGGCCTTTATCACGACCTTCCTCGCGGTGCCCCTGGTCAAGCGCTTGGCAATTAAGCTCGATGCCGTCGACTATCCTTCTAAGCGCCGCATCAACACCAAGCCCATCCCGCGTTTGGGCGGAACGGCGGTGTTTTTGGGCCTGGTCGTCGCCTGCACTGTGCAAATCCTAGGCACCTGGTACCTGGGTTGGCCGCCCGTTTTGGTGCCCCACCCCCGTCTGCACATCAGCTACCCCATGCTGGCGCTCTCCTTTACCGTCATCTTTGCGACCGGCGCTATCGACGACGTCTTCCAGCTCACGCCCAAGCAAAAGCTGGCCGGACAAGTCCTCGCCGCGCTTATCGCCTGTATCGGCGGCCTAAAAATCGGCGTCATCGTCAACCCGTTTGCCCCCGGCGAGATCATGCTCGGATGGCTCGCCTACCCCATCACCGTAATCTATCTGGTGGCATTCACCAACATCATTAACCTCATCGACGGCCTCGACGGCTTGGCCACGGGCATCTGCGGCATCGCGTCGTTCACCATGTTTTCGATGGCCGTTCTCTCGGGCCGCATCGACGCCGCCGCGCTCTCCATTGCGCTCTTTGGCGCCTGTCTGGCCTTTTTGCGCTACAACTTCAACCCCGCAAGCATCTTCTTGGGCGACTCGGGGTCGCTGCTTCTGGGCTTTGCGCTGGGCTCCATCTCGCTGCTCAACGTGAGCCGCACCGCCGCACTCACCTCGCTTATCATCCCGCTCATCGTTGCCGGCGTGCCCATCATCGACACGTTTAGCGCCATTGTGCGCCGCAAGCGCGCCCACATTAGCATCGGGCAGGCCGACAAGGGCCACATCCACCACCGCCTGATCCAAGAAGGCTACAACCAAAAACAGGCCGTGCTGCTCATCTATGCCTGGTGCATCATGCTTTCGGCCGGCGCCGCCGCGATTAACCAGGTCGAGGTGCCCATGCGTGTGCTCATCTTTACCGTGCTCGCCATTGGCTCGGCGGCCTTTGCCAAGCATCTGCATCTGTTTGAGCCCGTGCTGCGCCACCATTACAACAAGCGCACGCACGAGGACGAGCTCGTCACCCCCGACGACCCCGCTTTTAAGCAGGAGGAGCAGGCAGCCGAGGAGCGCAAAGAAGAGCGCCACCACAAGCTCTAGGGCAAGCTGCCAAGGATGTGCCAAGGCACCGTTGGCCAAGCGCGGCCGCACCGCACCCACCGCACAAGCCACCCCTCTCCCGCCCCTCGCCTACTTACGTCCCGCCCCTCCAATAAACGCGTTATCATCTTGACCCATGAACATACGTTAGGAGCAATCATGCCAAACGAGAACAGCTACGAAGTCGCGCTGCAAAAGAGCAACGCCATTCGCGAGGGCCTGGCCAATACGCCCGAGAAGTTCACCATGCTCACCGGTGATCGCCCCACCGGCCGTCTGCACCTGGGCCACTACTTCGGTACCCTCAAGGGCCGTGTTGAGCTGCAGGACATGGGCGCCAAGACCAACGTGCTCATCGCCGACTACCAGGCCATCACTGACCGCGACACCACCGAGCACATCCAGGACAACGTGTACAACATGGTCATGGACTACCTTGCCTGCGGCATCGACCCCGACAAGACCATGATCTACGCGCACTCCGCCGTGCCCGCCGCCAACCAGCTCATGCTGCCGTTCCTGTCGCTGGTGTCCGAGGCCGAGCTGGCGCGCAACCCCACGGTCAAGGCCGAGATGGAGGCCTCGGGCCACGAGCTTACCGGCCTCCTGCTCACCTACCCGGTGCACCAGGCCTGCGACATCCTGTTCTGCAAGGGCAACGTGGTGCCGGTCGGTCGCGACCAGCTGCCGCACATCGAGCTCACCCGCACCATCGCCCGCCGCTTTAACAACCGCTACGGCAAGGTGTTCCCCGAGGTCGAGGCGCTGCTGTCCGAGACCCCGCTGCTGCCCGGCCTGGACGG
>DAIMBN010000029.1:13624-22842 GCA_036718335.1 Coriobacteriaceae bacterium
GCCGCAAGATGAGCAAGAGCTACGGCAACGCCATCAATATTTCGATGACCGCCGAGGAGACGGCCAAACGCATCAAGAAGAGCCAGACCGACTCCGAGCGCATGATCACGTTCGATCCCGAGAACCGGCCCGGCGTGTCCGGCCTGCTTTCGACCGCCGCCATCTGCACCGGTCGCTCCGAGGTCGAGATTGCCGAGGAGATCGGCATGGGCGGCTCCGGCCAGCTCAAGAAGTACGTGACCGAGGCCGTCAACGAGTACTTCGCGCCGATCCGCGAGCGCCGTCAGCGCTACGAGAACGATCTGGACTATGTAAAGGACGTCCTGCACGAGGGCAACCGTCGCGCCAACGAGATCGCCGATCAGACCCTGGCAGAGGTTCAGGACGCCATGGGCATGGTGTACTAGACCGATCTGCTGGCTTGAGCTTTCGATTGCTTTAGGGCGGGCGCTACGGCGTCCGCCTTTTTTGATGCCCGACCTGTTCGGCTCCGCCCATCGCACTCCCCCGACAAACAGGAACAGGCCCGCCGGCAGTTAGTTGCCAGCGGGCCTGTTCCCGAAGTACACCGTTGAATCGCACAGAGGGGAGGAATGCGAATCAAACTCAACAGGGCAGGCTTTTTCATCGCCTATTGCCTGCTCCGTTGCTGAATACAATATAGTTTACCGTGGTTTACTTTCTAGCGTCAATATGCTCCGCCACACCTTCTCCATAAGTTAGCCCAGGTAAACCTGCAACGGAAAACCACCACAAAGGGGACAGGCACCTTTGTGGTGGTTTTGACCACGGCAGAGCTGTTAGAGTCCGGCAGGCCAACGACAGACGGCCAGGTCGACGTGCATGTCGTCCTTAAACGCCACACCCTCCCCTAGCAAAAGCTCACGTTGAGCATCGGGACCGCCAAAAGCAAAACCCTCGCATATGCGCCCGTCGGCAAACACCACGCGGTGACAGGGAATCTCGCCGGGGCGCGGATTGCTATGCAGGGCATACCCCACATACCGCGCACTTCGTGGTCGACCGGCAAGCAGCGCCACCTGACCATACGTGGCGACCATCCCCTCGGGGATCTGCTCGACCACCTCGTACACCCGTTCAAAAAAGCCCTCAGACGCCATTGCGTGCTCCTTTCAACCGAACCCAGCATAAACCACCACAAAGGTACCTGTCCCCTTTGTGGTGGTTTTGACCGGAAAGCTAGTTGGCGGGGCGGAAGAAGGCTACGGCTACAGCGCCGGGGCCCACGTGGGTGCCGATGGTGGCGCCGATAGTGTGGATGGGCAGCTCACCCTCGGCATGGCCGGCCCACAACGCGGCACTGTCCTCGATATACTTCTTGAGCACCGCATCCGAAAGACCCGTATAGCCGAGCGCCAGCGGCATGGAAAAGTCGATGCCGCCCGCCTTTTCGACCTTTTGGTTCAGCAGGTTGCGGCCGTTCTTGGAACCGCGCGCCTTGCCCAGCTGCACGATCAGACCGTCCTCGACAGCCACCACAGGCTTTACGTTGAGCAGCGTGCCCACGGCGCCGGCCGCAGCAGACAGACGACCGCCGCGCACCAGGTACTCCAGCGTCTCGAGCAGGCCGATGACGACCACGCGGTCACGGACGGCCTCGACGGCCGCCGCGATCTGGGCCGCACTACGGCCCTCATCCACCAAGCGCAGGGCATACTCGACCAGGACACGCTCGCCCAGAGTGACGTTATTGCTATCCACCACGTACACGTCGCCGCCCGGCGCCTCGGCAAGTGCGGTACGGGCACTCTGATTGGTGCCCGAAAGCTTGGCGCCCACGGTAATAATCACAGCCTCATCGCCGGCTTCACGAACCTTGGCAATCGCCTGCGAAAACGCGTACGGGTTGACCTGGCCGGTCTTGGGCAGCTCATCGCGCTCCACGAGCATCTCGTAAAAGCGCTGGTGATCGATGTCGATGCCATCCATGTACACATCGGTGCCAAAGGTGACGGACAGCGGCAAAACGGCCAGTGCTGGGTGCTCGGCCGGCGACATATCGCTTGCGGAATCGGTAATAATGCGGACGGACATAGCGAATCCTTTCTTGCGCAGGTCCCGCGCAGGGAATTTTGACAGCAAGGCCCCGGCACGGTATACGCGCTCAAACAGGACTATGCAGTTGTTAATTGGAAGCAAAAGCCTTGGCGGCCCTACAGCTCGCGCAGGGTGTTGAGAATCGTGCGCAGCGACGCATACATCTGCTCGCGCTGCTCCACACCCATAGCCTTACCGGTGGTATCGAGCACCTCGCGAATGATGCGGTCCGCTTCGCTCATGCTCTCGCCGCCCAGAGCGGTCAGGCGCACCGGAGCACGATACTTAACGGCGGCATCGCCCGAATCGTCGACCTCGACGTAGCCGCCCTCCTCCAGATGCGCGAGCGTACGCGAGACGGCGGCGCGGGTCACGCCTGCCATGCGAGCCAGGTCAGCGCCAGTCAGGCCGTCCTTGCTGCGCTCAAGATAGTAAAGGCACATAACGTCGGAGCCCTTGAGGCCCAGCCTTGCGCCCTCGGATGTCTTAATGCGCTGAATCTCCTTGTAGAGCCCGCTGATCAGTCCGACAAAGTCCTCGAAACGTGTCTCGTCGTTCTGCTGCATGGGAGACGACCGCCTTTCGCTTGCATAATGCTTACGGGTAAACATCTTAGTCGCATAAGGCGACACCCGTACCCAAATACCCCATTTGTTAACCCATCAACATAAAAACCACCACAAAGGGGACAGGCACCTTTGTGGTGGTTTTGACCGGCGAACATGATCCGCAGGCGTCGCTACAGCTCCACGCAGGGATTGTCGCGGGTCACAAGCGTCTTAACGACAACCGTCGCTCCCAGATAGCGCTCGAGCAGCTCGGCTAAGCGATCGATCGCGGCCTGGCAATCCCCCATCCGCTCGGGCTCCACGCACTCAATCGCCAGGAACGCATCGGCCGAATCATCGGACAGCGCCGTGCGAACGCCGTCGCGCCAGTTCCAGCAGCGGCACACAGCGCCCGCATCGTCGATGTAGGCGAGCTCGCCGGGCAGCGTCGGATCGTCCGCCTCCTCGCCAAGCGGCAAGAACGCATCGCCACCATCGGTCACCTTCAAGCGAAGATCTCCCTCAATCGCATGCAGGTCCTCGCCGCCAACGGGCAGCGCATAAGTCAACGAAATCGTGTTGTAGATATCCACCGCCGGTGTGATGTGGCCGACCGGCTTGCCTTTGAGCACGCGCTTGAGCAGGTTCTCAACTGAGCAACGCGCGCCCTTCTTGGTCTTGAACAGGCGATACGCCTCGCGCCATGCCTTAACCGGCGCGTTCTCGCTGATGGTATCGCTTGTCAGGTGACGCTCCGCATCGATATTGGCGCGATTGAGCAACGTGGCGATCGCATCCACGTCCTCCTGGGGAATCTGGGCCGCGGGCTTCATGCCCTTTACGACTACGACGCCGACCGCCGCCTGCGGAAACAGCTCCCAAAACGAATCCTCGGCAACGAAACTCTTCATATGCTCTCCCTTCATAGCGTACGCCCGAGCGAGGGCGCCTAAACAAAAAGCGCCCTCACAGCGGCCACCTTCAAAGTCCTACGGTGCCGCCACAAGAGCGCTTACGCTGTCCCCATCCGGAGAAGGGGACGATATGTCAAGCGTATTGTAACCCGAGTCATCCACGCGAGCAAAACCACCATAAAGGCGCCTGTCCCCTTTGTGGTGGATATGGACTCACGGCGAAGCTAGTGGCGAAGTCCCAGCAGCCCGCGGCCGCGATGACGAGCGTCGGCGTGTACTTGGGCGTGCGGGCCGGCGGCTTTGACGGACTCGGGCAGGTGCGAGTACTTCTTCTCGAAGTTCTCCTCGAACATCACCGCCAGGTTGTGCGCGGCCTCGTCATAGCGCGCGGTGCTCTGCCAGTATTGGCGCGGCACCAGGATGCCATCGGGCACGCCGTGGCACGTCGTGGGAATGTCGACGTTAAAGATGTCGTCGTGCAAGAACTCGCTGTCCTCGATGGTACCGTCGAGGGCGCGGGCCACCAGGGCGCGCGTGTAGGCAAGCTCGATGCGATGGCCCACGCCGTAGCCACCGCCAATCCAGCCGGTGTTGACCAGGTACACGCGTGTGCGGCCGTCGGCAATGCGCTCGCCAAGCATCTTGGCGTAAACCATGGGGTCGAGCGGCATAAACGGCTCGCCGAACAGCGAAGAGAACGTGGGCGTGGGCTCGGTGACGCCGACCTCGGTGCCGGGAATCTTAGCCGTAAAGCCCGTCACAAAGTGGTACATGGCGGCATCAGCCGGCAGGCGTGAGATGGGCGGCAGCACGCCAAAAGCGTCGCAAGTCAGGAACAGCACGACACTCGGAGTGGTGCCCATGCCCTTAGTCCACGCGTTAGGAATGTGCTCCACGGGATAGGCCACGCGCGTGTTGTGCGTGATCGAGATGTCGTCGTAGTTGGGCTTGCGGTTCTCGTCGAGCACCACGTTTTCGCAAATGGCGCCAAAACGGACGGCGTTGAAGATCTCGGGCTCGTGGAAGGCGTCCAGGCCCTCGCATTTTGCGTAGCAGCCACCCTCGATGTTGAAGATGCCCATGTCGGACCAGCCGTGCTCGTCGTCGCCGATCAGCAGGCGCGTGGGGTTGGCAGAAAGCGTGGTCTTGCCCGTGCCGGACAGGCCAAAGAACACGGCAGTCTCGTGCGTGACGGGATCCATGCTGGCCGAGCAGTGCATGGGCAGCACGTCATCCTCGACGGGCAGCAGATAGTTCATGACGCTAAAGATCGACTTTTTAATCTCGCCGGAGTAGCCGGTGCCGGCGACCAGAATCACGCGTTCCTGGAAGTTGATGACCACGGCGGCGCTGGAGTTGAGGCCCTTGATGGCAGGATCGCACTGGTAACCGGGCGCTGCGAGCACGCAGAAGTCGGGCTCGCCGGTGCGCGCGATTTCGCGGGCGAGCGGACGGGCGAGCATTTGCTTAATGAAGAGTGCCTGGCTGGCACGCTCGCAGGCAACAAGCAGGCGACGCGTGTGGTTGCGGTCAGCGCCCGCCATGCCGCGCGTGACGAACACGTCGCGCTCGTTGAGATAGTCGACGATGCCGGCCTTGATGGCCTCATAGCTCTCGACGGACAGTGGGCGGTTGACCGCACCCCAGGCGATCTTGTCGTGAACATCGGGGGTGTCAACGATAAAACGATCGTTGGGCGAACGACCAGTGCGCTCCCCCGTCTCGATCACGAGCGCGCCATTAGAAGCCATACGGCCCTCTTTGCGACGAATAGCGTGCTCGACAAGCTCTGCCGCCGGCAGGTCCACCAGCAGACGGGGTTGATTCTCGGCGGGATCTTCAACGAGCGTAATACCAAAGTTGGACAGAACTTCTGCAGGGGTAACACCAGGCATGGGGCCTCCTTTAAAAACGCGACACGTGGACGCGACGCGCACTTTACTCACGTAAAGCCCGTTGTACCCGATATGCAAAAACGTTTTTGCGGCAAGGGCGGCAAGCCCGCCCAACGGTCAAAAATCGCAGGCAAGCGGCCTAGTCATTGGGGACGTTTTTAAACGCCTAGTCATTGGGAACACTCTTGAACAGGCAACATTCAAGGAGCGCCCCCGGATGCCGGCACTTAGGGACGTTCCCAAAGTGCCGGCACATAAGGAACGTCCCTAAGTGCCGACTACAACGGCAGGCCTTGGCCGAGCATGGCTATGGCGCTCATCAGGACCAGCATGCCGGCAGCGTAGGGCAGCACCGCGCCCAGGAGTTCGGCATCCTTACCGCGCACGTGCACGGCGGCAAGACCAATGGCGAGGGTCTGCGGCGAGATCATCTTACCAGCGGCGACGCCCAGGGCGTTCAATGCGACCATCCAGTAGTCGCTCACACCCAGCGCAGTGGCGGCCTGGCTCTGAATGGGACCAAACAGCATGCCCGAGGACGTGCCCGAGCCGGTCACGAACGCACCGACTGCGCCGATCCACGGAGCCAGAATCGGGTAGAGACCGCCGGCGACCGCAATGCAAAACGCACTGATCGACGAAATCATGCCGGCATAGCCCATCACCTTGGCGCAGCCCAGTACCGAAAGCATCGTGATCACCGTCGGCGTCATCTGCTTCACAGTCGCGGCCAGCACCTCGCCCATCATGCGCGGCGAAGCGCCCTGAATGGCACCGCCGACAAACGCCGCCAGGAAAATCCAGACGCCTGGCGTGTTGATCCACGAAAACGTAAGCATACCGGGATTCTCACCGCAATACACCTGCACATGGCTCGCAAACGGCGCGAGCGCAGCATGTACAGCGGGCACCAGATTAGACGTGCCCAGCAGCAACACAAAGATCAGGATGAAGCACGACCAGGCCGAAAGCGCCGACTTAACGGTGAGCTTCTCCCCCGCCTCGATATTCATGTGAAAGCGTGCGTCCAGATGCCCCGACTTCTCGGCACGCATGGCAAGCGCAGCTGTCAGCGCGAGCGAAACGATGGATCCTACGACCACGGCCAGCTCGGGGCCCACAAACATGGCAACGACCAGAGCCGCGCCGACAAACGACACGCCGGAGAGCAACGCCACGCCGGCAACACCGTGCAGGCGCTCGCCCACACTCGCGGCATTGCCCTGGTCATCGGCAACACGGCCCGCAACCAGCACAATAAATAGCGGCATCACCACAAAGAACGGTGCGAGCAGCACCAGCTGAACGGTCGCTAGGTGAAGGGAATCCAAACCCACCAGGTCGGCAACGGACACCGTGGGGATGCCGATGGAGCCGTAGGGCGTGGGCACGCCGTTGGCCAGCAGGCAGATGAGCACGGCAGGCACGGCCTCAAAGCCCAGGCCCGCGAGCATGCCGGCGGGAATGGCGACAGCGGTACCGAAGCCGGCCATGCCCTCCATAAAGCCACCGAAGCACCAAGCCACGAGCAGCGCCAGCAGACGGCGGTCGCTGCTGATGGAGGTGATCATGCTGCCGATCACGTCCATGGCGCCCGTACGAACGCAAAGGTTATACGTGAACACCGCGGCGATGATCACCAGGACGATGGGCCACAGAGCCATCAAAAAACCTTCGAGCGAGGCGGTCGCGATCTGCGCTGCCGGCAGGTGCCACCATGCGAAGGCAAGCAAGCACGAAAGGACAAACGATCCGATAGCGGCCTTCCAAGCTGGCCATTTAAAGCACAGCAGCATCACGACCAGCCAAATAATCGGCACAAGAGCCAGTAAGAATGCGGCGACGTCCATAGGTAGAAGCTCCTTGGTACCGCGTGGGCGGCATCGGGGGTGTCACAAAACTTCAACAGGATACCGCACGTTTACCGACAAATTACAGCCGCCCGCCGAAATTATTGAACAATCCGTTCAAAAACACGAACGAACACCGTCGCGTCTATACTAAAGCGCAGCAATAGAAAGGACTCCGCTTTGAGCATCACGCCCCTCGATAGCATTCGCCGCGCCATCGCCCGCCGCAACGGCATCTCCAACCCCGCTGCATCGAAAGACGGCGCCGCGAAGGCCCAGGGCGGCCGCATCGAGAACGGCCTCTTCCCTGCCTCCCACACGGCCGAAGAGCTCGCACGCATCCAGGAGCTGAGTCAGCGCAACGCCGGCGGGCCCGATAGCAGCCAGGCCACGCGCCGTCGCCGCGAGCGCGATCGCCAGCCCGGCCCCGTCCGCCGCATGGTCAACGCTTGGTGGAACCGCCTGCTCGGCGCCGTCTACGGCGGCGGCTTCTCCATGCAGGAAGCGGAATACGAGGAGCACGCCACCAGTCGCGACTATCTTTGGAACACCCTCGGCACCGCCGTGTGGGGCTTGGCGTTTCCGCTGCTCACCATCGTGTCTACGCAGCTCGTGGGCGCCGAAGAAGCCGGCAAGTTCTCCATCGCCTTTGTCACCGGCACGCTCATCATGATCGCATGCAACTACGGCGTGCGCAATTTCCAGGTCTCAGACATCGACGAAAAGACGTCCTTTGCCTCCTACCAGCTCAACCGCTGGCTTTGTGGAGCGCTCGCCCTAGGCTGCGGCTTCATGTACAGCAGCGCCCGCGGCTATGATGCGCAGATGGCGACGATCGGCCTGGGCGTCTACCTGTATAAGGTCATCGACGGCGTCGCCGACGTGTACGAAGGCCGCCTGCAGCAGGCCGACAAACTCTACTTGGCTGGAATGAGCCAAACGCTACGCTCCGTCGGCGTCATCGCGGTCTTCAGCGTGGCGCTGTTCCTCACGCGCAGCATGCCCATCGCGGCCATGGCCATGGGTGTCACCGCGATCGCCTCGCTCGTGCTGGTCACCGCGCCGCTCGCCCTGCTCGAGACCGAAAAATCGCGCCACGTGAGCCTGCGCGAGGTCGGCCACCTGTTTGTCCAGTGCGCCCCGCTCTTTGGTGCACTGTTCCTGTTCAACCTTATTGAGAGCATGCCCAAGTTTGTGATGGAAGGCACGCTGGCATACAAATATCAGCTGTACTTTAATGCCCTGTTCTTTCCGGCGCAGGCTATTTTGCTGAGCATTGGATTTATCTATAAACCGCAGCTCCTGCGCTTGTCGAGCATTTGGGCTAATCCTCGCAAGCGTCGTCGCTTTGACCTGATTATTGTTGCCGTTATGGCGCTGATCGTGGTCATCACCGGCGTGTGCGCCGTATTTATGGCAGGTCCCGGTATTCCCCTCATGAGCTTTATGTACGGCCTCAGCTTTGAACGCTACCGTACGCTGGCGCTGCTAATGGTCGTTGCCGGCGGCGTCACCGCGGCCATCGACTTTATCTACGCCATCATCACGGTGCTGCGCCATGCCGGCGACGTCACCAAGGTCTACCTGATTTGTTTTGCCGTGAGCGTGGTGCTGCCGGTGATTCTGATCAATCTGCTCGGCCTGATGGGCGCCGTCGTGAGCTACCTAGCCATCATGGCCCTACTCCTGGTGCTGCTGATAATCGAGTACGCCCACATCCGCCAACGCATCGAGCGCGACCGGAACCCATACGGCGCCTAATTAGCTGCCCCGGTCACCGGAATTTGCGATGGAATCGCCCCGGCTGGGGTCTCGTTGAAGACAATATGCATCGCGTAAAACTAAGTGAGTAGGTTTTTACCGAATCCCCGACCACACCGACAGAGCACAAGTTTGTGACCTGCACTGATAATTGTTCTCGGGGGAAGCGGGCACTGCGGGGCGCGGCAACGG
>DAIMBN010000030.1:0-22827 GCA_036718335.1 Coriobacteriaceae bacterium
GACGGAAAGCACATTAAGTGCTTTCCTTTGCGTGCGGAACTCGCGACAAACTTAACCCCCGCCCTCAGCCCCGGAGACCCTCCCTGCCGTCACATTGTTCAATCAGTTTTGCGGGCGTGCGCCGCTGCGCGGCTAGCCCGCATGCTCCTCGGCGGGGTTGGTCTGATGGATCTTGTTGAACTTCCGCCTTTGGCTCAAATGGAAACGGGGGACGCATCTGCATCCCCCGTTTTTGTTGTGATTACTCTAGGTCAATAAACTTAGTGCTTAGGATCTTGCCGTCTTTTACTAGCATTCTGGCCATGGTGGGGCCTCTGGTGCCTCTGGGGTAGCTGGCGCTGCCCGGGTTGAGGACTAAGCAACGGCCCACTTGGGCTTCTTTGGTTACGTGGGTGTGGCCGTTGATGGCTACGTCTACGGATCCCACCGGAAGGTCTTCGCGGTAGTGGGCTACGGCGAATTTGAGGCCTTCGTAGGTAAAGAGCGCAAGACGGTCTACATCGGGGCCGTAGTCGCGGTAGTAATCGTTGTTGCCCAGTACGGCCCGCACGGGGGCGATGGTGCATAGGTGCTCGTAGTCCATCTCTGACGTGAGGTCGCCGGCGTGGATAATCAGGTCTGCGCCCCCAAGCTCATCCAGGAGCGCAGGCGAAAGATAGCCGTGGGTGTCCGAGATGATGTCGATACGCTTGGCGCTTGCACTGTTCATGGGATCCCTTCCGCAAAAAACGATTCGGCAGATGCATACAAAAAGGCCCCACGGCTCCGCAGACGATGGGTCTACAGGGCTGCGGGGCCAGTGTGCTAGAGACTCAGGGCCTTCTTGAGCGGCACGACGCGGCGGCGCGAAACCGGCACGCGTTCGTCGACGCCCGTAATGCCCAGCTGGATGGCGCCCGAGGGCACCGTCTCAACGTCCGTGACGCACGCCAAGTTGACGATATAGCGGCGGTGAACACGGAAGAAGCCAAGGTCGCAGAGCTTGGCCTCAAACTGCGCCAGCGAGGTCGTCGACAAAAAGCGATCATCGACGGTATAGATGCAGGAGTAATCGTCCTTGGCCATGATAAAGCGAATGTCGTCCACGGGAATGAGCACCTTGCGGCCGCCCTTTTCCACCGGGATACGCTCGATGGTCACCTTGCTGTCCGTAACCGGCTTGGCGCGTTGCATGACCTTCTCGATCGCGCGATCCAAGCGAGCTTCCTCGACCGGCTTCATCAGATAATCGACGGCATCCACGTCGAATGCCTCGACCGCATGGTCACTATACGCAGTCACAAACACGATCGCCGGCGGATTTTTGAGCTTATGCAGCGCCTCGGCAAGTTGCAGGCCCGAGGCACCGGGCATCGAGATATCGAGAAACACGACATCCACGCGACTTTCCATAAGCATCTCGATGGCGGAGCGGACGCTCGACGCCTCCGTGATCGTGCCGATCTTGCCCGTTTGCTCGAGCAGGAAGCGAAGCTCCGAGCGAGCCGGCGCCTCATCATCCACAATCATCGCACGCAGCATAGGGATAAAACCTTTCGTCAACTAACTACGCCGGGCATCCGTCGCATGACGTTGAGCCCGTAGCCTTTTATTTTACTCTTGAATGTCGAAGATGCTCTCTGACAAATCAAGATGAAGGAGCACTTTGGTGCCCTTGCCCGGCGCCGATTCGACACGCGTATAGGAGTGCGGCCCATAAAAGCGATGGATGCGCTCCGAAATATTGTGCATGGCCACACCGGCGCCGCCACCCTGGGGAGAGCTGGCGTCGGGACGGGCAGAACGCTCGTCAAACAGTCTGGCGGCGGTACCCTCATCCATGCCCACGCCATTATCGGCCACGGCAATCAAGATTGCATCCTCGCCGTCTTGGTGAACGGTCACGTCGATCCTCAGGGCGTCGTCATCGCCCATACCATGACGTACGGCGTTCTCGACAATCGGCTGGATCACGAACGCCGGCACCAGCGTATCTTCCACGTCCTCGGACACATCGAACGTCGCAAGCACGCGGTCCTCGCCAAAGCGGGCCTTCTCAAAGGTAAGGTAGCGCCTGGTCTGTGCGACCTCGCGCGAGACCGGAATAAGCGATCCCGAGTTGTCGAGCGTGGCACGATAGAACGATGAGAACTCACGAAGCAGTTCGCGGGCCCGCAGCGGGTCGGTGCGCGTAAACGATGCAATGGTGTTCAGCGTGTTGAACAGGAAGTGCGGGTTAATCTGCGCCTGCAGCGCACGCACCTCGGCGCGCGCCGTGAGTTCCTTTTGCACCTCGAGCTCGTGGATGGCGAGCTGCGTGGACAAGATCTCGGCAAAGCCCGAGGCAAGCGCGTACTGGGTACGGTCGACGGCGCGCGGGGTCTTGTAGTAGAACTTGAGCGTGCCGACGGTACGATCGCCCACCTTGATGGGGGCGATAATGCCGGCGGGGACTTGGTTGTGCGAGCCGTCCGAGCCCACGACATCCACCATACGGTTGAACGACTGCACGATGCCATGTTCGATAACGTAGCGTGTGGCAAGCGTGTGGATGGGAGTATCGGGCAGCAGTTTTTCCTCAAACTCGCCCGCGCAGGCAAGCACGTTGTCCTCGTCGGTGATGGCCACCGTCATGGCGCGCGTCTCGGGCAAAATGCGCCGGCACACCAAACGCGCCGACTCCTGCGTCAGACCGCCCTTAATGTCCTCGAGCATGGCCGAGGCCACCGAGAGCGTCTCCTCGGTGTACTGGGAGCGCACCGAATCGGGATTGAGCGTCAAAAAGATAAAGATGCACAGAAAGATGCACAGCAGCGCGCAGGCAATCACCGTGGCGATCGGCTCGATACCGGTCACCAAGGCAAAAATAAAGTACACCAGCACGCAAATGGCGCAGGCAACGGCAATGATGCGAAAGATTGATATTGAACTATCGCGCTGGGCGCGGCGGTCGATCATTCGGCCCCCTCCAGGATACTGATCAGTTGTGCGTCACGCCAAAGCCCGTCCATGATCTTGGGCCAAAAGCTCTGGAAACGCAGGTAGCTTGCAGCGTTTTGGCGCGCATAGGCCTTTGCCTCGTCGATACCATGGCGCCAGATGCGCAGGTAGCCCTCATGCTCGCGGGTAAACACGCTGCGGACCATAGCGGTCTTGCGCACGCGGTCGTCGAGCTCGCGCGAAATCCACGGGCCCGGGTAGGGCATGAGCGATGCCGCCGTAACGGGAATGAGCTCCTTTTGATGCGCGGCGAATGTCAACTTGGCCCGTTCGTAGTACCAACGGTATACATCCTGCATAAAGCGCGGTGAGCGCTTTTCGGACTCCGGAGGCAGATGGCGCACGGTCCACTCGTTATCGAACCACACGTCGTAGCCAAACATGCGCATGTTAAAGAGGTAATCCAAGTCCTCGCCGCGGGTGA
The DNA here is from genome assembly GCA_036718335.1 of Coriobacteriaceae bacterium. Taxonomy (GTDB): domain Bacteria; phylum Actinomycetota; class Coriobacteriia; order Coriobacteriales; family Coriobacteriaceae; genus Collinsella. Next base: position 3,404 of record DAIMBN010000030.1, read on the forward strand.
TAAACGGGTCAAAGGCCACACGCGTAAAGGCGCGGGCGTGCAGGGCCATCAGGCCGCCGCACACGTAGTTGGAGCGCGAGATGCGGGTGCCCGAGAGCGCCTTTTTCATCCAACGGTTGAACTCGATGCGCTTGGTCCACCAACGATGGCAGATGCCCGCCTTGTCCGTGGGAGCCAGCGGCGAGCCGTCGCGATCGTAGAAATAGCCGCTCTTGACCAAGATCGGCAAGCCCTGACGCGTCTGCTGCCCCAACGCATAGGTCGCGCGCTTCATAAAGTCGGCGTCGATGACAGTCTCATCGTCATCCAAAAAGATAACCGCGTCATGCCCCAGCACAGCGGCGCAGGCTAGCCCCATATTGCGGATGGCACCGTAGCCTCGCAGGCTCACGCACTCGCCCGAACCCTTGGGCGCGATCTGAGCAACCCGGTCTGCGATGCGCGAGGCCTGGGTGTTGGTGACAACGGTGACCTTGAGCGTGGGATGCGCGTCGACAATCTCGTGCACGCGCAGCGACACATCGGCTGTGGCAGAAACGGGACAGACCACCAAAAGGATGATGCGCGGGATGTCACGTACCTGCTCAAGCGAGGCCAGGCAGCGGTCGAGTTCGGGATTGTCGGCGTTGAGTCGCGTCGAATGGTCATAGGTGCCAGGGGCGTTTGCGCAAGCGTCATCGCCCGCCCAATACGTTGGAATCACGACCGTGGCGTTCATGCCTTACCCTCCCTGCAACACAAAAACGGGGCGCCGCCAAACACAGGCGACGCCCCGCGACCTAGCTGATTCCATCATACCCACTTGGGCAAATCATTGCTCGCAAGTCGCAATGTTTATTGCGGATAACCCCAAAAGAGTACCGTGGACAGGCACAATAGCCGCTCGCTCCTATGCGGCATGCTCTGCCGCCCGAGTCATGCGGGACAGGCGGACCAGCAGCATAAAGCCAACGATCAGCAGCACGCCAATGGAAAGGACGCCCAGCGACGGGTTGCCGGTCAGCGAGGTGACGACCGACACCAGGAAGGTGCCCATAACGCTTGCATAACGACCAAAGATGTCAAAGAAGCCGTAGTACTCGTTGGACTTTTCCTTGGGGATAATGCGGCCAAAGTAGCTACGGCTGAGCGCCTGCACGCCGCCCTGGAACAGGCCGACCATAATGGCAAGCACCCAAAACTCAAAGGCGGTCTTTAGGAAGAACGCGGCGAACAGCACAATGCCCATATAGGCGGCGACTGCCACCAAGATCATGTTGAGCGTGCCCACGCGGCCGGCGAGCTTGCCGTAGATGATGGCGGACGGAAAGGCCACGAACTGCGTAACGAGCAGCGCCAGGACCAGTTGGGTCGAGTCAATGCCCAAAGCCGATCCATAGCTGGTTGCCATGGAAATGACCGTGTGCACACCGTCGATATAGAAGAAGAACGCGATCATGTAGACCAGCACGGTCTTGTTGTGGGCGATCTCGCGCATGGTGTGTCCGACCTCGGAGAACACACCGCCCACGATGCGGCCGATAGTGTCCTCAGGACCGCGCTCGCGACCGTACTTTTGCTTATAGGTGCGAATGAGCGGCAGGGTAAAGATGAGCCACCAGGCACCAGTGATGATAAACGACAGACGCGTTGCCAGCATGGTAGGGACGCCAAGAGCGGGGCCACCCATGATGAGCGCCAGGCAGATGACGAACGGCACGGTGGAACCGATGTAGCCCCAGGCATAGCCCGAGCTGGACACGGCGTCCATGCGCTCGTCGGTGGTAATGTCGGGCAGCATGGCGTCGTAGAACGTCATAGAAGAGTTAAGGCCGATGGTGCACAGCACGTACACGGTCAAAAATGCCATGGCGGACATTGGGATAGCCTGCGCCAGGCAAAGCACCAGGCCCGTGAGGAAGAAGCCCAAGAAGAACTTGATCTTGTTGCCGGCATAGTCGGCAAGCGCGCCCAGAATGGGCATGAGCATGGCGATGACCAGCGAGGCGATCGTCTGCGCATTGCCCCAGGCGACCACCAGGTCGGCCGAGGAAGCACCGGTATTGATGGCGTTAAAGTAAATGGGCACCACCGAGGTATTGAGCAGCACGAGGGCCGAATTGCCCACATCATACATAACCCAGTTACGCTCGAGCTTGGTGTATTTCATGGACAGGGACCCTTCGTATTCGCCCGATATGCAGTTAGTTCATCGTACCCTAATTGTCCAGAACCGCCGGTAAGGATTCGGCAAAGGGGCACGCACGGGCCCTATTCCTCGCGGTCGAACTCCTCATCGGCTTCGAGCACGCGACCGCTGTAGTTGACGTGACTGGTCACGGCATCCATGTCACCGGTCTCGATAAAACGTGCGACCGTGCACTCGTAATCGACCAGCGCGCGATCAAAGACCTCGGGGAAACTCTCGTTCGAGACCTCGTCGGTAAAGGGATTCTTCCATGTCAGATAGCCCAGGTTACCGGTGCGCTCGGGCAGCTCCGTCGTCACGCGATGGGCAAGGCCGTCGAGCAGCGAGTAGTCGTGCACCAAGCCCTCAACCAGCGAGATCGCGCGCGTCTTTACGGAGCCGGCCGGCTCAATCGCGCGGTAAAGTCGCTGCATATTGGCAACGGCAGCACCGTACTCCCCCGCCGGAATGTCAATGCCGTACACGCGTCCGGCAACATAGCTCATCAGCACGCCGGCCACGCGATTGATGCGATCGGTGGTGACGATCTCGCCCGCCGGCGGGTAATCGTCGACCGTAGCGCCGGCGCGTTTAAGCTGCAGCATCAGTACATCCAGGTCGCTCTCGATCACGGCATGAACTTGACTGCTCGAATCCTCAAGCTCTGAGTCGGATTCCACGATGCCAAACTGCTGCTCATAGACAAAGGGATGGGCGTTGCGGTCGAGCACGTAATGAGACAGCAGGCCCAGCGCAAAAGCGCGACCCAAGCTGGCGTCGCGCGGCAGCAGATGCGACACGCCGTCGCGCAGGCACGCGAACTGGCGAGACATGCGCGACCGATGCATGACCTGCGCCAGCAGCGTGCAGTCGGAAACACGCGGTGTCAGAATGTGAAAGAAAAACGGGTCGGGGCCTTGGTTGCCCAAGATAAAGGCAATGCGCTCTTCATCGGACGTGATGACGCCCTGCGGAAGACGGTCGATGCTTTCCTCGCCAAACAGATGATGGGTGATAAGCGCGGGCATAATGATCCTTTCGATTTCATTCGATGCCACCCATTATGCCCACCGCGCGCCCATGCCAAACCTGCGATGGTAAACGACGGCACGCAAGCCTCTTACGCAAGCCCCAGGTGCGACTTGACCTCGGCGGCGCGACGACGGGACACCGGTACCGTCGAGTTCACGCGGTCGAGCCTGAGCTCCATCAACCCCGTGGAGCCAATCTCGACATTGTGCACGTCTTCCAAATTGACCAGATAGCTGCGATGAACGCGAATAAAGCCCTCGGAGACCAAGCGACGCTCGAGCGAAGAGATCGACTCATTGATCAGGTACGTTCCCTCGGCGCAGATGGCGTTGCAAAAATCGGCGCGCGCCTCAAAGTAGCAGACGTCTGCGGCGGGAATGAACACCTTTTTGCCCCCGCGGTCCACCGTCAGACGCAAAGGCTGGCGCGGAGCGTGGGCAACACGACGGGCACCCAAGGCTGCCTCGATCTTGTCGAGTGCCTTTGACAGGCGTGCGTCCTCGACCGGCTTGACGACATAGTCGACCGCATCGAGGTTATACGCATCGGCGGCAAATTCGGCAAACGCCGTCACAAACACAACCACCGGCGGCGTCTTTAGGTTCTGCAGCGTCTCGGCAAGCTCAATTCCCGAGCGACCGGGCATGGTAATGTCTAAAAACAACACGTCGGGCTTGTTCGACAGAATCGACTCCACGGCTTCGGTGACATTGCCCGCCTCGGCAATCTGACCCACACGCGTATCCTTTTCCAACAGATAGCGTAGCTCAGCCCTAATGGGAGGCTCGTCATCAACCACCAAGATGTTCCAGCCTTCGGACATATGTGCTTCCCCTCTTTTTCTCTCAATCCAACCGCGTGCTACGCCGTCAACGGCGCAGGCTCATGCGGCTCGCCGTTCAGCTCGACGATGACCTGCGTTCCCACGCCCTCCTGGGACTTCACGCGCATGCCGGAATCTTCTCCGTAAAAGAAATGGATGCGCTGAAGCACGTTGAAGAGCGCCAGGCCGCAACCTCGCTTGACGGAGCCGTCGGCGGTAATGCTCTCGGGCTCCTCCAGGCGATGTTGCTCAAACAGATGCGCGCAGACCTCTTCGCTCATACCGATGCCATCGTCCTCGACGATGATCTCCAAACCGTCATCGGTCTCGAAAGCCCTAACATGAATAGAAAGCGGCTCGGTCTCGCGCTGCGCGTGCTTGATGCAGTTTTCGAGCAACGGCTGCAAGATAAACGGCGGCACCATGCAATCGCGCACCTCAAAGTCGATATCGACCGAGACGCGCAGACGGCCGTCGCCATAACGAGCCTGCATAAGATTGATATAGCGAGTGCCCTGTTCCACCTCGTGCTCGAGCGTTGTGAGGGTATCGGAATCAGAAAGCGTCTGACGGTAGTAGTTGGAGAAGTCGATCAGCAGCGACCTGGCCTTGTCCGGCTCGGTACGCACGAGCGACACGATGGTGCTGATGGTGTTAAACAGAAAATGAGGATCGACCTGCGATTGCAAGGCGCGCAGCTCCACGCGGGCCGTAAGCTCGTCCTGGCGCTCGAGCTCAAAGCTCGCAAGCTGCGTGGAAATGAGGTCGGCAAAGCCCGAGGCAAGCGCCGTCTGGCGCATATCGATGCTGCTCAGACGGGGATAATACAGCTCGAGCGTGCCCACGCAATGCCCGCGCACGGTAAGCGGTGCGACAATACCGGCGCGCAGGCGCGGAAAGTAGCCACCTGTCTCGGTCGAGGCATCGCGCGAGAACACGCTTTGCTCACCGCTGTTGATCACGTTGAGCGTAGTCCGCAGCACCACCGGGGTGCCCGCGGGGCATTTTGCCGAGTCCTCGCCCCAGCTTGCCAACACCTGCTTGCCGTCGGTAAAGCAGATGGCAGAGGCGATAGTTTCGGACAGGATGATCTTAGAGGCGCCTAGGGCAGCTTCGGGCGTAAGGCCGCGCGACGTGTAGGCGAATATTTTTGAAGCGATGGCGAGCGTGCGGTCGGTTGCGCTCGATGTGAGGTCGTCGGGAACGACAAAGACGTACGAGAAGAAGAAGCACAGCATGACCAAGCCGGCAATGACGACAACGGCCGGAACGGGATTGGGATTATCGGTTAGATCCCAGATGAGCAGCAGGATAAGCAGCGGAACGACAATACCGAGCAAGATGGCTTGAACCACATGCTGAGCGGTACGAAAGACCTTGGTAGAGTTGTAGCTCTTGCCCAGAATCAGCCTATTGAGATCCACCGTCATCTCCTTCTTACCGACGCACCCCATAGCAATAAAGAGGGCCGCAAGCGACCCTCTCCATTGCATTATGCAATCAAATACTGTGTTTTACATCAAGCCATCGATGAACGGTAGCTTAGGCGCTGTACTTGTTTGCCTCGCCGAAGGTGCCGCCCTCGACAATCCAGCCGTCCTTCATGATGACGTCCATGTTGTCGGTGTTGAGCACGTGGATGTCGGCGGCGACGTCACCGTTGACGACCAGCAGGTCGGCGCACTTGCCGGCCTCGATGGACCCGGTCTCGTCCTCGATGTGGCACATCTTGGCACCGTTGAGGGTGGCACAGGTGATGGTCTCGACCGGGGTGAAGCCGATCTTGTCGACGAACTCGTACATCTCCTCGATGGAGCAGGTGCCGTACGGGGTGACGAAGGAGAAGGAGTCGGAGCCGATCGTCATGACGACGCCGCGCTTCTTGGCCTCGCGCAGGCAGTCGTAGTTGCGCTGCAGCTCCTTCTCGACCAGGGTGCCCTCGTACTTGTCGTGCAGCTCGGGGACGTAGACGGGCGGATAGGTGGCGTACCAGGTGGGCAGGAAGGCGATCGTCGGGGTGAAGAAGGTGCCCTGCTCGGCCATGAGGTCCATGGTGCGCTCATCGATATCGAAGCCGTGGATCAGCTGCTCGCAGCCAAAGCGGACGGAATCGTAGGCAGCAGCGTGGTTGTTGTAGCAGTGGCTCCACACGGGAATGCCGACCATCTTGGCCTCTTCGACCACGGCCTGGATCTCCTCGGAGCAGTAGTGCTGGTCGCGACCAGAGTCCCAGCGCCAGATGCCGCCACCGGTAGCCCAGATCTTGATGGCATCGGGGTTCTCACGCAGGCGACGACGGACAGCCTTGCGCAGATCCCAAGGACCGTCGACCTGGTCGCCCCAGGGGTGCGATTCCTTGTTGAGCTCCTGGGTGCAGTGGTGGGAGTCGCCGTGGCCGGCAACGCGGCAGAAGCCAAGACCGGTGGCCAGAACGCGCGGGCCCTTGAAGACGCCCTTGTCGATGCAGTCGCGAATCTGGATGCCAAAGCGGCCGATCTCGCAGACGGTGGTGAGACCGTGGGTGAGACAGTCGTAGGCCTGCTTGACGGCGACGGCCTGCTTCTCGAGGAGCGGCTGCATAACCCAGTCGGTGTCATCGTCGGTCAAGTTGCCCGAGAAGTGCAGGTGGGTGTCGATCAGGCCGGGAAGGACGGTCTTGCCGGCGGCGTCGATGACCTCAACGCCCTCGGGAAGGTCTTGCATGGCGCCGGCGTACTCGATCTTGCCGTTGTCGTCGACGAGAACGAGAGAGTTCTCGACCGGCTCGGCACCGGTACCGTCGATGAGCTTGCCGCCAACGATTGCATACTTAGTGGACATGGTTCCTCCTTATGGATCCATATAGTGGGCGAGGCCGTGTTGGGTTAAGGCCTCACAAAGCTACCCAAGTGGCGCCGGGTTCGGTGCGCGGAAGAGAGGGTCCCGCGCACCTGATCCGCCCCGGCTCGGCGTTACTTTTTGCGGGAATTGGTGAAGGCCATGAGGGCAAGGCCGATGACCAGCCAGCCGATCACGATGCTCCACTCCACCATGTTGAGGGAGGCGGGAGAGAACGGAATCACGAGCAGGCCGATGATGATGGCGCAGGCAGCGATAGCGAGGCCGATGCCAAACTTGCCGCCGGGCACCTCGTAGGGACGAGGCAGGTCGGGCTCGGTGAAGCGCATGCGCAGGCAAGCGAGGGCGACCATGCCGCAGGAGAAGATGAAGGCGAGAGCCGACACGTTGGTCAGAGGGATGAGCATGTTCTTGCCCAGGAACGGACCGACGACGGTGATGACGCCCAGAACGACGCAGGCAAGCTTGGGAGCGCCGGACTTGGGGTCGACCTCGGCGAACTGCTCGGGCAGCTGGCCCTTGCGGCCCATGGCGAGCATGATGCGGCTCGTGGCGCCGTAGAAGGAGTTCATCGGGCCCATGGGTCCAAGCGTGGCGATGACGAGCATAGCCAGGTACAGAAGCATGTTGATGCCCTTGAGGCAGGCAAGCGCGGGAACCGGGCTCTTAACAAACTCATGCCAGTCGAGGATGGTGCCGAACGAGTAGATGCAGACCATGTAGAAGCCGCCGGCGGCCAGCAGGGCCAGGGAGATGATCTTGCCGAACTTGTTCCAGTTGAGGCCCTCGGCTGCTTCCTCAGCCTGCTGAGGAATGGTGTCGAAGCCAGCGTAGAAGAACGGGGTCAGAACCAGGACCGACACGATGCCGGCAAACAGGCTGGAGCTCTCGGTAGCGGCCTTGCCGCCGCCAGCGCCGGTGACCTGGGAGAACACGGGCATGGCATTGTCCGGCGAGCCGGTGAACAGCGAGACGCCCATGGCGAGCAGCATGCCGCAGAGCAGGGCCTTGGTCAGGAAGGCCTGGAGCTTGGCAGCCGAGCTGGCACCGCGGAAGTTGAGGAAGATGACGTAGACTGCAAAGCCGAGCGCGATCAGCGTCGGGAACAGGTAGACGTCGGCCCCCAGTATGGTGTAGAGCTTGACGGCGCGCAGCCACTCAAGGCCGGGCAGGCTGCCGAACATCTCGGACACGAGGGTCGAAATGGCGATGGCCTCCCACGGGCACAGGATGCCGTTGCCCAGGGCCAAAAGCCATCCGGTGATGTAGCTCAGCGTACGGCCAAAGCTACGATCGACATACTCGACGATGCCGCCCGAGATGGGGATAGCAGCCGTGAGCTCACCGAAAACAGCTCCGACGGGCACGAGGAAGATTGCACCCAAGAGGAATGCGATCATAGCGGGAACGGGACCGCCGCCCACGACCATCCAGTCGCCGACCTGCAGAACCCAACCGGTACCGATGATGGCACCGAAGCCGATGGTAAAGAAGTTCCAGAGCGAGAGCGTTTTCTTCATGCCGCCGTTATCCTCGACTGCAACTTCTGCGTTCTTGTCCGCCATTGTTCCCCTCCTTTCCTATTTGACGCCCTTGGCGTCACCCCTTGCGCGGTCCGTTTTGCCGCGCGCTTTTATTCCATGGCTTTAAGATACGGCCTTGGCGCAGCAGCGCCGCTCGCAGCTCGACCGAAGGCAGAACTGCAAAACGAGCGGCACCGTTTTTGGGACGAACGGCGGGAGACGTCATTCGTCTTGGACGCTTTCATCTTGTCTGCTTTTGAATACCTGTTGCCGTGACGCTAGGCGCGCGGCGCGGCAACGTTCATACCATTTGTCAGGCTTTTGGCGCACATACCCATGTGTCGTGCATCTTTTTATGTAGGATAAACAAGTTACACATGAGGCAAGGTGATTCGAATGGCATACGGATACAATGACGGCGACCAACGGCCACAAAGCGTGCGCCTTGCCGGCCGCGCCACGCCAACGCCCAGAATCACCTCCGACAACGACAACCCGCAGCGCCCCCAAGAGCAGCTCGGGGCTTCTTCGCGGCAACAAAGCCGTACCGTGCAGCAGTCAGACCGCGTGAGTACGAGCACACGCCAACGCCAGACCGACACATCGCAGCCACGCCGCTACGATCGCCGTAAAACCGACTACTACGTCAAGCGCTCCTTTTCGCGACCTCAACGCGATCGCGGCAATTCCGCCCCTCACCCTGCGTCACACGCCACAAGCCACGCGCTTCCGGCCCGCCGCCTACGCCTTACGCTTTGCTCCATCGCCGCCTGCCTCGTCTTTGTGTTTTTGGGATCCTGTATCTCCCACGGATCAGCCGGTCTTGAGCCCACTGCCGAAGACAAGCTGCTTAAAGCTCCCGTCGCACCCGGTTACTCCTTTGCGTTCTCGACCCCACGCTCGCAATGGCAGGCCGGCACCATGCCCCACATCTACCAAATTGACCCCGCATGGTCGGAGCTGCCCTATGCCGGTGGCACTATTCGCGAAAACGCTTGCGGTCCTACCTGCCTCACCATGGTCTATATCTTTAAGACCGGCCATACCGATAAGACGCCGGTCGATATATGCGCACTGGCCGAAGCCGGCAACTACGCCCCCACCGGTGCCACCGAGTGGTCGTTTATGACAGGCGGTGCGTGGCAGCTGGGGCTCAACGGAACACAGCTCTATAACGATCGCGAATCGATTACCCAAGCACTTCGCTCGGGTGCGCCCGTCATCGCCGCAGTGCGCCCCGGTACGTTTACCAACGTAGGCCACTACATCGTGCTCTACGGCATCGACGACGCCAACCAGATTGGCGTCTACGACCCCAACTCGGCCAGCCGCAGCGCCCGCCGCTGGGGCGTCGTAGAGGTCCTCAACGAAGTCGAAGCCATGTGGGCCTACTACTAGTCATTGGGCACTCATTGGGGACAGACTTAAATGAGTACCTGGGAAACTGTGCCCCGCTTTGGACACTCATTGTGGGATGCGCTTTCCGCAGTTGATCGGTGCCACGCATTTAAGTCTGTCCCCAATGACCAGCCCTAGGCTGCCGGCAGGAAAGGAACGTCCCTAAGTGCCGGGTTGAAACAAAAGCCCCGCAGTCGGAGCGGACTGCGGGGCTCATGAAGAGAGGCTAGTTTGTGGGCGCTTTGCCTGGCGCCCACGAGAGAGGCAACAGAGTAGAGACTACTCGTGGATGCGGGTACCGGAGAGGCCAGCCATGGTCTCGGCGGCCTTGTCCAGAGCGCCGATGATGCAGGTGCGGCCCTTGCGGGAACGGGCGAACTTGATGGCAGCGCGAACCTTGGGCTCCATGGAACCCTTGCCGAACTGACCCTCGTCTGCCAGGCGCTCGGCCTCGTCGGCGGTGAGGTCCTCGAGCTCCTCCTGGTTGGGCTTGCCAAAGTTGATGGCAACATGCTCAACGGCGGTCAGCAGGAACAGAACGTCAGCATCGCAGTCCTCGGCCAGCAGCTCGCCGCCCAGGTCCTTGTCGATGACGGCGGGAACGCCCTTGTAGCAGCCCTTGTTCTCGTAGTCGCGGACGACGGGAATGCCGCCGCCACCGCAGGCGATGACGATGAACTCGTTGTCGAGCAGGTTGAGGATGGAGTCAGCCTCGACGATCTTCTTGGGATCGGGGGAAGCGACGACGCGACGCCAGCCGCGGCCGGAATCCTCGACGAAGACCTTGGAGGGATCCTCGGCCATGAACTCCTTGGCCTGCTCCTCGGTGTAGAAGGGGCCGATCGGCTTGGTCGGGTTCTTGAACGCGGGATCATCCGGGTCGCACTCGATCTGGGTGACGACGGTGGCGGCGTGCCAACGCTTATAGCGCTTGTGCATCTCGCGGCCGATGCCCTGCTGCAGGTGATAACCAATGTAGCCCTGGGACATGGCGCCGCACTCGGGCAGCGGCATCTCGGGGGTACCGATGGCATCGTGGGCAGCGGCGAAGGCGTTCTGGATCATGCCGACCTGCGGGCCGTTGCCGTGGGTGATGATGATCTCGTTGCCCTGCTCGATGAGGCCGAGGAGGGCATGGGCGGTGTTGCTCACGGCCTCGATCTGCTCGACGGGGTTGTTGCCGAGGGCGTTGCCGCCAAGGGCGACGACAATACGATCGGGCTTGCCAAGAGGCTTAGACATTGCTGGAATCCTTTCTGTAAAAGGCCTACAACCCATTAATAACCCGCGTCCGTGCGATACGCGAGTTTATTAAGGTTTATATTCTCTTTATCGCTCATTTTATTCATTTTGAAAATAGCGGAACGGTGAACGGTCGTTTTTATCCGCTCAGCGTACAGAACCCCAGCTCAAGCATATCTACGCCATTTACGTGCAACTTTATTTTAATAGAGCAGGGATTAGACCAGATTATGCAAACTATATCTTTGCTAAACACAAAACAGACAGCGCAATATCTTACTCGCACTATACGAGATTCTATGCACATATAAGTCGAGTATGCACCCCTGCAAAAACAAGGGGCTTTTCATCCAACAAAAGGAATAAAGAAGAGCTCCGAAAAAGCGGCAACGGCCAAGTCCCCCATCCATCCCCAAAGTGGCGCGAGGTTTCGCGGCAAAGCCGCGAAACAGCGAAGGGGACGGAATACCCGACCAACTACGTCCTTCATCCGCCCACACAATCCAAGGACGTAGTCGTAGCAGGATCTGAGGGCTGACCTTCGCGGACGCTCCGCAGGACGAAAGAACCCCCGCCGCACGTTGTGCGCAGCGGGGGTTCTTTCATGTCCGAGGACGTCCGCGAAGGTCAGTCCTCAGATCCTGCGGTGGGAGACCTAGGCCTCGTTGTACACCGTCTTGAGCTTCAGCAGGTGAGCGTAGCGGTCCATAGCGGCCTGCTCGTTCTCCTTGAAGAGCTCCTCGGCGCGCTCGGGGAAGGAACGCGTCAGCGAAGCGTAACGGGCCTCGTTCATCAGGAACTCCTGATAACCGCCCGCGGGCTCCTTGGAATCGAGCGAGAACTTCTTGCCGGCAGCAGCCTCGGGGTTGAAGCGGAAGAGGTTCCAGTAACCGCACTCGACAGCCTTCTTCATCTCGGCCTGGCAGTTCTGCATGCCACCCTTCTTGATGGAGTGCATCTCGCAGGGGCTGTAGCCGATGATGAGGGACGGACCGTCGTAGGCCTCGGCCTCGTGGATGGCCTTGAGGGTCTGAGCCGGGTTGGCGCCCATGGCGACCTGCGCCACGTAGACGTAGCCGTAGCTCATGGCGATCTCGGCCAGGGACTTCTTCTTGGTCACCTTACCGGCAGCGGCGAACTGAGCGACCTGACCCAGGTTCGAGGCCTTGGAGGCCTGACCGCCGGTGTTGGAGTAGACCTCGGTGTCGAAGACGAAGACGTTGACGTTGTGGCCGGAAGCCAGGACGTGGTCCAGGCCACCGAAGCCGATGTCGTAGGCCCAGCCGTCGCCGCCGAAGATCCAGAAGGACTTCTTGGTGAGGTAAGCCTTGTCGGCGAGGATCGCCTTGGAGGCGTCGCAGCCGCACTTCTCGAGCTCGGCAACGTAGGCGGCGGCAGCGGTCTTAGAGGCCTCGGCGTCGTTGACGGAGTCGATCCAAGCCTGACCGGCGGCCTTGAGCTCGTCGGACGGACCGTCAGCGGCGATGATCTCCTGCGTAGCAGCGATCAGCTTCTTCTGAACGGCCTCGTAGCCAACGGCCATGCCCAGACCGTGCTCGGCATTGTCCTCGAACAGGGAGTTGTTCCACGCCGGGCCGTGACCGTCCTTGTCCTTGCAGTAAGGAGCGGTGGCAGCGGGGTTGCCCCAAATGGAGGAGCAGCCGGTGGCGTTGGAAATGAACATGCGGTCGCCGGCGACCTGGGTCACCAGACGTGCATAGGCGGTCTCGGCGCAGCCGGCGCAGGAGCCGGAGAACTCCAGGTAGGGCTGCTTAAACTGGCTGCCCTTGACGTTGGCCGCGATGAGCTCCTTCTTCTCGGAGACGTTCTCGACCATGTAGTCCCAAACGGGCTGCTGGTCCATCTCCTGCTCGGTGGGAACCATCTCGAGGGCGCCCTTGGGGCAAACCTTGACGCAGTTGGTGCAACCCATGCAGTCGAGCGGGGACACAGCCATGGTGAACTTCATGCCCTTGGCCTTGGGGCCCATGGCGTCGAGGGTGCGGGTAGCCTCGGGCGCGGCGGCAGCCTCGTCCTCGGTCATCGCGAACGGACGGATGGTGGCATGCGGACACACATAGGCGCACTGGTTGCACTGGATGCACTTGGTCTCGTCCCAGTGGGGAACGACCACGGCGACGCCGCGCTTCTCGTATGCGGAGGCGCCCAGCTCAAACTGGCCGTCGGCGCAATCGACGAAGGCGGAAACAGGCAGGCTGTCGCCGTCCATGCGATCGATGGGCTCGAGCAGGTTCTTGACCTGCTGGGCGATAGCGGACTTGGTCTCCTCGGAGAGCTCGACGGGAGCGGCATCCTCGGCGGTAGCCCAGTCGGCCGGAACCTCGAACTTACGGAAGGCGGTAGCGCCGGCATCGATGGCCTTGTGGTTGGCGTCGACGATAGCCTGGCCCTTCTTCATGTAGGACTTGGTAGCCGCGTCCTTCATGTACTGCAGGGCGTCCTCGGCGGGCAGGACCTTGGCCAGCGCGAAGAAGGCGGACTGGAGCACCGTGTTGGTGCGCTTGCCCATGCCGACCTTAGCGGCCAGGTCGATAGCGTCGATCAGGTAGACGTTGACGTTGTTGTTCGCGATGTAGCGCTTGGCCACGGCGGGCATGTGCTCGGCGAACTCCTCGTCGCTCCACTGGCAGTTGACCAGGAAGGTGCCGCCCGGCTTGACGTCGCGGACCATCTTGAAGCCCTTAACGATGTAGCTGGGGTTATGGCAGGCGACAAAGTCGGCCTTGGTCACGTAGTACGGCGAGCGAATCGGGGAATCACCAAAGCGCAGGTGCGAGACGGTGACGCCGCCGGTCTTCTTGGAGTCGTACTGGAAGTAGGCCTGGACGTACTTGTCGGTGTGGTCGCCGATGATCTTGATCGAGTTCTTGTTGGCGCCGACGGTACCGTCGCCACCCAGACCCCAGAACTTGCACTCGATGGTGCCGGGGGCTGCGGTGTTGGGCGCATCCTCGGCCTCGGGCAGGCTCAGGTTGGTCACGTCATCGACAATGCCGATGGTGAACTCGCGCTTGGGCTCGTCCTTCTTGAGCTCCTCGAAGACAGCGAACGCGGACGCGGGAGGCGTGTCCTTGCTGCCCAGGCCATAACGGCCGCCGACGACCTTGATGCCCGTCTTGCCGGCCTCGTAGAGAGCGGAGACGACGTCCTGGTAGAGCGGCTCGCCGATGGAACCCGGCTCCTTGGTACGGTCCATGACGGCGATCTTCTGGACGGTCTCGGGGAGAACGTCGACGAAGTGCTTGATGGAGAACGGACGGAACAGACGGACCTTGACCAGACCGACCTTCTCGCCGTGGGCGTTGAGGTAGTCGATGACTTCCTCGAGCACGTCGCAGAAGGAGCCCATGCACACGACGACGCGGTCGGCATCGGGAGCGCCGTAGTAGTTGAACAGGCCGTAATCGGTGCCGAGCTTCTCGTTGATCTTCTTCATGTAGCCCTCGACGACGGCGGGAAGCTCGTCGTAGACCTTGTTGCAGGCCTCACGGTTCTGGAAGAAGATATCGCCGTTCTCGTGGCTACCGCGGGTGTGCGGGTGCTCAGGGTTGAGCGCGTGGTCGCGGAAAGCCTGGACGGCGTCCATGTCGCACATCTCGGCCAGATCCTTGTAGTCCCACATGGCGACCTTCTGGATCTCGTGGCTGGTGCGGAAGCCATCGAAGAAGTTAAGGAACGGGGTCTTGCCCTCGATGGCGGCAAGGTGAGCCACCGGCGAAAGGTCCATGACCTCCTGGACGTTGCCCTCGGCGAGCATGGCGAAACCGGTCTGACGGCAGGCCATGACGTCGGAGTGATCGCCAAAAATGTTCAGGGCGTGGGAAGCGACGCAACGCGCGGAGACGTGGAAGACGCCCGGGAGCTGCTCGCCCGCGATCTTGTACATGTTCGGGATCATCAGGAGCAAACCCTGAGAAGCCGTGTAGGTGGTGGTCAGAGCACCGGCGCCCAGCGAACCGTGAACGGTACCGGCTGCACCTGCCTCGGACTCCATCTCGACGACCTTGACCGGGGTGCCGAAGATGTTCTTGCGACCCTGGGCCGCCCACTGGTCGACATGGTCGGCCATCGGGCTGGACGGCGTAATGGGATAAATTCCCGCTACCTCGGTGTACGCATACGAAACATATGCGGCCGCCTCGTTGCCGTCCATAGACTTAAACTTACGCGCCATATACCCCTCTCCTCTCATATAGGTATACAGGCCCCGGCGATTGCCGGGATGTTGGCGTGATGGGATTTTCGCTGTTGCTTCCAATCATCTGGCAGGCAGACTGAGCAGCAGGCACATGGCGTGGAGAGAAGGCATGCCAAGGCGAGGAGGGCTGCACGCGCTCCACAGGCCCAGCTACCCGTCTTGCACATGACCGAGCGCCGCAAAGGCCGCATGCCGGATGCTCCCGGGCACGCCCCGGCGATGGGAAGCGCCCGCAACGGAAATCCGCATGCGGGTTTATTGTACCCCGCCGTTAAGTGTAATTTCGACAAATATAGGCGGGCGGTAAAGGTTTACCTCGGGTGACCGCCAAAGGCCAGAATGGTCCCTCCATCCCCGGACGACTGGCTCTGACGCGCCAAGGAGTGTCCCCAAGTACCGGCAGGAAAGGAACGTCCCTAACTGCCGGCTAGAGGGCGCCGAGCAGGATGGCGTAGGTGGTGGATTCGCCGAGTTTGAGCTCGTCGCCGGGGTTGAGCTGGGCGGAGCGGCCGGGCTCTACTTGAATACACACACTCGTGACCCCGTTTACCACCACGGTGCCGTTAGTGGACGACAGGTCCTCGACGTGCCAGATATTTTGAGCATCGCACCAGATATGGGCATGGCGGGCCGAGACATCGTCGCCGACGTCGGTAATATCGCCCTCGCCAGTGGCCAGCGCGCCAATCTCAACACCCTGCTCACTCGGCTGAATCCAGCGCGGGGCGCTCACGACAAAACTGTTTTGTACGCGCAGCAAGCCCAAGGGGTGCGCCGGGGCGGGTTCGCGTTCGCCCGCGGTCATCGACATGCCAAGCGAACGCGGCGTGGATGTGCCTCCGCCACAGGTCGCGTGCGCGTAGTCGATGGCATAGTTCACCGAGGACCGCACATCCGCCGAACAACCGACGGCGACAAACAGCACCAGCACGGCCTCGGCGCGCTCGGCGGGCATGAGTTCCGCCGCCTGGGACAGGCGATCGAGCGCGTTGCGATAGAGATTCGTGTCCTGGTGGCACTCTTCGAGCGCGCGTACCATCGGTTCACCTGCAGGACCGCACACCATATTGATCACAGCCGTGGAGTCCATGGGATTGCGCCGGCGCAGGGCCAGTTGCGACATAATACGCGCAGCCGAGGTACCGTATTCGGCAAAGTAGCGCTGCTGAAGCGTGCCGACCGGCGCGCGAACGATAAAGCGGGAAACCCAAGAGCGATCGGCGGCTCGGCTCTGCGGGCTGCGGCCGTCGGCGAGCGGACGGGACGAAAGCACCAGGCCGCACAGCTCGATATGGCTCAGATGCGCCGCGCGCTTAAAGATGTCAAACATGGCCCCGCATGGGGTGAGCTCAACTTGAGATGCCATGACCTAGGCCTCCTTGGTCGTAGAAATAGAATCGGACGATACTTCGACAGGTCCGCCAAAAGTACGGGCAGCTGCGGCTCCACCGGCAAGCGGAGTCGCCATCTGGGCTTTTGTGCGTCGCGGTGCCGAAACGGGAAGTTCAAAGGCAAAGCCCATCGCAAGCAAAAACCACGTAAGCGTATAGGTTGCAACCAGAGCGGCAACAAGGCCACCCATCACGGCGCGTTGGGAAAATACGCTACATGCAGCCACAACCAGCACCGGAACCTCGCAGGCAGAAAGCGCAAGCACACCCTGCAGGAAGCCCGAGCGCCGATCGCGCGCAAGTGCCCCCGCGGCAACGCCGGCTATGCCTGGCAGCGCCAACGCCAGTGCGGCAATAATACCCGGTAGCGACCCAGACCACACGAGCGATCCCAAAGTCGCCGTCACGCGAGCGCCCGACGCCAGCAGCGCGGCCGAAACCACGACCACAGCCCAAACCACGCCACAGACGACCGTCGCGCCGACCATCAGCGCGCGACGCACCGCGCGGCCAGACGCATCCATGGGGCACGGCGTGAGCGGCTCGCCGCGGAGCGAACGACCGACATTTTGCGCATAGTGGTCACAAAACGCCGAGAGCGCCGCCTCGACCGCCGCCGGCTCGGGACGATCTTTTTGATGGCTGGACAGACAGGCCATCACCACGTCGAACAGCTGGGCATCGACAAACGCCAGCGCATCGCGTAGCTCTTCGGAATCCGGCTCAAGCCCTAGCTGCTGGGCCTGCTCGGCCGCGGCGAGCGCCACATCGGGCTCACGACGAAGCAGCTGAGTCAAATCACAACCGGGCGCATGGGCACCAATGGGATAGTCGGGCCGTGTGTCCATTTTGAGACGGTAGGGGCTCGCGATGTCGCGCGTCCTTTTGCGCGAACCCGAGGCGCCCGAAGTGCTCGGCGCAGCTTCGTATGGCGCGACGCCGGCAATGAGCTCGTAAACCGTGCTTGCCGCGGCATAGACGTCGATCGCCGGCGACATACGCAAAGCACGCAGGTCGGGAATATCGTCGGTGAGCATCTCGGGCGGAGCGTAGGCCACCGTCGCGCGACGCAGCGTGGCATAGCGCTCGGTAAAGGATGCCTTGCCGCCGGTACCGGCCACGGCCGACGCAGGCTCGAGCGCCAGCGACGAGCCAAAGTCGATCAGGCACAGGTCAAAGGTGCCCTCGGCAAGCTGCCGGTCAAGCGGCAGGCGCGCCGTACGCACCATAATATTAGCGGGCGAGATATCGCGATGGACAAAGCCCTCCCCCACCAGGCTCATGCGGCAGAGCAGGTCGAACAGGTCGCGCCCCAAGCGCGCCGCCACAAGCGGCGATAGGCGTCCGGCATCGTCCACGGCGAGTCGCGAGCGCAAGCGGGCGAGCGTCTCGCCCTCGACCCATTCCATGACAATTGCAGGCACACCGTCGACCTCGCCCCAGCCATAGAGGCGGGGAAAGCCCTTAAGGCCCGAAAGGGCGCGATGGCATTCGTATTCCTCGCGAAACGCCGCCTTGAACTTGGCGACCAGCGCCTCGTGAGCGGCATCGTCATCAAACTCATCGCGCGTCGGCAAGATGAGCTGTTTGAGTGCTACGTCCTCGCCTTGGGCGTTGACAGCACGCGTCACGCGGCCGATACCGCCACGGCGCATGGTGGCATCGTCGGCAAACAGTATCGTAAAACGACGCAGATAGGCAGGCAGTTCGTCCTGACCGAGCGCAATGGCCGGCTCAAACCCGTCGACACGCGCCAGGCGCAGGCCGACCATGGGATCGCGACCGAGCGATTGTGGTGTGGTGGATGCAAGATCGGTCATCATAGGGCAAGCGCCGCCACGTTATTGTTGAAGTTACCGAGCGCGACGTCATCATCGCCGTAATGGCCGACCCATTGACATAGGTTGGTGTAACAGCCCCACAGATTGGCATACTGCTGATACCACTTTGACCGGGGCGAGAATGTCTGACGACCGAACTCGGCTCGAATAACAAACATCTCCCCGACCAGGCTGTCGCACGGCCTGGGATCTCCCGTAGAGTTATAGGTCGAGACCACGTCATTGGCACGAGAAACATAGCCGTCGAGCATGTTGTACTTGGTCACAAGCCAACTGTGAATGCTCTCTTCCTCAGCAGCGGAAAGGCCACCGGAGTTTGTATCGTTGTCAGTGTTGCCGCCCGTCGAGCCGCCGTTTCCAGACCCTCCGGTAGAGGAACCCGACCCAGAGCCGCCGCCCGAACTCGATGAATCCGAGCCGGAGCCAGAAGTATCCGAGCTACCGGGCTTTCCGGACTGCTGGGCGTCCTGCTCCTTCTGCTGCTCGACCTTATTCACCGTTGCCGCCACGCTATTGTTGGACAACCGATCGATGATCTTGGTGTTGGTGAGCACGATGGTTTTGCCATTGGCAAGCGTGACTTCGTTGTCCGGGGCCTCGGCGCCGTCCGCATCGTCGGTGCCAAACACAATATGCGCGACCACACTTGCCCAAGCATATCCAGTCGTGGTACCCAGATCACTTTTGACCTCATGCCCCACGCGCGGTTCGCGTGCGGCATGCGCCTGCATCATGGACGGCACGGTCATGCCATAGGCAGAAACGCCAGCTATGACCAGCACCAGCGAGCACGATAGCAGTGCGTACGCCCGCGGCGCCAAGCCCAGTCGGCGCCGCATGCGCACCGCGGCGCCGCGCTTTGTCTGAGTGCCACCGGGCCGCATGCGTTCTCCTCCAATCAGAACCACCCTTAAAAAGGGTGGTTTGCTCTTAGGGTATAACCCACGGGC
>DAIMBN010000031.1:0-22531 GCA_036718335.1 Coriobacteriaceae bacterium
GGGTGGTTTAAAGCTGGCCGCTGCGCGGCCAGCGGACTAAAGTCTTGAACAAAAACACGCCGCTTGGGAGCGGCGCATTCATTCAAATCCATATTTGAGTGTATCAGCGAACCCAAAAGGTTGCGCAACGAATGGGCAAATTAAGGATGCGAGCGGAAGCATCCATGCGATAAGCGGATACGAAGCATCTTTGTTGCACAACAAACTCACAGTCGCACGGGGAAATTATGACTACCCCGTGCGTCGCGAGGAAAACATACGGCAGGAGCAGGCTCGCCACCTAAATCGCGCGACGGGCCTCGATGGCGCGGCCAAGCGTAAGCTCGTCGGCATACTCCAAGTCGCCGCCCACGGGAAGGCCGCTTGCCAGACGCGACACCTCGACGCCCAACGGCTTGATGGTACGGGCCAGATAGCTCGCCGTGGTCTCGCCCTCGATGTTGGGGTTGGTGGCGATGATGACCTCATGGATATCCTCGTGACCCAGACGCGCCAGCAGCTCGCGGATGTGCAACTGCTCGGGACCAATCTTGTCCATGGGGCTAATCACGCCGCCCAGCACATGGTACAGGCCATGGTAGCTGCCCGTGCGCTCGATTGCCTGGACGTCGCGCGGCTCGCCCACCACGCAAATACGAGTGGTATCGCGCATCGGGTCCTGGCAGATGGAGCACTCGTCGGCCGTGGCGTAGTTAAAGCAACGGCTGCAAAAGTGGACCTCCTGCTTAACCTCCAGGATGGCCTCGGCCAGGCGGCGGGCCTCCTCGGCATCGGCCTCGAGCAGGTAATAGGCGATGCGCTGGGCCGACTTGGGACCAATGCCCGGCAGACGGCCCAGCTCATCGAGCAGTTTTTGCAGACTGTGATTCGCACTCATATATATGCGTGTCTTAGAACGGCATGCCCGGGATGTTGAGGCCGCCGGTGATGGCGCCCATCTGCTTGTTGGCGAGCTCGTTGACGCCGCGGACGGCCTCGTTGACGGCAGCCATGATCATGTCCTGCAGCATATCGACGTCCTCGGGATCGAGGGCATCGGGGTCGATAGTGAGGTTGACAAGCTCCATCTCGCCGTTAACGGTCACCTTGACCATGCCGCCGCCGGCAGAGGCGTCGACGGTCTGGGACTTGAGGTTCTCCTGCGCGGCGGCAAGCTGCTCCTGCATCTTGCGAGCCTGCTTCATCATCTGCTGCATGTTCATACCGGCCATGATGGCTCCTTTACGTGCGGCCGCGCGACAAGCTGCAAGGGCAGCCGGAGCACGGCGGGACTTTCAAACTCAAAAATCGTACCACGGCGCGGGGCAAGCAAGCGGGGCGGACACACTACCTCAGTCGATATACATGTCCTGGAGCGTGATGCGCCCCCAAGATTATGCAAAGTTGAATAATTCGCATCTGCATAATATTGAAAGCTAAATCTCGTAGAGCCGGAATCTGACATTTAATGCGTACCACTAAATGGCTAAATGCCGAGCCACTACTCGAGGCGGCACGCATGACGGCGGGGTATAATTTGATTGCCATAGATAGCAATTTGGAGGTGCCCCATGAACGCCCCCGACGCGCTCCAAAACATCCGCTCAAAACACCCCGTTGCATATTTGGTTCTCTATCTCTTTGTCGGCTGGGCATTGCTGGTTGTCATCACCCATGCTATAGCCTTTGGAGCAGAACTGCTGATAGCCAGCTCGGACCAGCCCATCGTCAAATGGGAGACGACCGATAAGTGCACCGACGGAACCCGAACCGTCTACTACAACAGCCCGTCCCTCTATCAAGAGTTCAAGGTCAAGATAAAGGACTTCAAGATTGTCGATGCCGAGCTAGGCGTTTATTTGGCAATCGGAGCAACCATTAACGCCGAGCAAGTCGAGTACACGGACAGCCATGCGACGTATCGTATCGACCTCAGCATCCTAGGCCGACCGTCACGCACCTGTCTGCTCAAATGCGACATACGCGGCACCACACTACACATGTCCGAAATACAGATGCGCCCGGACAAGGGGTCCTCTTCTTGAGCAGTATACCCGCCTGCGCAGCTACTCCACCGGCTTGAAGATGGTGGCCTGGCCAAAGACGCTGCGGATGAGGGCCTTGGCCTCGTCCTCGGTCTGCGGGATGCTCGGGGCTGCGCCCTGATGGCCGAAGGGGCTGCCAGCACCGGGATTGGATTCCCAGGGAGCGGCGGGGACGTCGTCGTTTGCAGAGGCTGCGGGTGCCACAGCAGCGGCCTTGGTCGCGGACGCCGCACCCGGCACGTCGAACGGGGGCAGATCGTCCCCGCCGGCATCGGCAGCAAAACCACCGACCATAGCATCGTCGTAGGGCACCTGCTCGGATTCCCATGGCGCAGCCTGCGCAGGCGGCTGAGCCATGGGGACGGACGCGCGCTCGGGCGCTCGGGGCGCGGGCTCGGTCGGGAGCTTGCCCGTGGCAGGAGCACCGGCAGGGTTGTCGGAGCGCAGCCAAGGGGCCTTGGCCAGGTCGGATGACTTGGGCGCAGGCGCGGCAGCGGACTTGGGCGCGGGGATCGGAGCAGCCGGTTTGGGCGCAGCGGGTTCAGGCGCCGACGGGGTCGGTGCCGCTACCGGCGCCGCTTTTGGCTGCGTCGCGCTGGCGCTCGAGGATGCAGGGGGCACCGAGGACACGGGTTGCGGGTCCGCAGATACCGCAGCCCGTGCAGATGGAGAATGCTCCTCATGTTGAGGAGCCGGCGTGCCACCCCCATCCAGGACATAGTCGACGGTACGACGACCGAAGACCGCGCAGACCGTCGGCAGGACCACCGACTGCGTATCGGCGCGACCGAGCATCTTGATGGCAAAAGTCGAACCCGCGGGGAACGAGACCGTGAGCTTGGAGCCGTCGTCGGCCGTGGCGCGGGCGTTGAGCAAAAGCCCTGCGTAGGAGGCCTGACGAGCCTTGACGCGCTCGACGACCTCGGCCCATTTGCGCTGGAGCTCGCCGGCGTCCTCAACCGCGGGGGTCTCGGCAGCACCGGCGGCGGCAACCTGGGCGGCGTTGTTGGGCTTGGACACCGACACGGTCGATGCAGCAGGCGCGGAAGCCGGAGCCGCAACGGGCTGAGGTGCAGGCGTTACAGGTCTGGGCGCCGGCGCAGGAGCCGCGGACTTGGTCGCAGGCTGGGCAGCCGGAACAGCAGCGCCGCGGTCCCAAGGCATACCGCCCTGGCGCGCGGACGTAGCAGCGGGGGCAGCGGATGCCGCCGGAGCGGCAGCACGAGCGCCCGAAATGAGCGTCGGCTGTTGGGCAGCAGCGGGTACGGATGCTGCAGGCGCGGCGGCCTGAGCAGCAGCCACGCTCGCCGGCACGGCGCCGTTGGCAATCATGGCCTCCAGGCGTGCCACGCGCTCGGCCAATGCCTCAATCGTTAAATCGGCCTCGGGACGCGCCAGACGCGTGCAGGCAATCTCGAGCACCAGGCGCACGTCGCTCGCGCCCCTCATCTCCAGTGCGGCATCGTCGAGCACCGTCAGCACGCGGGCCAGGCGGTCGGCAGGATGCTCGCCAAAGGCAGCGGCCTCGGCAGCAAGCGCCTCGGCCTGCTCGGAGCCGCCCTCAAACAGCTCGGCACGGGCACCGGCAACGCAGGCAACGTACACGTCGCGCACATGCGCCACCAGGTCGCGCGTCAGCTCCAGCAGGTCATTGCCCTCCTCGACCTGCGCACGGATCAGTCCATAGAGCTCGGCAACATCGCGATCGGCAATGGCGCGGGAAAACTCGCCCAGAATCTGGTCCGAAACCTCGCCCAAAAGCGAGCGGGCGTCGTCCGCATGCACAGAACCGTTGCCAAAGACGCTCAGCTGCTCCAGCGTGGAAAGCGCGTCGCGCATACCGCCCTTGGCATGGCGCGCCACAATGGCGAGTGCCTCGTCGTCGTAATCGAAGCCCTCCTGCTCGCACACGTAAGACAGGCGATGCTCGATATCCTCGTTGCCGATGCGGTGGAAATCGAAGCGCTGGCAGCGTGAGAGAATGGTCTCCAGAATCTTTTGCGGGTCGGTGGTGCACAGCACAAAGATCACGTGTGCCGGCGGCTCCTCAAGCGTCTTGAGCAGCGCGTTGAACGCCGCCGTCGTGAGCATGTGGACCTCGTCGATGATATAAATCTTGTACTTGCCGCGCACTGGGGCAAAGTTGACGGAGTTGATGATCTCCTCGCGCACGTTGTCCACGCCGGTACGGCTTGCGGCATCGAGCTCGTAGACATCGGGGTGGTTACCCTCGGCAATGAGCTCGCACTCCTCGCAAGTACCGTCGGGCATGCAGCCGCTTGCACCCTCGGCGCGCGCCGCCTCGGCATTGCGGCACAGCAGCGCCTTGGCCAGAATGCGCGCCATGGTGGTCTTGCCCGTGCCGCGCGGTCCGCAGAACAGGTAGGCGTGGGACAGGCGCCCCTCGGTGATGGCGTGCTCGAGCGTCGAGACGATATGCTGCTGGCCCACCACGGAGTCAAAGGTGAGCGGGCGATACTTTCGGTACAACGATTCCATGGGTGCTCCCCCGGGTATACTGAGTCTTGTTGCCGCGGCGGCCATGCGGTCGCACGGCATACTGCATTCCATAATAACCCGTACGGCGAGCCCGCCGCGATAGGAGTCCAAAGAGCATGGCAGACGCAGAGAGCAACCTCGTTCCCTCCGAAGCAGCCGACCAGGTCGAGGTCGCGCTCGAGGAGCAGGCCGCAGCCGATGACGGCATCCTGTACCTCAACGAGTACCAGTACGAAAACGACCTGGTCACCGACTTCGCCCGCCTGGTCGCCTCGCCCAGGCGTCGCGGCTCGCTGTATGTCGCCGCGGCAGTTGCCGCGCTCATCGGCATCGGCATGCTGGTGGCCGGCGGCAGCTGGATCAAGTTCGGCGTCGTGTTGATCGTGTTCGGCGCCTTTTTGGCCTGGTGGAGCAAGAACCTGCACCACACGCTCGCCCGCGACTTTATCGACGCCGTCGAGGCCGACGAGTCCATGGGTGGCCGCTATCGCCGCGTCGCCGCCAACGAGGACGGCCTGATGGTTTGGGGCAAGAGCGGCAAGTCGCAGTTCTTCCCGTTTGACAAGCTCGACCACGTACTCGACGGCGAGCGCATCTTTGTGGCCATGTTCGCCGACCAGGGCGTGACGATCCCCAAGGACACCTTCGTCCGTGGCGATGCCGAGCAGTTCGGTCCCTTCCTCAAGGCCCGCATCAACAAAAAACTCCGCATCGAGACCAAGAAGAAGAAAATGAAGGCCGAGAAGGCCGCCGCCGAGGCCAAGCAGGGCGACAAGCCCCAGGAGACCAAGGGCAAGCAGCGCAAGCAGAAGAAGAACAAGAAGAAGCGCTAGGCCGGACGCAGGGTCCAGACCCCAGACGGAGCTTAAATTGAATGTCGCCCACCCGAGCGTGCTACACTAGCA
Organism: Coriobacteriaceae bacterium; assembly: GCA_036718335.1. Classification (GTDB taxonomy): domain Bacteria; phylum Actinomycetota; class Coriobacteriia; order Coriobacteriales; family Coriobacteriaceae; genus Collinsella. Next base: position 5,429 of record DAIMBN010000031.1, read on the forward strand.
GCATCTATGCCACCGCGAACGGCTCGGCTCCGCGCCCGCCACTCGCAAACGAACTTTAAACGCACGAGGGTTGGCCATGCCGCTTTTCTCGCAACATACCGCCCGGTTCTCGCCGGACGTTCCTTTGGAGGGCACCAGCTCTCGCGAGCTGCTCAAGCGGTACCAGCCGCTCGAGACACTTGCGACCGGCGGTTTTGGCTCCATCGAGATCTGCCGCGACACGCATCTGCGCCGCCGCGTCGCCATTAAACGCATCCCCCTTATCAACGGTGCCGGCATGCCCGCTAGCGACATCATGGATGTCCTGCGCGAGGCGCACACTGCCGCCATGCTTCAACATCCCAACATCGTGCAGGTCATCGACTTTACGCACGACACAGCCTATGCCTACCTGGTCATGGAGTATGTCGACGGCATGTCGTTGGCCGAGTTTTTGCATCGCGTGGACGGCCACTCGCTCACCTTTGACGAGGCCGCGGCCATTGCCGACGCGCTGGGTCAGGCACTCACCTTTGCCCATGCAAACGGCGTGCTTCATCTGGACATAAAGCCCGCCAATGTGCTTATCGACCATTCGGGCAATGTAAAGCTCACCGACTTTGGCATGGCGCGACTGTCGTCTGCCGGTGGCTTTGGCGGCTCACGCGGCGGCACCATCGGCTACATGCCGCCCGAGCAGCTCGATATCGAGACCGGCACGGTCGATGAGCGCGCCGATGTCTTTGCCCTCGCCTGTGTGATCTACGAGGGCCTGTGCGGCAGCGCTCCCTTTATGGCGGCCACGCCCGCCGACTCGCTCGACCGCATCATCGGCGGCGCCACCTATCCCAGCGAGCTGATACCACACTTTCCCCCGGGAGCCGAGGCCGCGCTCATGAGCGCGCTCTCCCCCATGCCGCAGGACCGCCCCAGCAGCGTCGAGACATTTTGCGACCAGCTCCTTGCCGGTCTGGGCAGCGTGCGCGAAGGCCGTCGCAGCCTGGAGCAAATGGTTGGCGAACTTTCGGATGACGAGCAGGAGCTCGACGATATCGAGCCGTCGCACTACGAGGACGACGCCATCGAGGTCGACCCCGCACTCGGCTGGGCGGGCACGCGCTGGAGCCATGCGCGCGACTACACCATGCGCACTATCTCGGCGCTAACGTGCGGCACCTTTAGCTTTTTGCTGATGCAAACGGCCGGGGTCGCGGCGCTTCCCGGCCTGGTCATTGCGGCCATCGCGATCGGAGTGGCGGCTGGCCTGGCCCCCCAGATTGGCTCGGCCATCTCGGCTGTGGGCTTTTTGGTGCTCATGGCCAACGCCACCATGCAGGCACAGGGCATCCTGTCGATGCTGCCCGTCGCGGTGATCTTTGCCGCCGCCATGTCCGGTTGGTGGATCGCCTGGGGTCGCACCGAGACTGCCGCGAGCGCCACGCTCACCTGTGCACTCGCGCTTGGCTGTCTGACCGGCAATACCTTCCTGGCAGCTGGGGTCGCCGCCGGCGTCGCGTCATTTTGGCTCGGCCCGGCAAGCGCCGCCGCGGCAACGGGCATGGGCGCGCTTTTTGCCCGTCTGGCCACGGTCGCGCTTTCAGCCGGAGGCGTACTGGGGCTCGGTAACGTTGCCGCAGCGCTGGGAGACCCGCTCCTTTGGGCTGCCTTTGTGCTGGTCGCGGCAACTGCCGCGGCGTCATCTGCGCTGCTCAATACCCATGCCAAGCGTGCCAATCAGGGCTCAAACCTTGCCGCAATCGCCGCAATCGCTGTCACCGGCATCGGCTGCGCAGCGGCGTCCTGTCTTGCACACCATATGGAAATTGCCAGCCTTGCAGCCGCGGTCGTCGCCAAGGCGGCGGTTGCGGGAACCCTATCCTCTATAATCGTTGGGATATGCCTATATTTGCTCGGATACCAAAGAACCTATACGGAGAGTGATCTTTCGTGAACTTCCTGAACATCTTCGAGGACCACGTGGCCGGCATCTTCGGTGCCACCCGTGCCCCGTTCTCCTTTAAGAAGCTTGCCAAGCAGGCCGCTCGCGACATGGAGGATCAGACTCTGGTGATCAACGGCGTCAACACGGCGCCGGCACTCTATACCATCCTTATCGCCGCCGACGACGATCCCATGCTCGCCCCGTTCTACCCCGAGCTTTCGCGCGAGGTCCGCGAGTTTGTGAAGGCGCAGGCCGAAAAGCGCCGCTATGTCTTTGTCGGCGAGCCCCTCGTGCGCTTTATGATCGATCCGCAGCTGCGCGCCGGCAAGTTCTCGGTCTTTGCCGAGAACGTCGATGCCCCCACGCTCGGCCGCCTGTACGAAGAAGAGCGCGCCTATCAAAACGGCCTGGGCCAGAACAACTCCGCGGCAAGCCGTGCCGCCAGCGCCCCGCGCGCCGGCCAGCAGCAGTTTGCTGCCCCGCAGCAGCAGCGCCCCGCCGCCATGCCCCAGCAGCAGCCGACGCCTCGCGCCGCCGCTCCCGACCCGCTTGCCGTGGCAGACCCCTTCGCGCCTAGCGTCCCCGACCCCGCCGCAGCACCCATCCCGGTGCCGCAGACCGTCTCGCGCGACGCGCTTGCCGGCATGGGCGGAGCCGCCGCGACCGGTGCCGCCGTGGGCCTAGGCGCCGCAGCCGGCATCGCCTCCAACATGGCGAGCACTCGCGCCCCGCAGCGCCCGCTCGCCCAGCTCGTCGACGTCGTGAGCGGCGAGAGCCATAGCATCACCTCCGCACAGGTAACCATCGGTCGCGAGCGCTCAGTTTCCGACATTGCCCTGCGCGACCCCAACGTGTCGCGCCGCCACGCCCAGCTCACCTTTACGGGCTCGGATTGGTCGATCGAGGACCTCAATTCCACCAACGGCACGCTCGTCAACAACCGCCGCATTACGCGCTGCCCGCTGCGCAACGGCGATCTGCTGACGTTTGGCCTGAGCACCTTTGAATTTAGGGGATAGTCGCTTATGAACATCGATATCGTCCTTTTTGCAGGCCGCATCGTCCTGGTCGCCCTGCTCTATATCTTCCTGTTCGCCGTCATGAAGACCGGCGTGGGACTTGTGCGCGGGCAGCGCCGCGACTCGGCTATCTGGACGATTGATGTGGACAAGGGTCCGCGCGGTATCCGCGGCATCCACGTAGACATGCTCGGCCCCGTCATCGTCGGTCGCTCGCCATCTTCGGACATCTGCATCAACGAACCGTTCGTCTCGGCCTCGCATGCGCGCTTTTCGCTGCAGGGCCCGGCGCTCATCATCGAGGACCTCAACTCGCTTAACGGCACGCTCGTCAACGGCCGCCAGCTCGTGGAGCCCGCGACGCTGCGTGAGGGCGACGAAGTCCAGATTGGCGACGTGGTCATGAAGGTGAACCGTCGATGATCGACGAGGAGAACAAGTCCGCAACTATGACCGAGGCACCGGCTGCCGCCGCAGCTGCGCCGGCCCACGCCGCTCCGGCGGGCTCCGCACCCGTGGAACCCGAGGACACCGTGTTCTCCCTGCCTCTTTCGCATGTAACGCATGATATTTCGGATCTCGCCGATAACGAGGACGAAGAGGATGCCGTAGCGGCGCCCATCGGCGCACATGCTGCGGAACAGCCCACAGCGCCCGAAGCAACCCCGGCGCCGGCTCACTTTGCAGAGCCCGTCGCCGCGGCAATCAACGAGAGCGCTGCGGTGTTTGCGGCACCCGAGCCCGCCGCGCCGGCGTTTCCCATAGCCCCGGCATCCGAGGTTGCGCCCGCGTCTACGCCGGCGCCCGAGGCGGGGACATCCCCCGAGGACGGCCCTGCACCCAAGACCCCGCAGCCTGCGCCCGCAAGCGAGTCCGATGCCGTGGCCGAGCCCGCCGCCCAGTCGCAAAACACGCCCGCGCCGTCGCACTTTGCGACGCCCGAGCCTATAGACGTCAGCCCGCAAGATGACGAGTCGACCGCCCGCGTTTCCGAGGAGCCCGACTCCCCGGACACCGGCGATTCCGAATCAAACGCCGAGACCGACACCGTCTCTCCCGGTGACACAGCCGAGATCGACGTTGCCGCCGTTGAGGCCAAGCTCAAAGACCCCGGCTCGACCATGAGCTTTGAACCCCTAACCGAGGAGCGCATCGAGACCGACTCGACCTATGATGCTGGCACCACCACGCAACTCATGTGGGGCGCCCGCTCCGACGTTGGCTGTGTGCGCCCGCACAATGAGGATTCCTACCTGGTGCAGTCGCCGCTCTTTTGCGTATGCGACGGCATGGGCGGTCACGCCGCCGGCGAGGTAGCCTCCTCTATCGCTGTCGAGACCATTGCCAAGACAGCTCCTCAGTCTGCCGACGCCGCACGCCTGGCGGCAGCCGTCGAGGCCGCCAACGCCGCCGTAATCGAGGCTGCCTTGAATGGCCTGGGCAAGCCCGGCATGGGCTGCACAGCCACTTGCGCCTATATCGAAAACGACACGCTCGCCATCGCCCACGTGGGTGACTCTCGCGCCTACCTGCTCCACGAGGGCACGCTCATCCGCGTGACCCGCGACCACTCCTACGTGGAGGAGCTCGTGGACGCCGGCGAAATCACGGCAGACGAGGCTCGCGTCCACCCCAACCGTTCGGTCATCACCCGCGCGCTGGGCTCGGACCCCGCTATGTATGCCGACCACTTCACTCTGCATATCGAGGAAGGCGACCGCCTGATCCTGTGCTCCGACGGCCTTTCGAGCATGATTCCCGATAGCGATATCGAGAACATCGCCACGCAGTCCTCAACCGCGCAAATCTGCGTCGACAACCTAGTGGACGCGGCGCTTGCCGCCGGCGGCCACGACAACGTGACCGTAGTAGTCGTTGACCTGGTTGACGATGGCGTTATGCGCGAGGCGCAACGCGTGCGTCGCCGCAACATTACTATCGCCGCCATCCTGGCCCTCGTCTTTGTGCTGGCAGCTGGCATCTGGGCCTACACGGGTGTCACCGGCTCGTACTACCTGGGTACCTACCAGGGCAATGTCGCCGTCTGGCGCGGCCTGCCCGGCAAGCCACTCGGACTCAAGCTCCACTGGCTCGAAAGCGAAACCAGCATCAAGCTGTCCGACCTGCCCGAAGACACGCAAAACCGCCTCAAGGCGGGCATTCCGCAAACAAGTGTCGACGATGCGCAGGACACGATATCCAAGTACCGCCACCAGATCGACGAGGAGCAGACCCGCCAGGTGATCGACGCGCAAACGATTCGCGACAACACCAATCAGGGATCGACCTCCGAATCAGATTCCGAGAAAACCGCCGAACAGTCCGCCGAGGCCGAAGCCTCCGATAAGAATTAGAAAGGGAGTGCCGCTTATGAGTCGCCGCAACACCGAGCTGCTCTTGCTCATCGCCTCGGCGTTCCCCGTCATCCTGCTGTATGCGATGTACGTCCTCACCGCGGGCGCTGCCATCTCCTTTGAGACGCTCGCCGTACCGATCGGCCTCTTTGCCGCCTTTGCCGCGGCCCACATTGCCGTGCGCATCTTGGCACCCGGTGCCGACCCCGCCATCCTGCCCATCGTATTTATACTTTCGGGCATCGGCATCACGTTCGTGACGCGTCTCGCCCCCGCTCTCGCCATCTCACAACTCATCATCCTGTTTGTCTCGGTGGCCCTGATGGTGGGAACGCTTGCACTAGTCAAAAACCTCGACGTGGTCATGCGCTACAAGTACACCTTTGGCATCATCGGCATCATTCTGCTGATGCTGCCTATCTTTATCGGCACCACGATCTCGGGCTCCAAGCTGTGGATTCGCATCGCGGGCTTTACCATCCAGCCCGGCGAGTTCGCCAAGGTCTTTATCGTCCTGTTCCTGGCCGGCTACCTGGCCGAGAACCGCGAGCTGCTCTCCATCTCCAACCGCAAGATTCTGGGCTTTAAGATCCCTCGCCTGCGACTGCTGCTGCCGCTGTTTGCCGTGTGGGGTGTGTGCCTGCTCGTCGTCGTCTTCGAACGCGACCTGGGTTCGGCCGTGCTGTTCTACACCATCTTCTTGCTGATGCTCTACGTTGCCACGGGGCGCTTTTCGTATGTCGTTATCGGCCTTGCGCTCTTAGCTGTTGGAGCCGTGGGCGCCTACAAGTTCCTGTCGCACGTTCAGGTGCGTTTCCAGGTTTGGCTCGATCCGTTTAAGGACGCCCAGGGCCAGGGCTACCAGATCGTCCAGTCGCTCTTCTCGCTTGCCGATGGCGGTCTGGTCGGTGTTGGCATCGGCAACGGCATGGCCAACAACATCCCTGTCGTCGAGTCCGACTTTATCTTCTCGGCTATCGGCGAGGAGATGGGCCTTTTGGGCGGCGGCGCCGTGCTCATCCTGTTTATGCTCTTTGCCGTGCGTGGCCTCACCACGGCTGCCCGCGCTAAATCCGACCTCGCCGCCTTTAGTGCCACAGGCCTTACGGCCGCCATCAGCTTCCAGGCCTTCTTGATCGTTGGCGGCGTAACCCGCCTGATCCCGCTGACCGGCGTCACCCTGCCCTTTATGAGCCAGGGCGGCTCCTCGCTGCTGGCGAGCTTTATCATCGTCGCGCTCCTGCTGCGCGCCGGTGACGAGGCTACCGGACGCGAGGCCGAGCTTACCGGCACCGGCACCATGGCCGCCATCACCGATGATCAGGTCGCATCTGCCGCCGCCCCGACGGGCACGCGCTTTGCCACCTCGTCTTCCTACGGCAGCGGCAGCCATTCCGTCGGCTCGCGCATGCGACGTCGCCTGCTCGACACGCCTGAATCCGGTGTGCTCGGCCGCGTTGCGCTCGCCAACCGTCTAACCCGCGCGGTGCTCGCCTTTACGGCGCTGTTCGCCATCCTTATCGGCAACCTCACCTATGTCCAGGTCATTAAGGCCAAGGACTATCAGGACATGCCGACCAACAACCACACCATCGCCCGCTCCAAGTACATCCAGCGCGGCTCCATCATCACGTCCGACGGCGTGACGCTGGCCGAGTCGCTGCAGCAGGAGGACGGCACCTACGTACGCTCCTACCCCAACGGTAACCTGGCAGCGCACGTGGTTGGCTACGTGAGCCAGCAGTATGGCACCACCGCCATCGAGAGCGTCATGAACGACACGCTCACCGGTTCTAAGGACTACTCCAGCTGGAACAATGCCATCGCGTCGCTCGCGGGCCAGACCCAGCCGGGCAACACCGCCAAGCTCACCATCGACTCGCGTATCCAGACGGCGGCCGAGCAGGCACTCAAGGGCTTTAAGGGCGCTGTAGTGGTCATCGACCCGCGTACCGGCGCGGTGCTCGCATGTGCCAGCTCGCCCACCTACGACAACACCAACATCGATGCCCTGCTGCAGACGGGCGGCGGCGAGGACGGCTCCATGTACAATCGCGCCATGGACGCGCTGTACACGCCGGGCTCAACGTTTAAGGTCGTTACGCTTTCCGCGGCACTCGAGACCGGTACCGCCAGCCTTACCAGCACCTACCAGGCGCCCAGCTCCATGGACATCGGCAACGCACCAGTCACCAACTATGCCAACGAGAGCTACGGCACCATCAGCCTGCAGCAGGCCTTTGCCGTGTCCTCCAACGTCGTCTTTGGCCAGGTGGCAAACGAAGTTGGCGCAAACACGCTCGTGCAGTTTGCCAACGCCTTTGGCTACGGCCAAAAGCTCGGCCAGGACCTGACCTCCGCGGCCTCCATCATGGCCGACCCGTCGCTCATGACCGAGTGGGAGACCGCCTGGGCCGGCGCCGGCCAGCCTGTCGGCATGGACCACACGCCCGGCCCGCAGACCACCATCATGCAAAACGCCGTGATTGCCGCCGCCATCGCTAACAGCGGCGTGGTCATGGACCCGTACTTTGTAGCCCAGGTACTCGCCCCGGACGGAACCGTGGTCAAGACCACGCAGTCCCGCTCGCTTGGTCAGGCCGTCAGCTCCGCCACGGCCGACCAGGTCAAGCAGGCCATGCTTGCCGTCGTCCAGTCCGGCACCGGCACCGATGCCCAAATCCCCGGCGTCAAGGTCGCCGGCAAGACCGGCTCGGCCGAGATTGGCGGCACCAACGTCAACTCGATGTTCGTTGGCTTTGCACCTTACGATTCACCCACAGTCGCCATCTCGGTGGCCTTAGAGGATTACGACAAGCATGACGTCGAGGCCGCCAAGATCGCCGGCATCGTCCTGACCGCGGCGCTTGCTGCACAGGGAGCGTGATGCCCATGATCGAATCGGACACCCGAGGCGCGCCGCGGCCGAAGAGTTAGCGGCAACGCGCCACACGGCCCCAGCGGCCACATCGTAGGTACTACACACATCGTTGAGCGAATAGTTATGTTAGGAGCAGGAATGGAACAGAGGGTCCTCGGGGGAAGATACCTCCTCAAGGATAAGGTGGGAACAGGCGGCATGGCGACCGTCTACCGTGCACAGGACCAGGTCCTCGACCGCACGGTAGCCGTCAAGATCATGCTGCCGCAGTATGCTGGCGACGCAACCTTCGCCGCACGCTTTAAGCAGGAGGCCCAGGCAGCAGCCGGTCTCTCCTCACCCTATATCGTGGGCGTCTACGATTGGGGCAAGGACGGCGACACCTATTACATCGTCATGGAGTACCTGCGCGGCACCGACCTTAAGAGCGGCATCAAGAGCCACGGCGCCCTCGACCCCAAGAAGGTCGCCCAGATCGGCTCGCAGATCAGCTCCGCGCTTTCGGTCGCCCACAAGCACGAGATCATCCACCGCGACATTAAGCCGCAGAACATCATGGTGCTGCCCGACGGCAACATCAAGGTGATGGACTTTGGCATCGCGCGCGCCAAGAACAGCCACCTCACGCAAGACAACAACGTGCTGGGAACCGCCCACTACGTCAGCCCCGAGCAGACCCGTGGTCAGGACCTCGGCCCCACCTCGGATATCTACTCGCTGGGCGTCGTGATGTACGAGTGCGCCACCGGCCGCGTCCCCTTTGACGGTGACGACGCTATCTCGGTCGCACTCAAGCAGGTCAACGAGCTGCCTATTCCGCCGAGCCAGATCAACTCCGGTGTCGACGCCGACCTTGAGCGCATCATCCTCAAGTGCATGGAGAAGGACCCGGCAAACCGCTTCCAGACCGCCGACGAGCTGCGTCAGGTGCTCAACAGCTACCTGTCGGGCCGTGCCGTCAACGTCTCGGAGCCCACGCGCATCATCGGTGCCCCCGGTGAGCTGGGCGCCACCAAGACTCGCGAGCTTTCCGATCAGACGCGCGCCATGGTGCGTCCCGTCTCGGGCGTGAGCGGCCAAAATACCGCCCGCAGCTCGGTTTCGGGCTCCACCGGCTCCTACGAGGTCGAAAAGCCCAAATCCAACAAGAACAAGATCATCGCCGCCGTGGTGGCAGCCGTTGCCGTCATCGGCATCGTGGTGGCCTTTGCCACAGGACTCTTTGGCGGCGAGCAGGTCACCGTGCCCGATGTGCTGGGCAAGGACCAGCAGACTGCCGTCGAGCTGATCAAGGAAGCCGGCCTCGAGGTCGGCACCATCGACCAAAGCTACAACGACGATGTCGACGAGGGCAAGGTCGCCGAGCAGACGCCCAACGGCAACACCAAGAAGACCAAGGGCACCAAGGTGAACCTGGTAATCTCCAAGGGCCCCAAGCCCTCCGAAAAGGTTGAGGTTCCCAAACTTGTCGGCCTGACCAAGGACCAAGCAGAAGCCGCACTGGCAAGCGTTGGCCTGAAGGGCAACGCCTCCGAGGAGGCCAACGAGGCTGATGAGGGCCAGGTCTTTGAGCAGGGCACCGAAGCCGGTAAGGAAGTCGCGAAGGGCACGACCATCTCGTACAAGGTCTCGAGCGGCCCGGATACCACGTCCGTCCCCGACCTGACCGACATGACCGAGGCCCAGGCGCGCAACGCCCTCGATATGGCAGGCTTTGGTGTCGACGTGAGCTACCAGGAGAACGACTCGGTTACCGAGGGCACCGTGATCAGCTGGAACCCCAGCGGCAAGCAGAAGCCCGGCGCCACGATTACCGTCGTCATCGCCAAGAAGTCCGGCAAGGCCACCGTCCCGGGCAACCTGTACGGCAAGAGCATTTCCGCCGCCGTTACCGCGCTCAACAACGCCGGTTTCTATAACATTGGCTTCTGTGACCAGAACGGCAATCCCGTAAGCGGTAACGAGGATGCCACCGTTACGGGCGTCTCCCCCACTGGAAAGCAGTCCACCGACAGCACGATTACGCTGACGGTCACACTTTCTGGCTCCACCTCGGGTGACGATTCCGGCACGACGACTAACTAGTCGACAACCCATCACCTGCAGCGGCTATGGCCGCAAACATATTCGCTCAGAAGCGCCCGCTTGCTCCCCGGCAAGCGGGCGCTTTGTTTATCGACAGGCCAGGGCTCCATAGCAACACAAAGAGGCCCACAAAAACAAGCCTCCCAGGTGACAACAGAATATGTAATGCAGTAATTACTAGCCGCAGAACTTCACCATGGTCTCGACCACGAGCTTCTCGGAGTTGAGCTGCTGTATCATGATGCCCTGCTGGAACAGCGGGATGTTGGCGCGCGTGCGCTCCGGATCGGAGTGCTCGACGAACTCCTTCTTATCCAAGGTGCAGACCGAGCGCGACAAAACGACTTCGAAGCGACCCATTACGGCATCGCGCATGCGCTACAATCTCGGTTAATCTGTTAACCACCCGAAAGCAGCAGGAGGCCCCATGCCCACACCAGGCAAGCGCCCATCCATGCGCCAGATTGCCGTCGCGGCCGGCGTATCCGTCGCCACGGTCTCCCACGTCATCAACGGCAGCGGCCGTTTTTCCGAAGACACCCGCAAACGCGTGGAAGCCGCCCTAAAGGAATACGGCTACGTCACGAACATGGCGGCGAAGAGCCTCCGTATGGCCCAGTCCCGGACCATCGGCATGATCGTGCCGGACATCTCCAACGACTTCTTTTCCAAGATCGCCCTGCATGTGGAGCGCGAGCTGGCAACCGAGGACTACTCGGTCTTTGTTTGCAACAGCGCCAATGACCCCGCCCGCGAGCGTGACTACTTCCGCACGCTGGCAAGCAAGCAGGCCGACGGTATCATCTGTATCTCCGGCCTGCGCAGGCTCGACGGCGAGTTCGTCCCCCACGGAATCCCCGTGGTCTGCATCGACCGTGCGCCCGAAAACGACCTCGGTTTCCCACACGTGGGCTCCGACAACATCGGCGGTGGCTACATGGCGACCGAGCACCTCATCGAGCGCGGCTGCAAGGACATCCTGAGCATCTCGAGTTTTACCGCCAACTACCCCGGCAACGAGCGCCAGATGGGCTACGAGCGGGCGCTCGCCGCGCACGGAATGCCGCTACGCCGCGACTACCAGCTGTTTGTCTCGGGTAAGCAGCCGAGCATCATCGAGTCGGAAGAGCTCGTGACCGACTTCCTCTCCACGGGCTACCCCGTCGACGGCGTCTTCGCCCATAGCGACCACGCAGCCGTGGGCGCGCTGCGTGCGCTCGTTGCCGCCGGCAAGCGCGTACCCGAAGACGTCCGTCTCATCGGCTTCGACGATTCCGTTTACGCGCAGCTTCCGACGCCGCAAATCAGCACCATCCGCCGCTTCCCCGAGCGCCTCGCGCACGAGGGATGTCAGGCCCTGCTCGCCCTGCTGCGCGGCGAAGAGCCCGAGATGGAGACGCTTGTCCCCGTTAAGCTCGTGCAACGCGCGAGCAGCTAGACAGCGGGCAGCGAATAGCCGCGTTTTTCTCTCGCATGTGCTCTATCCCACGCGCGACATGCAAAAAGCCCGCCACCACACGGGTGACGGGCTTTTCCGCTACCAGCCGCGTGCTTCCTCCGCACGTACGAGCTGACGAGCCTCGATCTGGCGAATCATATCGATGCGTCGCTGGTGACGGCCGCCCTCGAACTCGCCGGTGAGCCAGGCGTCGACAATCATTTTGGCCAGCTCGATGCCTACCACACGAGCACCAAATGCGAGCATGTTGGTGTTGTTGTGCTCGCGCGACAGGCGAGCGGAATACGGCTCAGAGCAGGTGCAGCAACGGATACCGCGCACCTTGTTGGCGGCAAGCGAGATGCCCACACCCGTACCGCAGATAACGATACCGCGATCAACCTCGCCGGACATGACAGCGTCCGCCACGGCCTCACCCGCGATGGGATAGTCAAAGCGCTCGGTGCTGTCCGTACCGAAGTTCACGACTTCGTAGCCGTACTTCTCCTGGATATACGCCGTGATGGCTTCCTTGTACTCGACTGCGACGTGGTCGTTTCCAATACCGATCTTCAAAAGAGACCCCTTTCCATAAGAACCATTCGCGCATGCCGCGCGCTCAATCCGTCCTAATTCGCCGTTCCGCTTCTAATACACCTCGCCGGCGCGCAAACGGCGCAGACACTCCTCGTAACCAGCGTCCTTGCCAAACAGCGCACTGGTGCCCAGGATAAATCCGTCCGCGCCAATGGCGGACAGGTCGCGCACGCGCTCGGGCGAGCAGGCGCCGTCGATCATGAGCTTGAAGCCAAAGCGCTCCTTCAGCGCGGCAAGGCGACGCACCTTGTCGTTCGTGAACTCGATAAAGCTCTGACCGGCAAAACCCGGATTCACCGTCATGACCATCACGTAATCGCAGAGGTTCAACATCTCCTCGATCTCGGAGATAGAGGTGTCGGGGTTCACGGCGATACCGGCGATCTTGCCGAGGGACTTAATCGCGGCGAGTGTCTTGACCACGTAACGCTCGGACTCCGGATGGATATAGATGATGTCCGCGCCGGCGGAGGCGAAAAGTTCAACCTTGCTGGCAGGATTCTCGACCATAAGGTGCACGTCGACGAGCTTGTTGGTGGCAGCTCGCACGGCCTTGATGTCTTCGAGACCCATGGCGAAATTGGGAACGAAACTGCCGTCCATCACGTCGCAATGGAAGATGTCGATGCCGGCGGCGTCGAGATCCTCGACGGTCGCACGCAGATTGCCGTAGTCGGCGCACATGAGACTGGGGCAGAGCAGCATAGTGAACTCCTTATCTGCTCGGTGATTATCTACTCGGTGGTAATTAATCGTTTAACCTTTATCTACAGTCTGGCTGATTAATCGTTTAACCACGTTGTTAACCTGCAGGCTTTTCCAGATTCACAACGTTGCCATATTTGCCTATCTAGCTGGTATCATGCAGGAGCCCGCACCACGAAACGCTGTCGTATTCCCTAGGAAGAAATCCCGCTACGCGGACAGCAGCAGCCAGGGGCCGCAATCCGCAGACCTGAGCCCGGACCCCCTACGCTCCAGGCGTGATCAGGCGCGCGCACTGGGCGATCTTCTCGTCATAGGACTCCGCGATAATCGACACACCATCGAACCCAAACGCGCGAACATTCGAGAACTGATGGAACTTCGAGCTGTCGCACAGCACGTACGCCTTATTCGAATTCTCGCGCACGATGCGCTTCTTCGCCGCCTCAACGTAGGAGGGCGTCATGACGCCGCGGTCCTCGTCAATCGCGTTGGTCCCGATAAACGCCTTATCGAAGTACAGATCGCGCAGGATCGATTCGGTCATAGAACCGCAGAACGAGGAGTTCACATAGTTGAACTCGCCACCCACCACGATGAGCTGGGCGCGCGTCTCGCTCTTAATCAGGCACGCCGAGGCATCCGTCGTGTAAATTGTCACGTCGCGGTCGAGCAGCAGACGCAGCAGCGCCGTGCAGGTGGAACCCGAGTCCAAGTAGAGCGTGTCCCCGTCCTCAACAAAACGCAAGGCGACTTGGGCAATCTGTTCCTTCTCACCCCCGTGTAGGCCCGAACGCGTCGAGATACTCACCTCGTGGACAGCCGAGAGGAGCCTCACCGCGCCGCCCGAAAGATGCTCAACCTTGCCAAGCGCCTCCAGCTCCTTGAGGTCGCGACGTAGCGTCGAAATAGAGACGCCCGGCAGCTCCTCCTGCAGCTCGGAAATCCTCGCGAGGCCCGACTTCTGCAGGCACTCTACAATTCGCTCCTGGCGCTCATACGGAATCATATTGGGAACCTCTCCAAACCACTCTGCTTCACGCTCGTTCATTTCTTTTCGAAAAGTGTAACGCACAAGCAGAATAGCGGCCGCCACCTGTTGCGATGACGACCGCTTAATCGATTGACCTACCCTCTCGTTCACAATTTGAACGAGGTTGACACACCTCGCGTAAGCGCGACGCTCTTCAAGCGAAGAGAACGACCCTAGGAGAGGCGGCGCATCCGGGGCTCTTAGGCGAGCTGATCCTCCTTGCCGGTGAAGGCGAAGGAAAGAACACCGGCCACGACGGCGGAAATGAGCATGCCGACCATAGCCCAAGCGAAGTTCATGGGGTCGGAACTCACGAAAGCCGGGAACGTAGTGACGGAACCGAAGGTGAACGCAGTGGTGACGACCTTCATGATACCGAGGAACGCGCCGCCGACGGCACCGCCGATGATCTGCGCAAGCCAGACCTTCTTGTTCTTCACGAGCATACCGAACAGCGTGGGCTCGATGATGGCGGACAGGGCGATCGATACGACACCGGTCATCGCGAAGCTCTTGAGCTTCTGGTCGCGGGCCTTGAGGAACACGCCGAAGGCGCAGCCGATAACGGCGAAGTTGCAGGCGAAGGTGAAGGGGCAGATGTAGTCGAAGCCGTTCTGAGCGATGTTGTTGATCATGATGGGGTTCACGGCCCAGTGGATGCCCATGGACACCAGCACGGACCAGCCGCCGCCAACCAGCACGCCGGCGAACACGGAGCTGCGCTCGATCAGCCAGTTGACCACGAAGGCGATGGCCTCACCAGCGTAGACGCCCAGGGGACCGATGACGAGCATGGTGAGCGGAACCATAACGATCAGGGAGATGGCGGGCAGCACGACGAGCTTGAGCATCTCGGAAACGTGCTCATCGAGCCACTTGTACAGGTACGAGTAGACCCAGACAGACAAGATGGCAGGGATAACCGTGGAGTTGTAGTTCATGAGAACCACGGGGATGCCGAAGAAGTCCGTCATGGCGCCGTTGCCCGCGTCGCCCATGAGGGCGATGAAGTCCGGGTAGAGCAGGCACGCGCCGAGCAGCGCCGACAGGTACGGGCTCGCGCCGAAGCGCTTGCCGGCGGAGAAGCCGAGCAGCACGGGCAGGAAGTAGAACACGCTCATGGCCAGGGTGTACAGGATGGTGTAGGTACCCGTGCCCTCAGCGATGATGCCGAGCTGGGCGGCCAGGATAACGAAGCCGCGCAGGATACCGGAGCCGGCCATGGCGGGCAGCAGCGGGGCAAAGATGCCGGAGATCGCGGAGAAGACCTGGCTGACGATGCTCTCGCCCTCGTCCTTGGTAGCAGCGGAGATTTCCACGCCCGAACCCTTGACCAGCGGCTCAAACTTCTCGTACAGCTTCGGGACCTCAGTGCCGATGAGAACCTGGTACTGACCGGCCTTGTTCAGCGTGTTCACAACGCCTTCGACTTCCTTGACCGCAGCGTCGTCGCAAGCCGCGTCGTCTTTGAGATTGAGGCGCAGGCGCGTCGCGCAGTGCGTCATGCCCGAGATGTTCTCGGGACCACCGACGGCGTCCAGAATCCCCTGAGCCATCGCGTTCCAGTCGCGTTTCATTGGTTACCTCCCCATTGCGCAGAAGAGCTCGCGGACAAGCTCGGCTGCCTTAATCGCGTCGTTTGCATCGATAACGGATTGGATCTTCTCCATGCTTACGGCCTCGATGGCGTCGTTGAGCAGATGGATCATCTGGTCGTTCTGTGCAGCCTCGCCGGCAGCGGGCTCGATGACCGGGAACGTGTCGAAGTAGATTGCGCTGTCGTAACCGTGCTTCTTCACGTAGTAGAGGAACTCGAGGGTCTTCACCGGCGTGGACGTACCAATCATAAGGCCATCGTCGAAGCGACCGTTGCCGTCGTTTAGGTGAATGCCGTAGAGCTTGCCCTCGCGGCCGAACAGGTCGGCGGCCATGGCAGGGTTCTCGTGCTTCATGAGCATGTGGCAGTAATCCAGCGTGACGCCCAGGTTCGGGCGGTCTGCAGCGTTGAGAATCATGCCGGTCATACCCATGGAGTCGATGAACGCGTACGCGCGCTCCTCGTAGGGTTTGTACTCAATCGAGATCTTGAGGTCGGGCGCGTAGTCGCAAACCTTCTGGAATGCGGCTACGAGCTGGTCGAAGACGCGAGCGTAGGCGATCTGGAAGCTGTAGTCAAAGCCGTCGTGGCCGAGCCAGATGGTCACCGTGTTGCCACCGGCAGTGCGGCAGTAGTCGCACGCCTCGTAGCAGAGCTCAAGGGCTTCCGCGGCAAGGGCATCATCGGCATTGCCCAGGTCACCGTTGAGGAAGGCGTTGCGGAAGCGCAGCGCGCAGCCGTTCAGCTGCAGGTCGTGAGCTGCGAGCTTGGCGGCCATGTCCTCAGCCGTGACACCTGTGCAGTGCTCGGGGTAGTTGAGGTCGACGTGCGTGAGGCCCACGCTCTGGAACTCCGCGAACACGCGATCAAGATTCTTGTCGCCATCGCGAAAATAGGAGTTGATACGAGTTGCAAGCTTCATGCTTCTACGTCCTTTACCTTCGTCCTTGATCGTTTCTGCCCGTTCGAGCACCTGATCTATATCCGTAATTCGATAAGGGCCGCCGCCTGCGCGCCGGGGCTTACCCTGTGACATGTAGATTACTGCCACATAAGTTCATTTTCAATCAGTATTTTTCACTCTTTTTCTCATTGTGTCAGAGTTTTTCACCGTATAAAGCCATCTACCTTGTGGTTTTGCTGTTAATCAAGTTTGACCATTCTTGAAATTACCTGATTTTTTCTGAATTAATTTGCCGTTTATCGGTAAAAATCGACCGCTCACGGCTGACGGCGACGCAAGATGGAAGATACTTGCATGAGGAAAAGCACTGAATTCCCAGCGCCGATTCGAATGACGCGATTGGTGACGCGAGCGTCGACGGCCCGAATCTGCCGTCGGCCCCCACTAACCAAAAACGGCGCCGCTCACGCGACGCCGTCATATTCCCTGGTGCCCCCGGGCGGATTCGAAAACTCCCCATTACAGTCTGAAATAGGCCATCGATAAATTTCGATGGCGAGCATTCGGCG
>DAIMBN010000088.1:0-3426 GCA_036718335.1 Coriobacteriaceae bacterium
GCCATATTGGCGAGACCTCGACGATGGCACTGGTGCCGCAGGTCGTCGATGCGGTTGACATTCCCGTCGTGGCCGCCGGCGGTATTGCCGACGGCCGCGGCGTGGCGGCCGCCTTTATGCTGGGCGCCGAAGGCGTGCAAGTGGGTACGCGCTTTCTGGTCGCAGACGAGTGCACCGTCTCGGAGCAGTACAAAGAGATGGTCCTGAAGGCCAACGACACTTCGACGCGTGCGACCGGTCGCTCGACGGGACATCCAGTGCGCGCCCTCAAGAGCCCCTTCACCAACGCCTATGCCAAGAGCGAGGGTTCCGGCGCGAGTGCCGAGGAGCTCGGTGCTATGGGAACCGGTGCGCTGCGTAAGGCCGCCAAGGACGGCAACTACGAAGAGGGTTCGTTTTTGTGTGGACAGATTGCCGGCATGGTCAACGAGCGCCAGAGCGCACGCGAAATCGTTGACGACCTGGTCGATGGCGCCGAGCACGTCCTGAAGGGTGCGTGCGCATGGGTGGCGTAGCGTTTTTGTTTGCCGGCCAGGGTGCCCAGCACCCCGCGATGGGCGTCGACTTGATCGAGACATCGCCGGCGGCTGCCGAGGTGTTCGCCATTGCCGATGAGGTGCGCCCGGGGACGAGCGAGCAGTGCCGGAGCGCCTCCAAGGAGGAGCTCTCGCAGACCGAGAACACGCAGCCTTGCGTGTTCGTGCACGACTTGGCTGTCGCCGTCGCCCTGCGCGAGCGCGGCGTGGTGTCTGCCGCCTGTGCGGGATTCTCGCTGGGCGAGGTCGCTGCACTCACCTTTGCGGGGGCATTCGATACGCGAGCGGGCTTTGGGCTTGTGTGCGAGCGCGCGGCGCTGATGGCCGCGGCTGCCGAGCGCCATCCGGGCGGCATGCGCGCCGTCATCAAGCTCGATGCGGCGCAAGTCGAGGGCCTGGCAAAACAGGCCGGCGTGGACTGCTGGCCAGTCAACTACAACAGCCCCCAGCAGACGGTTGTGGCCGGAGCGCCCGATGCGCTGCAGACCCTCGACGTCCTAGTAAAAGAGGCTGGCGGCCGCGCCATGAAGGTCGCGGTGTCGGGTGCATTTCATAGCCCCTATATGGGCGAGGCGGCCTGTGGCCTTGCCGCATATATTGAGGCCGGTCACGCGCCGTCCCCGTTGCTCATTCCTGTTTTGGCAAATATGACAGCGGCGCCCTATCCGGCGGACCCCCAGACGGCATCGGAGGTGCTGGCCAACCAGGTGAGTCATGCCGTGCGCTGGGTCGACACGCTGCATGCTCTGCAGGATCAAGGCATCGACACATTTATTGAGGTCGGCCCCGGCAAAACGCTGTCCGGCCTGGTCAAGCGTACGTTGAGCGACGTTCGTGTGTATTCGTGCGAGACGGCCGAGCAAGTCGCAGCTATTGCCGACGAGCTCGCATAGTCCACAGGGCTGTAACCCGAAAGGAATGACATGGGCAACTTGAACAATGGCGCGCTCGAGCGCAACGACTCACGTCGCGTGGCACTGGTCACGGGCGGCTCGCGGGGTATCGGCCGCGCCTGCGCTATCGGTCTGGCGGAGGACGGCTTTGATATCGCCGTCGTCTATGCCGGCAGCGTCGATGCGGCGCGCGAGACGTGCGAAGCCTGCGAGGCCGCTGGTGCCACAGCTCGCGCATATCAATGCGACGTGGCCGATCCCGCTGCCGTCAACGCGTGCGTGGAAGCGGTCCTCAACGACTTTGGCTCCATTTGGGCGCTCGTCAACAACGCTGGCATCACCCGCGATGGCCTGCTCATGCGTATGGGTGATGACGCCTTCGATCGCGTGCTCGATGTCAATCTTAAAGGAACGTTTAACACGACGCGCGCGCTCACCAAGACCTTTATGCGCCAGCGCGGCGGCTGCGTCGTCAACATGAGCTCGGTCGTGGGCCTGATGGGCAATGCCGGGCAAGCCAACTACGCTGCCTCCAAGGCGGGCGTGATCGGCCTGACCAAGGCGGTGGCGCGCGAGCTTGCGCCCCGCGGTGTACGAGTGAACGCGGTCGCCCCCGGGTTTGTCGAGACAGATATGACGGCAAAGCTCTCGGAGAAGGTGCGTACGGTAACCGAGGAGCAGATTCCCCTTAAGCGTATGGCGCAGCCCGAAGAGGTGGCCGGTGTGGTGCGATTTTTAGTGAACGATGCAGCTGCCTACATTACGGGCGAAGTTGTACGCGTCGACGGCGGAATGGCGATGTAGAAACCAGGGCCGAAGAACGGCTTGGATGAGGAGACCATGATGGAACAGAGAGTTGCAATCACCGGTATCGGTGCCGTGTCGCCGCTCGGCAACACCGCGCTTGCCACCTGGGCGGCCATGTGCGCCGGCACGTGCGGCATCGGCCCGATCACGCACTTCGATACCGATGCGTTTGCCGTCAAGGTGGCAGCCGAGGTCAAGGGCTTTGACGGCAACGAGTACTTTGGCAAGCGTGACGCCAAGCATCTCGACCCCTGCGTTCAGTTTGCGATGGCGGCTTCGGACGAAGCCATGCACGATGCGGGCTTTGATGTCGAAGGCGCCATCGATCGCGAGCGCCTGGGCGTCTACGTGGGCTCGGGCGTGGGCGGCATGACGACGCTCGTCGACAACGTCCATACGATTGCCGAACGTGGGCCCCGCCGCGCATCGCCCTATATGATCGCGATGATGATCCCCAACATGGCATCGGGCAATATCGCAATCCGCCACAAGGCAAAGGGCCCGACCCTGCCCGTGGTGACCGCGTGCGCAACCTCGGCCCATGCGGTGGGCGAGGCGTTCCGCGCCATCAAGCACGGCTATGCCGACGTGATCCTCGCGGGCGGCGCCGAGGCCGCAATTATCCCCGATGCCGTTGCGGGCTTTACGTCCTGCCGCGCATTGACCGCCAACCCCGATCCCGCGACGGCCTGCCGTCCGTTCGATGCAGACCGCGACGGCTTTGTGATGGGCGAGGGCGCCTGCGTGCTCGTGCTCGAGAGCATGGAACATGCGCAGGCGCGCGGTGCGCACATTTATGCCGAGGTCGTGGGCTACGGCAACACCGATGATGCCTATCACATCACGAGCCCTGATCCCGAGGCTGCCGGCATTGCCCGCGCGATATCGCTGGCGGTGACCGAGGGCGACGTCAGGCCTTCCGAGGGTCTCTACATCAATGCTCACGGCACATCGACCAAGCTCAACGATTCGTCCGAGACGGCGGGCATTAAGCGTGCGCTCGGCGAGGACGCGGCGCGCGCCGCGCACGTCTCGTCGACTAAGTCGATGACCGGCCACATGATCGGTGCCACGGGCGCCATCGAGGTCATGGCCTGCGCCATGGCGCTCGAGCAGGGCGTGGTGCCGCCGACCATTAACTACCACACGCCCGATCCCGCCTGCGATCTTGACTACACGCCCAATCGCGC
>DAIMBN010000089.1:0-3420 GCA_036718335.1 Coriobacteriaceae bacterium
GTTGCAATTGGGACGTTCGTCCTGTCTTTTGGCAGGTCGGCGGCGTATCCTTGTACCTACAGCAAAACGAGAAAGGTTATGTATGGATCGAAACGAACTCGACCCCAGCGTCCCCAGCGCCACGGAGGTCAAGAAGATCCCCCTCATCATTAAGGTGTACGCCGTCCTATGCATCCTGTCCGGCGTGGGCACGCTCCCTTCGGTCGGCGCCTTTATGTGGCAGGTCATCACCGCGCTCATCAACGGCAACGCCGCCGCCAAGCTCGGCGACAACACGCTCGTCGCGGTCGGCCTTATCGTCGCCGGCATCATGCTCTCTGCGGCAAGCGCCGTCATCCTGATCATCTTTGGCCTGGACCTTATCAAAAACCAGCGCCGCAACGCCGCTCGCCTGTCCTACATCCTTATTGCATTCACCGTCGTCGAGCTTTTGGTCGACGTGATGCTCCAGGGCATCGGGCCCTTCTTGCTTCGCCCTGCCATTCAGCTCGGCATCCTCGTCGCGCTTTCGGCCACCGTCGACCCCACGTTGCGCCAGGAGCGCGAGCTGCAGCGCCGCCTGCAGGAGATGCTCGACCGCGACGCCGCCGCCGAGGGCATGCTCGGCCGCGATGAAACCGGCGAGGGCTACATCAAGCTCAACTACTTCAACCTGTTCTGGGTGTTCTTTGTCTGCTGCATACTCGGCCTGATCGCCGAGGACATCTGGCACATGACGGTCGACGACCCGGGCGTCTATCAGAACCGCGCCGGCATGCTGTTTGGCCCCTTCAGCCCCATCTACGGATTTGGCGCCGTGCTCATGACCATGGTGCTTAACCGCTTCTACAAAAAGAACCCCATCATCATTTTCCTGGTGAGCGCCCTACTCGGCGCCAGCTTTGAGGTGTTCGTGGGCTGGTTTATGCAGACCGCGTTTGGCGTGGTCTCGTGGAGCTACTCGCACATAACGCTGTTCGGTTTGCCCGATCCGCTCGTGGTCCTCACGGGCGGACGCACCTGCACGGGCTTCGCCTGCCTGTGGGGCCTGGGCGGCCTCATCTGGATCAAGCTGCTGCTGCCGAGGCTGCTTAAGCTTATCAACAAGATCCCCTGGAAGAGCCGCTACTCGGCCACCGTCATCTTTACCGTTATCATGCTGGTCGACGGCGTCATGACGCTGCAGTCGCTCGACTACTGGTATCAGCGCGTTAACGGCACGGAGCCGGACATTCCCGTCGCACAGTTCTACGGAGAGCACTTCGATAACGAATACATGGAAAACCGCTTCCAGAGCATGACCATGAGCCCCAAGGATGCGACGCGCGTGTAGCGCTCACCGCGCCCAAAACGCAAAATGCCCGCCGGTATCACACGTACCGGTGGGCATTTTTATAAACGATCCTTCTATCGACGCAATCCTCTATGCCTCGTGCTCGACCTCACTCACGCATTCGTTCTTGATGGTGCCAACGAGCGCCTGCAGTGCATCGACCACGTGTGGGCGAATGTCCCCGCCGATAAGCACGAGCATGATGTCGTCACCTACGGCAAGCTCGCCGCTTGCCAGCCACACGCGCACATAGCCGATACCCGGCATCGCGCGCGTGGCCTCAATAGCAGCCTGCACCTTCTGAGCATCGAAGCCAAACACCATGCCGCCCACCTTATGCCCAGGCGCCACGCCATCGGTCTCGACTCCGCGCACCTCGGCCTTGGGCGTCGCACGCACCACACCGTTATGCGTCAGATACATCCCACAGCCTGCCGCCGAAGCATCGGCCTTGGCCTCGCGCAGCCAAGCATCAATCGAAGGCATCAATTTGTCACTCTCGAGCATCATTTCTCCCTTACCGTCGTCGAGTAGCCAATTTGGGACGGGGCCTTTTTAGCTACTCTCGAACAACTTATTCCTCGACCGGCGTGAGCACCATGACGGCGCGTGTGTTGCTCAGCGACAGCGAACGACAGGTCACAAGCGTTACAACCTTAGTTGCCGAAGCGGCACGATCGGTGGCATCACTCGCCACGGCAGAAGCGCCGTCGAGCATCTCGGACAGGTAGTTCTTGAGTCCGTCGTCGCCCTCAAAATTGGTCGTGCGCGCCTTGGCATACGTGTCCTCGACCACCTTGGTCGCCAGCGGACGCAGCTTATACGTCGCATCGCGCGTGATGTAGTACACATATTCAATGCTATCGAACGTCGCCTGATCAGTGGTGTCCGAAATCACGTTGAACATCGACCCATCGTTCATATGGTGGCCGTAGATCGTGGTCTGCTGGTCGACCATTCCCGGCGCGGTGTCATCGCTATCCAGGAAAATGGCACCGGACGCGTTAGCCGTTCCGTCGAACAGCGTGTTGAGGTATTTGGAGTTGTTGTTGGTCTGCGCCACGGGATAGTTGATGTTGGTTCCTGGCACGTAAATCCAACCCACAATCTCGGGGTTCGTCTGAGCAAGCGCATCAAAGTCGATAATCGGCACGCCGCTGGCGTCCTTATCGCTTACATATTGCTTCTCGATTTTCTGATACGAATCGCTCGCCTGCTTATAGCCAATCTGGGCATTAATAAAGATAGCGGCGGCGGCGACAATCAGGCCGATACCGATGATGATGAGCAGAATGGGAATAATGGAGCGGCGCTTTTTGCGCGGCGGCTCGGTGTAATCCGACGGCGCGGCATGCGATGAAGACCGGGGCGGCTTCTTAGCGGAGCTATAAGACGAAGGACGATATGCGGCCGGCGCGTCCTGTCGACGATGCGTCGCCGGTGTCACGGGGCGCGGCGCACGCGGCTGCTGAGGAGAGGATGTCCGACCCTGCTGCGCCGCATGGGCAGCACCCGGCTTCGACGGATCGGGAATCTGAGAAGCCTTGAATCGTTTTCCCTGATAATCGGACATGGCTCTCCTTATACTGCGGTGAAACGGCGGAACGCTTAGGCGTCAGCCATCTCCTGCTTCATCTTCTCGATAACCTTGCGGTACTCGGGGTCGCAAGCACCCAGAATCTGTGTGGCATAGATGGCGGCGTTCTTGGCGCCGTTGATGGCAACGCAGGCCACGGGCACGCCCGAAGGCATCTGCACCATCGACAGCAGCGAATCCATACCGCCCAAGTCGCTCGTCTTCATAGGCACGCCGATGACCGGCAGCGGCGTAAACGCAGCCACGACACCGCCCAGGTGAGCAGCCTTGCCAGCGGCAGCGATAATCACCTTGATACCGCGGTCGGCAGCAGTCGAGGCCCACTCATGGACCTTCGCCGGCGTGCGGTGTGCGCTCGCAATGACGAGCTCATAGGGCACGCCCAGCGCCTCGAGCTCGGCGGTGCAACCTTCCATAACGCCCAGATCGGACTTGGAGCCCATGATGATCCCGACAACCGGCTTCTGATCTGCCATAAACAAAGACCTCCTGTTGAGAGCGGTGACGCGGC
>DAIMBN010000032.1:0-17467 GCA_036718335.1 Coriobacteriaceae bacterium
TTCTCTCCGTAGCGGGCGGCACGCATGGCGGCTAGGGCCGCATCGGCTTGCTCGGCCGGCACGACGGCGACCATCTTGCCCTCGTTTGCCACCTGCAGCACATCGTAGCCGAGCATTTCGCAGGCGGCCTGCACGTCGGGACGCACGGGCACGGCATCCTCGTCGACCTCCATGGCAACACCGCTGGCCTGGGCAAACTCGTTGAGTGTGGACGCCAGACCACCACGCGTGGGGTCGCGAAAGCAACGCGTGCCGGGCGCTGCGGCCAAAACGTCGGCAATCAGGTGGTTGAGCGGCGCGGCGTCGCTTTCGATCGTGCTCGAAAACGCCAGGCCCTCGCGTTGGCTCATGATGGCGATGCCGTGGTCGCCTAGCGTACCCGATACCAGAATGACATCACCGGGTTGGCAGTTGGCGCCGCTGAGCGCCACGCCCGTGGGAACCTCGCCCACGCCGGCGGTATTGATATAGACGCCGTCGGCCCCGCCGCGCTCGACCACCTTGGTGTCGCCCGTGATTATGGACACGCCCGCCTCGCGCGCCGTTTCGGCCATCGTCTGCACAATCTGGCGGAGCTTATCCATGGGATAGCCCTCTTCGAGGATAAAGCCGCACGATAGGTAGCGCACGTTGGCGCCCGAGGTCGCGACATCGTTGACGGTTCCGCACACGGCGAGGCGGCCGATATTGCCACCGGGGAAGAACTGCGGCGAGACCACAAAGCTGTCGGTCGACATGGCGATGCGCCCGCTCGCGTGCAGCGCGGCCACGCCGGCATCGTTGCCTTCGAGCAGCTCGGGCGACCCAAAGGCATCCAAAAAGACCTCATCGATGATGTGTTTCATCATCTGACCGCCAGAGCCGTGGCCCAACAGGACGGTGCTATCGGTGATGCTATGGGACATATCCAAAACTCCAATCGTGGGTGGTGCCGGTGTGCGGGTGCGTCCGGACTAGTCGCGGTAGCGGTAGTACGCCGCGCAGCTGCCCTCGGAGCTCACCATGCACGGGCCGACGGGGTGTTCGGGCGTGCAGGTGCGGCCAAAGAGCGGACAGCTGCTCGGCGTAATGGCCCCGCGCAGCACGTCGCCGCAGCGGCACCCACGCGGCTCGACCGTCTCCTCGACGGGCACGTCAAAGCGGGTACGGGCATCAAAGCGTGAGAACTCGGGGCGGATGGAAAGGCCCGAGTTGGCAATCGGCCCCAGTCCGCGCCACGTGGTGTCGCACGGCTTAAACACTTGCTCGACCAGCTGGCGCGCCACGGGGTTGCCGTCTGCGTTGACGCCACGGCGGTAGGCGTTGCCAATCGCGGGCCCGCCCTCGACAACCATCTGGACCAGCATGCAGATGCCTTGCAGGATATCGACCGGTTCAAATCCCGTGACCACGCCCGGGGTATCGAATTCGTTGACCAAAAAGCCAAAGGGTGCCAAGCCCGTGATGGTGGCGACGTGGCCCGGCAGGATAAAGCCGTCGATGGCGGTCTCGGGGTCGTTGGCGATGGCGCGCAACGCTGGCGGCGTGGTCTTGTGGGCGCAATAGACCGAGAAGTTCAAAAGCCCGCGCGCCTCGGCCTCCAGGATGGCGGCGGCGATGGTGGGCGTCGTGGTCTCAAAGCCCACGCCCATAAAAATGACCGGACGATTGGGGTTTTGCTCGGCAATGTCGAGCGCGTCGAGCGGGGAATAGACGATGCGGATGTCGCGCCCTGCCGCCTTTTGCGCAGCGAGCGAGGTGGACGATCCGGGCACGCGCATCATGTCGCCAAAGGTGGTGATGATGGCGCCGTCTATGTTGGCGAGCGCGATTGCGTGGTCGATGTCGCGGTTGGCGGTAACGCAGACGGGGCAGCCCGGTCCGCTCAGCAGCTTGAGCCCGGCCGGCATAATGGAGCGAAAGCCATAGCGGCCGATGCTTACGGTGTGCGTGCCGCAGACTTCCATAAGGTTGATGGTGCGGTCGCCGACAAGCTCGCAAATGCGATCGATGAGCTCGCGGGCCAGCTTGGAATCGCGAAATGCCGAAAAGTCGATACCGGAGCGAGCCGGCTGTCCGGCCGCCACTAGTATGCCTCGGCCGGGTTGCTGGCCAGTTGGTCTTCTTCGGCCAGCTCGGTCATGGTGTTGACCAGGTCGAGCGTCTCCTGCGCCTCCTGCTCGTCGACAATCTGGATGCCAAAGCCGGCATGCACGAGAATATAGTCGCCAACCTGAGCCGTCGGCACGAGTCGTAGCGACACGGGGCGCTCGATGCCCATCATGTCGACGGTGGCCTTGAGGTCGTCGTCGCGTTTGACTACTTTACCGGGAACGGCAAGGCACATATTGTTCCCCTTTTAGACGCTTTGCGCTGGATGGGCGCTTAATAATCCATCAGTTGATGGTAGCGCTCGCGGGGTTCGCGGGCAAACGCGTTACGCCTGTGAGACGGCTGGGCACGGCGGCGTGCGAGAGCGAGCTACTGCGATGCAATCTGCGCAAGACGAGCGCTTGCGACCGCCGCCTGACCGTAGGCGATGCAGCCGTCGTTGACGGGCACGGTATGGGGGACGAGGACGGTAAGGCCTGCGCTTTTGAGCTCGCGGGTGAGGAGCTGAAGCAGGAGTCGGTTCATGAACACGCCGCCCGATAGGGCGACGGTGTCGATGCCCTCGCGCACGCAGATATCGCTGGAGATGTGTGCCGAGGAGCGCGTGACGGCGACATGGAAGTCGAGCGCGAGCCTGTCGGCGGGCGCTCCGGCTTCAATTCCCTCCAAAAGTGCCTCAAAGAGTGCTTTCTGGTCCAGAACATAGGAGCCGTCCAACCACGATGGGTCAGATGCGGAATAGCCGGCGTTGTCGTCGGGAAAACGGGCGATTTCGCTGTCCAGTGCACGCCAGGCGGCGGCTTCGAGCTCGATGGCGGGTTCGCCCTCGTAGGTTGCCTGGCCGCAAATGCCCAAAATCGCGGCTGCGGCATCAAACAGGCGACCCATGCTGCTGGTGCGCGGGCTGTTGATGCCGCGCTCGATCATCGTTGCCGTTATGCTGCGCGTCTGCTCGTCAAGGCTGTCCAAGAGCCCCGCGGCGCCCGGGTGCTCGAGCAGGTCGAGCTCGCTGAGCAGGGCAAAGGCATTGCGGCGGGCATCGTGTACGGATGCGGCGCCACCGGGAAGCGCCCAGGTGCGCAGATGTGCGACGCGCTCAAAATCGGCGAGACGGGCGATAAGAAACTCGCCGCCCCATATGGTGCCATCGGTGCCGGCACCCGTGCCGTCGAAGGCGATGCCGAGGACGCGTGCATCGGGCGCAAGCCGGCCTGCGGCAATCGCCTCTGCCATTACGCTCGCGATGTGCGCATGATGGTGCTGGACTTCGATAAGCGGCAGATTGTGCTCCCGTGCCTGTTCGCGCGCCCATTGGCTCGACAGATAGCTGGGATGCATGTCGCATGCCAAGGCGGCAGGCGCCAGGTCAAAGAGGTTTTCCAGACGCGAGCGTGCGGCGCTCCAAGCATCGAAAGTTGCGCCGTTTTCGACATCGCCGATATGCTGCGACACAAAACAGGCCACATGGCCGTCGGTGTCCTCACGCGTGAGTGCGACCGTGGCTTTTTGCTGCGGCCCACAGGCGAGTACGCAGGGCGTGGTGTCGTCGAGCGCCGGCAACGACAGCGGTTGCGGCGCATATCCGCGTGCGCGACGCACGAGCATGACGTCGCCGTCGACCACGCGTACCACGGAGTCGTCGTAGCGCGACAGAATCGCGCGGTCGTTACCGAGCAGCGCATCGGCGATGACGGCGGCAACAAGGTGCTCCCATGCAAGGGCATCGTCGGTCTCGATGGGCTCTTCGCTCAGGTTTCCGCTGGTCAAGACAATTGCGTGCATACCGTTCGCTGCAGCCGCGGCGAGCAGCAAATGTTGAAGTGGGGTGTAGGGGAGCATGACGCCGAGCTCGGGCAAGTCGTGCGCGACGGATGGCGCGAGTTCGAGGGCGTTGGGGGAGCCGTGGGTGTCGCTGCCGGCTGCGCGGCGACGCAACAGCACAATGGGACGAACACTGCCGGCCAGCAGGTCGCGCTCAACGCCATCAATGTGACACAGGCGCTCGGCGTCGGCAAGGCTGCGCACCATAACGGCAAGCGGCTTGTTGCTGCGACGCTTGCGACGGCGCAACTCGCACACCGCCTGTTCGTTGGCGGCATCGCAGGCCAGATGGAATCCTCCCAGACCCTTGATGGCGACGATCCCGCCGCCTGCCAGCAGCTCGACACAGCGTTCGATGATGGCATCGCTGGCCTCGCGCGTGGTGCCGACGGCCGGTGTCGCGGACGAATTCCCGCACGCATTGCCGTTTACAGCCTCGCGCCACGTAATATGCGGCCCGCAATCAAAGCAGGCATCGGGCTGCGCGTGAAAACGCCGGTCGAGTGGGTCGGCATACTCCGCGGCACACTTGGGACACATGGGGAAACGGTCCATCGATGTGGCCGCTCGGTCATAAGGCAGCGATCGGATGATGGTAAAGCGTGGGCCGCAGTTAGTGCAGTTGATAAAGGGGTAGTGATAGCGTCGATCGGCGGGATCGAACAATTCGCGCAAGCAATCGTTGCAGGTGGCGATGTCGGGCGAGACGAGCGTCGTGTGCGCGGTCTGGTCCTGCGATGCTACGATGCGAAAGCCCTGTTCGTTGGCGGCATCCCAACCGTTGGCTGCCAAGTCCACAACCTCGACATGCTCTACGCGGGCTGCCGCAGGCGCATGCCCAGAAAGCGCGGCAACAAAAGCATCGAGCGCATCGGCCGGAGCGTGCGCCTCGATATGCACGCCGTCGCCCGCATTGAGCACCCATCCACAAATGCCATGTGCCATGGCCTCGCGATACACAAACGGTCGCATGCCAACGCCCTGCACAATGCCCGTCACATGAATATGCACATGCCGCATGCGACACCCCTCATCAAAACCGACCAAAAAGGGACAGGTTTATTTTGGTAGGTAAAACTTCTAAACCTGCCAAAACAAACCTGTCCCTTTTTGGCAGGTGCGCTGCGGGAAATCCCGCTATAGCCCCAGGCTCTGCTTGGTGGCGGCGCACGTGAGCTCGCCGTGCTTAACGCCGCGCAGGCCCAGCAGGCGGTCGGCTAGTTCGTAGACGCGCTCGCCGCGACCCTTGAGCGCCAGGATTTCCAAGCAGTTGTGGTGATCCAGATGCACATGCATGGTCGATACGATCTCGTCGGTGTAGTCGTGCTGCACTTCGTCCAGACGGCGCGTCAGGTCGCCGGTATGGTGGTCGTAAATCATGGTGAGCGACCCGATAACATGCTCATCGGGCGTGCGCATCTGCTCCTTGGCGATCGAGGCGCGAATCAGGTCGCGCACGGCCTCGGAGCGGTTGGCCACGTCGCCGCGGCGCGCGATCTGCTCGTCAAAACGGCGCAGCAGGTCGTCGGGTGCGGTAACCGAAAAACGGACCAGCTCGGAGCCGGAGCCACTACAGTGGCAGCCCGCGTCACCGTCCGCCCCGTGCGGATGCTCGTGCTCGTACCCGCAGCCGTGCTCGTGTTCGGCCACTTTACACCAGCTTCACGGAGCCGACGGAGTTGTGGTCGGCCTCGATGGCTTCCTCGTAGCCCTCGAGCGCGTCATGCGCCTCGTGGAGCGCGGCCATGGCGGCCTCGAGCTTGGCGCCGATGCGCTCCATGTCAAAATTCTCGGTCGCATGCAGCAGCTGATGGCTCCACTCGTGAGCGAGCTCGATGGTGTCGTCGACCTGCTTGACGCTCATGGCAAGCTGGCTCATGTTCATTCCAACATCATGCATGGGAAATCTCCTTTTGTATGGGGCAGTTCAGTGGTTCAGATTTTACTACGCCCGCTCTGCGCGCAGCTGCATAAGAAAACGGGTACGAGTCTGTGCGACCCGCACCCGTTCACTGGGGGCTGTTTGTGACTACCATACTATCCGTGGTTGCACTCGGTGCATTCAGAAGTCCGGCGAGCGGCGTAAAAGCGCTCATGGACGGCAGGCAGACGGCAACATGTAACAAGCGTATTACAGATGCTTCTCCAGCAGCGTCTGCAGCCTCGCCTTGGGCAGAGCGCCAACCGAGCGGTCAATCTCCTCGCCGTTCTTAAACACAATCAGCGTGGGGATGCTCATGACGCCATATTTCATGGCCAGGTCCTGGTTGTCGTCGACGTTGCATTTGGCAACGGCAAGCTTGCCCGCCAGCTCATCGGCAACCTCGTCAACGATGGGCGAGAGGGATCGACAGGGCCCGCACCACGGTGCCCAAAAATCGACCAGCACGGGCAGGCTGTCGTTAACGATGGAATCGAAGTTCTCGGGGGTAATCTGATTAATGTCAGCCATGGTGACCTCCATAATGCGACGCGGCTCGGCCGCGTAAAACTCAGTACGACCGTGCTTATACCCAGCCGCCCGCAAAGCAACCACTCGCGGGCGGCTCTTTTATATAATGGTGGGCACGCAAACGATTGGAGAGCGCATGCCCACGTCACAAAGCCAGAAAAAAGAAGCCATCGCCCAGGCGACCGAGCAGGAGCTCGCATCGCTCGCGGGTCGTGGCGTGCGTATCGCGGGCAACGCGTGCTCGCCGATCGTGCTGGTCAAAGGCGATCTGGACGAGGCCGAGCGTTCGGGTGGCGAGCTTGCCGCCGGCCCGGATGGCGCGGCGTTGCGCAAGGCGCTTGGGGCCATCGGCTACGCGCCCGAGGATTTTTGCGTGCTGGCAAGCGTCGCCGGCGTGGGTGATGGGACGGTCGCGGTGGGCGAGACTCTGCCGTGCGAGCTGTTCCGTGAGGCGCTTGAGGCTTTGGACCCCGAGGCGGTGCTGCTGCTCGACAACAACGCGGCTGACGCCATGCGCGAGACCTACGCCGATATGCTCGTGGCGATCGATGACTTCGACACCGCCATGCTCAAGCCCGGCCTGGTCGCCCATGTGCAGGGCCGCCGCGTGCTCGCGCTCGATGGCTTTGAGGCGGCGCTGACCGACAAAGCGGCCAAGCAGCGCATGTGGGCCTACATCAAGCAGCTGACCCCGGCGGCCGCTCCGCTGTAGCGGATTGGCGCCGGTGAGCGATTGCCTGGCGGGCAAGACACGCCGCGAGATCGGCGCCGCACTTCTACATCACAGCGCGCAGCTCAAACCGATCGCCGTTAATGCGGAACTGACAGTTGCCGTTCATGCGCTCCACGGCAAGTTTGATGCTCTTGGTGCCAAAGCCGTGGCCCGCATGCCGGGTCACGGGCATGCCGTCGACCATGCGCGGCGCGCGGTCAAACGTGTTGGAAACTAACAGCAGCAGCTGGCCGTCCTCTAATCGCAGGTCAAAGTCGACGAATCGCTTTCCCTGGGGCGCGGCGCTCGCGGCGGTGATAGCGTTTTCCAAGGCATTTGAGAGCGCGCTAAACAGGTCGGCGTCACCTACGTGGATGGTTTCGGGTACGGCGGCGCGCAGGTTGGCGGTAATGCCGTTTCTATTGATATCCGAGTTAAATGACGAAAGCGCGATGTTTACGGTCTCGTTGGCGCAGAAGCGGCGTACGGCGGTGCGATCGCCGGCTTCGCAGAGTTCATCGATGCGTTTGAGCGCCTCGTCGGTGTGGCCCTCCTCAATTAAAGCGGCCAGGCCGCGTAGGAAGTGGCGCATATCGTGGCGAAGAATCGACAGCTCGCGCCCAGATTGACGCCAAGCCTCGAGCTCTTTGATGGCGGCGCTGTCGCGGGTTTCGAGCATCCAGCGCTCTCGCTCGGCGGTTTCCTTTTCTTCGTATTCGCGCAGGTAAACGGCAAGAAACATAAGATAGAAGGCACAGAGCGCAAATGCCAAAAACTCAACCGTTACCACCGAGCCCGAGTGGAACAGCGTGGTGTAGACGTTGGTGGCATAGTCAAAGACGTAATAGACGAGCGGCAGGATTAAAAGGATGCCCAGCTCGGTGGTGCTTTTAATCGCCAAGCGTGGACCGATGTCGCCGGCCCAATGCAACAGGACGGCAAAGACGGCGAGTGTGGTCGCGATACGCGCCAGATAGTACGCGATCTGCGAGTCGGTTGCGGCAAAGGCGGCGATGCCCATCCAATTGCTGAACTGGCAGCTCAGATAGGCACTCGTAATGCCGAGCGCGGCAAGCAGCGGGCTCAGGCGGTAGCGCGCGCACAAATAGATGACGAGCGGCAGATGCACGACGAGCGGATATACCTGGCGGGCAAAAAGCTCGCCGCCGACGGCATTGGCGAGGCCAAATGCGCATCCGGTTACGGCACCGACCAGCACCAGTTCAAGCGCATGACGCCGGTTGATCTCGACACCGCACAGCGCCGCCGAGGCAAAGACGCCAAAGAGCAGCGTCGTGGCGTGGTGGATTGCCCAAAGGATCATTTCGACTGGGGAGACCATCAGCGCTGTCCGCCCTCGAAACGCACCGCAAAGTAGGCGTCTTGGAACCCCTGCTTGCTGCTGCGCGACAGTGGAATGCACGCGCCGGAGCGCATGACGATGTCCGTGCGATCGAAGTGGTCGATGTTGCGCAAGTTGACCTGGTAGCTACGGTGGCATTTAAAGAAGGTGGCATTTTGCGTCAAACGGTCCTCGACGCTGCGGAACGACTCGAGTGCCTCGATATCGCGTCCGTCGCGCAGGTGGAAGACCACGTGCTTGTTGCGCGCCTCGGCATATTCGATGTCGGACAGGCACAGGGCGTGGTAGCCAAAGGAAGTTTTGATCACGAGCTCGTCGGTTGCCGCCGGGCGCATGCTCGAAAGCTCGTTAAGTAACTGCGCCAGGCGTTCGTAAGTCACGGGCTTGAGCAGATAGTCGAAAGCACGGACCTCGTAGGACTCCAGTGCGAACTCGGGCGACGAGGTGAGGAACACCAGGCGCACGGCGGTATCGGCCTGGCGCAATTCGCGCGCGGTGTCCATGCCGTTGACGAGCGGCATGATCATGTCGAGCAGAATGATGTCGGCGCGCGATGCGGCATGGCGGGCCAGCAGGTCCTCGCCGCGCGTGACGAGCGCAACATCGACCGCCGTGCCCGTCTCGGTCGACCAACGGTCGATCATCCGGTGCAGTCTATCTAGAAAAGCGACATCATCGTCGCAGGCAATAATCTTGAGCATTCGGCCCCCTTAAGTAGTTCGATTTTGCCACATCGGGTACGCGCCGCTTGCGGGGGTGCGGACCGTTTGCGCCCCACGGCGTGCAACTCGCGCCAAGCGGTATTGCGGTGGCGAAAGATGCCTCCTGCGCCATCGAGAGCTCGGCTATCCTCAGCTTGCCAGTTCGAAAATGGACCTGCCACATGATTGAATCTTTATTTCAACTTTACACCTAGGTTTACAGCTGTCTTGTCAGCTGTAAACCTAGGTGTCATACTAAAGCCCCAAGATTCGCCAAAAGAGAGGGGCCTTGATGGCACAGAGCGCGAACATGGATGCGTCGGAGCTTGCACGCGATATCGCGGCCGGCCTAGCATCGGCAACGACGGCAACGGAGCGCGCGGCACTGGTGCCCGCAGAGCTCGTCGAGGCCATTCAGCAACTAAAAACCCAACGTGACGCGGTGATCCTAGCGCACTATTACGTGGCGCCCGAGGTGCAGGCTGTGGCTGATTACGTCGGCGATAGCTTCTACCTGGCCAAGCTCGCCAAGAGCCTGCCACAGCGGACCATCGTGCTGTGCGGCGTGGAGTTTATGGGCGAGAGCGCCAAGCTGCTCAACCCCACCAAGACCGTGCTGCTGCCCGAGCCGGGCGCGGACTGCCCCATGGCGCACATGGTCAAGCGCGAGACGGTCGACGCGGCGCGCGCCGAGTACGGCGACGACCTCGCCGTGGTCTGCTACGTCAACTCCACGGTCGAGATCAAGAGCTGGAGCGACGTGTGTGTCACCAGCTCCAACGCCGTCAAGATCGTGTCCGAGCTGCCGCAGCAGCATATCCTGTTCATCCCCGATCAAAACCTGGGCCGCTTCGTAGCCGAGCAGGTGCCGCAAAAGCACGTCATTCTCAACAATGGCTACTGCCCGCGCCACCACATCATTACCGTCGAGCAGATCGTCGACGCGACGGAGGCTCACCCCGACGCGCTCGTGCTGGCGCATCCTGAGTGCAAGGCCGACGTCCTGGCGGAGGCCGACTACATCGGTTCCACCGCCGGCATCATCAAGTACGCCGAGGAGTCCAACGCGAGCGAGTTCATTATCGTGACGGTCCGCGGCGTGCTCTACGAGCTCGAGCGCCGCTGCCAGGGCACCGGCAAGAAGTTCTACTTCCCCGCGGTGCAGCCCACCTGCGTCAACATGGATCTTATCACGCTCGAAAAGCTCGTGCGCTGCCTGGAGACGGGCGAGGGCGAGGTGCAGATTGGCGTGTCGGACGAGGCCGCCGATCAGGCCAAGCTCACGCTCGACCGCATGCTCGAATACGCGGCGCGCTAAGCCAATGTGACATGATGGACCATCCCTTATGCCACATTACAAGGGAGAGGATTCCTGTGGAAACCAAGCAATACCCCGACATGGAATGCGACGTCGTCATCGCTGGCTGCGGCGTGGCGGGCCTGTATGCGGCTCTCAATCTGCCGACGAGCACGCGCGTGATCATGCTCTCCAAGGGTGCTGTCGACGAGTGCGACTCCATGCTCGCGCAGGGCGGCATCTGCGTGCTGCCCGAGGGCTCTGACTACGATGCCTTCTTTGAGGACACCATGCACGCCGGTCACTACGAGAACCGCCGCGAGAGCGTAGACATCATGATTCGCTCGAGCCGCTCGGTCATCAACGACCTGCTGGCGATGGGCGTGGACTTTGAGCGCAAGGCCGACGGCAGCCTCGACTTTACCCGCGAGGGCGCGCACAGCCGCCCGCGCATCGCCTTCCATGCCGACATTACGGGCAAGGAGATCACGACCAAGTTGCTCCAGGCCGTCCGCAAGCTGGACAACGTGCAGATTCTTGAGCACGTGGCCATGACCGACATCCTGACGGCCGAGCGCGATGGGGTCACGGTGTGCACTGGCGTCGTCGCTGTTGCCGTGGACGAGGACAACTCGGTCCGCCCCGCCGACGAACTGGCACATGCCGCCGAGGGCGTGCATACCGGCGAGCCGTTTGAGATTCATGCTCGCCACACGTTGTGGGCGACGGGCGGTATCGGCGGCGTATACGACCACTCCACCAACTACCCGCAGCTCACCGGCGACGCCTGCTACATCGCGCAGGAGCACGGCATTACGATGGAGCATCTGGACTACGTGCAGATTCACCCCACGGGACTGTTCTCGCCGCAGCCGGGCCGCACCTTCCTGATCAGCGAGAGCTGCCGCGGCGAGGGCGCGATTCTGCTCAACGCCGCCGGCGAGCGCTTTACCGACGAACTGCAGCCGCGCGACGTGGTCGCCGCCGCTATTCGCGAGCAGATGAAGCAGGACGGCACCGAGCACGAGTGGCTGAGCTTTGCCCCCGTCGAGCGCGACGTGGTGACCGGGCACTTCGCCAACATCCGCGCGCGCTGCCTTGAGGACGGTCGCGACATCCTGGATGAACCCATTCCTGTCACGCCCACGCAGCACTACTTTATGGGCGGCGTGTGGGTCGACAAGGACGGCCGCACCTCGATGCCCGAGCTCTACGCCGCCGGCGAGACGGCCTGCAACGGCGTTCACGGCAAGAATCGCCTAGCTTCCAACAGCCTGCTCGAGTCCCTAGTCTGGGGTCGCCGCGCTGCTTGGCGTATGCGCACCGGCGAGTCGCTGGCCGTGGAGCAGGCGGGCGATCCCGCGCTCGATGGCCGTCATCGCGCCCTGAGCGCCGATACCCTGGCAATCGATGATTTGGCCCGTGCCGCCGGCACGCAGGCCGTGGAGGAGTAGACCATGAATCCCATTACCATGAAGCTCGTCGTCGATGATCTGATTCTGCAGGCTCTGCGCGAGGACATTACGTTTGAGGACGTGAGCACGGCGAGCGTGTGCCCCACGGCGCGTCCCGCCACGGTGGAGCTTATCGCCAAAGCCGATGGCATCATCGCCGGCCTGGATGTGTTCGCTCGTACCTTTGAGCTGCTGGATTCGCAGAGCTCGGTGCTGCTCGACGTTGCCGATGGCGACGAGGTGCACGCCGGCGACCATGTGGGTCAGGTGCGCGGCGATGCGCGCGTGCTGCTTTCGGGTGAGCGCGTGGCGCTCAACTACCTGCAGCGCATGAGCGGCATCGCTACCTATACACACAGCATGGCCGCGGCGCTCGAGGGAACCAAGACCGTGCTCGTCGACACGCGCAAGACCACGCCGGGCATGCGCGTGTTTGAGAAGGCGGCGGTTGAGATTGGCGGCGGCAGCAACCACCGCTACAACCTGTCGACGGCCGTCATGCTCAAGGACAACCACATCGATGCCGCCGGCGGCGTGACGCGTGCGATCGAGATGGCGCGCGCCCATGCGTCGTTTACCACGACGGTCGAGATTGAGTGCGAGAACCTGGACATGGTGCGCGAGGCCGTGGAGGCCGGCGCCGACATCATCATGTTCGACAACATGACCCATGACGACATGACCGCCGCGATTGAGCTTATCGCCGGTCGCGCCAAGACCGAGTGCTCGGGCAACGTGGACGCCAGCAATATCCGCGCGCTCGCCGACCTGGGCGTTGACTTTATTAGCTCGGGCGCGCTGACACACTCCGCCCCGATCCTCGACCTCTCGCTTAAGCACCTGCGTCTGCTGGACGGTAAATAATGAACGCCCGCGAGCGTCGCCGTGCCATCATGGCCGTGCTCGAGGGGGCCAAGGGGCCCGTATCGGGCAGCGCGCTTGCCCGCGAGGTGGGTGTGAGCCGCCAGATCGTGGTGCAGGACATCGCCCTGCTGCGCGCCGATGGGCACGATATCGTGGCGACCAACCGCGGCTACGTGCTGCAGGAGGCCCCCAGCAGCCCCGCTGTGCCCACACGCTTGGTCAAGGTTCGCCACGGCGTGGAGCAGGCAGGCGATGAGCTTACGAGTATCGTCGACGCCGGAGGCGCCGTGCTCAACGTGATCGTCAATCACCGCGTGTACGGTAAGATCACGGCCGACCTGGACATCCGCAATCGTCGCGATGTTGAGCGCTACCTGCACGATATCGAGAGCGGCAAGAGTTTCCCGCTGCTAACGGTGACGAGCGGCTATCACTTCCATCGCATCGCGGCGGAGGACGAGCAAACCCTCGACGAGATCGAGGCGATGCTCAAGGAAAAAGGCTACCTAGCAGACCTGATGCCCTACGAAGACGATTTGTCCTAGTCGACGCCGCATCTATAAGTTGCGGTGAAATAGTTCCTAAAATCGGCATCCAAGACATAATACAGGAACTATTCCACCGCAACTGCCAAGGGTCCCGCTCCAAATTAGCTGCCCACATATGCAAAAGGAGGCCTCCGCGGCGATGCGGAAGCCTCCTTTTTTGTGCACGGTGTACTTTTGAGTGTGCAAGTGGGGGAGTTGTTACTCCTCGACGATCTCGGTGATCGCGCCAGCGGGGCAAGCGTCCTGGCAAGCGCCACAGGCGACGCAGGAGTCCTCGTCAGCGACGGTAGCGACGTCCTGGAGCTCCAGAACGCCAGCGGGGCAGGAGTCGACGCAAACGCCACAAGCGATGCACTCGTCGGCATCAATTACGGGATGAGCCATGGTAGTTTCCTCTCTGTTGACCGACGCTACAGGCGATGCGCGCCGGTTTGATTCGGGCAAAAACATACCACGGGAGCGACCGTTTGCAATACCCTCTGGCCGGCATCTTCATACCGTTCGCCGAGTATGCCAAGGTTTACTAAAAAACGCGCAGGTGGGGCCGTTGAGCTGCATAAATGTTAGCTAAAGGTGACTTGAAATATAGGGCGATTGAGCGTGCTTGCGGAAACCGCATCCCATTATTTTGTCGAAAAACGGGTTGCAGTTTCCGGTTAGGCCCGCTAGCGGAAAATGCGAGCCGGTATCAGCTCTCAAAACGGGATACGGTTTCCGGTTGAGCCTTCAGACGGAAACTGCGACCCGGAATCCACGCTCAAACCGGGACGAGCTTTCCACAAGGCAGCCCCAGGCGCCCCCGGACCCAAACCTCAGCCATCTCTACATAGATCTCGATAGATTTGCCGAGAACTCAATCAGCGCATCTACCTGCGCATTTAAGAACCTAAACTCTCAGCAATAAGAAATCTTATATGAATTGACTTAGATTTTGTATATTCCGGCCCATAAGGGGATACACTACATCCTGAAAGACAAGCCGAAACACTGCTCGGCAGACCGCCGAGTCGGTGCAAACGCACAAGAGAGAGGGAATTTCTAATGGGCAAGATTCTTGGTATCGACCTTGGTACTACTAACTCCGCAATGGCCGTCCTCGAGGGCGGTTCTCCGACCATTATCGTGAACGCCGAGGGCGACCGCACCACCCCGTCCGTCGTGGGCTTCCGTGCCGACGGCGACCGCGTCGTGGGTAAGGCCGCTAAGAACCAGGCTGTCACCAACCCCAAGAACACCGTGTTCTCCATCAAGCGCTTCATGGGCCGCAAGTACTCCGAGTGCACCTCCGAGATCAAGACCGTGCCGTACGAGGTCAAGGAGGGCCAGGGTGGCCGTGCCGTCGTCGACATCGAGGGCAAGGATTACACCGCCGAGCAGGTGAGCGCCATGACGCTCGCCAAGATGAAGGCCGACGCCGAGAAGTATCTGGGCGAGACTGTCACCGACGCCGTCATCACCGTCCCGGCCTACTTCAACGACGCCCAGCGTCAGGCCACCAAGGACGCCGGTAAGATCGCCGGCCTCAACGTCAAGCGTATCGTCAACGAGCCGACCGCTGCTGCTCTTGCCTATGGCCTGGACAAGCAGGGCACCGACCAGCGCATCCTGGTCTTCGACCTGGGCGGCGGCACCTTCGACGTCTCCATCCTCGACCTCGCCGACGGCGTGTTTGAGGTTCTGTCCACCTCGGGCGACAACCACCTGGGCGGCGACGACTGGGATCAGCGCGTCATCGACTGGATGGCCGATAAGTTCCAGCAGGAGAACGGTGTCGACCTGCGTCAGGACCCCATGGCCCTGCAGCGTCTGAAGGAGGCCGCCGAGAACGCCAAGAAGGAGCTCTCCGCCGCCCAGCAGACCACCATCAACCTGCCGTTCATTACCATGAACCAGTCCGGCCCGCTGCACCTCAACTACACGCTGACCCGCGCCGAGTTCGAGAAGATCACCCGCGACCTGCTCGAGCGCTGCAAGCAGCCTGTCACCAACGCCCTGCGCGACGCCAAGCTTAAGCTCTCCGATCTGACCGAGGTCATCCTCGTCGGCGGCTCCACCCGTATGCCCGCCGTCCAGGAGCTCGTCAAGACCATGACCGGCAAGCAGCCCAACATGTCCGTGAACCCCGACGAGGTCGTTGCCGACGGCGCTGCCGTCCAGGGCGGCGTGCTCACCGGCGACGTCGAGGGCATCCTGCTGCTCGACGTTACCCCGCTGTCGCTGGGCGTCGAGACCATGGGCGGCATCATGACCAAGATGATCGACCGCAACACCACGATCCCGACCTCCAAGACCGAGGTCTACTCCACCGCTGCCGACAATCAGACCAGCGTCGAGATCAACGTGCTCCAGGGCGAGCGCGAGCTTGCCCGCGACAACAAGTCGCTCGGTAAGTTCCAGCTGACCGGTATTCCGGCTGCCCGCCGCGGCGTGCCGCAGATCGAGGTCACCTTCGACATCGACGCCAACGGCATCGTCAAGGTCTCCGCTAAGGACAAGGGCACCGGCAAGGAGCAGCAGATCACCATCTCCGGCTCCACCGCGCTTTCCGACGACGAAGTCGATCGCATGGTCAAGGACGCCGAGGCTCATGCCGAGGAGGACAAGAAGCAGAAGGAAGAGGTCGAGGTTCGCAACCAGACCGACAGCCTGTGCTACTCCACCGAGCAGACCCTCAACGAGCTGGGTGACAAGGTTTCCGCCGACGTGAAGTCCAAGGCCGAGGCCGCTATCGCCGACGCCAAGAAGGCGCTCGAGGGCTCTGACGTCGAGGCCATCAAGGCCGCCGGCGAGTCTCTGCAGTCCGTGGCCTACGAGCTGGCCCAGGTTGTCTACGCCGACGCTCAGCAGCAGACCGACGGTGCCGCCGGCGCCCAGCCTGCCGACGATGACGTCGTCGATGCCGACTACGAGGTTGTGGACGACGAGGACAAGTAATCATGTCCGCCCGTAAAGCTCGCACGGAGGCGGCTGCCGCTGGCGCCGCCCCCGTTGACTCTGAGGAGAAGGACGTGAAGATTCCCGTAGAGGCCGCAGACGTTACCGAGGCCAACGAGGCCGAGGCCGCCGAGGCTGCCGAGAACCAGGTAGAGGATTCCAACAAGGAGGCGACGATGACCGAGGA
This sequence comes from Coriobacteriaceae bacterium, assembly GCA_036718335.1. Taxonomy (GTDB): domain Bacteria; phylum Actinomycetota; class Coriobacteriia; order Coriobacteriales; family Coriobacteriaceae; genus Collinsella. The sequence goes on from DAIMBN010000032.1 coordinate 16,425, forward strand.
CGAGATGGTGGAAGCCGCTATCCGCGCCGGTGAAGAAGCCGCCGACAACGACTTTAAGCTCAAGTTCGAGCAGGCCCAAAAGGAGCTTGCCGACGTGCGCAGCGAGCTCGATGCTGCGGCAGAGGCCCAGAAGGCCGCCGAGGACAAGGCAAAGGATGCCACCGAGCGTACCGCCCGTCTGCAGGCCGACTGGGAGAACTTCCGTCGCCGCACCGCCAGTGAGCGTATCGCCGAGCGCGAGCGCGCGACCGAGAAACTTGTCACTGCGCTGCTGCCGGTGGTCGACGATATCGAGCGTGCGATCGACCATGCCCGCAGCCAGGAGCTTGCCGACGACTTTAAGCAGTTCGTCGACGGCGTCGACGCGGTACATGCCAAGCTGCTCGATGTGTTTGCGCACGAGGGCGTTGAGCCCATCGACCCCAAGGGCGAGGCGTTCGATCCGCTCGAGCACCAGGCTGTGGGTCGCGTCGAGGACGCATCGCAGTACGACGAGACCGTCAACGATGTGTACCAGAAGGGCTACCGCATGGCGGATCGCATCCTGCGTTCCGCGATGGTGACGGTGACCTACGGTGGCGAGAAGCGCCCCGCACCGGAGCCCGAAGCGGCGCCTGAGGATGCTGCGGCCGATACGGCCGAGAGCACCGAGGAGTAATTGAGAAGGGCCCCGGGGCAACACCCGGGGCCCTTTCTGGCCTAGTGCCATATGAAAGCATGAGCCGCCGCCCGCTGGGCGGCGGATGAAACAGGAGAGGAGCTACGATGGCTGCAGGCAAAACCTTCTATGACATCCTGGGCGTATCCAAGAGCGCCTCCGACAAAGAGATCAAGAGCGCGTTTCGCAAGCTCGCGCAAAAATATCACCCCGATGCCGGCGGCGACGAGGCCAAGTTCAAGGAGATCAGCGAGGCCTACGAGACGCTTTCGGACGAGAAGAAGCGCAAAGAGTACGACCAGATGCTCATGTTTGGCGGCATGCCGGGCGCAGGCGGCGCGTATGGCGGCGGCTACGGTGCCGGCGCGGGGGCCAGTGGCTGGGG
>DAIMBN010000032.1:17477-22107 GCA_036718335.1 Coriobacteriaceae bacterium
ATCTTCGACAGCATCTTTAGCGGCAACGGCGCCTGGGGCAGCGATTGGGGCTCGGGCTTTGCCGGGGCTGCGGGCGCTGCCGGTGCCGGCGCTGGCCGCAGCCGCGCTCGCAAGGGCGGCGACCTGTCGCTGACCGTCGATGTGACGGCCGAGGACGCGTTTCGCGGCGTGACGCACAAGGTCACCTACCGCATTCCCTCGACGGGCGAGCAACAGACCATTACGGTCTCGGTGCCTGCGGGCGCGGTCGACGGTGGCAAGCTGCGCTACAAGCGTCGCGGCGAGTACGGCGTTGCCGGCGGCGAGCGCGGCGACCTGGTCGTGACCACGCACGTGGAGGAGCATCCGCTGTTTAAGCGTAAAGGTGCCGACGTGACTATGGAGATACCGGTCTCGGTCTATGAGGCGGCGCTCGGCTGCACGGTGGACGTGCCGACGCCCGGCGGTGCGACGGTTCGTCTGAAGGTGCCCGCGGGTACCCAGACGGGCAAGAAGTTCCGCTTTAAAGAGATGGGCGCGCCCGACGTTAAGCACCGTGGCCGTACGGGCGCGCTGCTCGTCGAGATCAAGGTGCAGGTTCCCACGAACCTGTCCGATGACGAGCGCGATGCCATGACCAAGCTGCGCGAGGCTGACACGCGCGACTATCGCGAGAAGGTCAACCGTTACAAGGCGACGTACTAGGGCGGTCGTGGCGCACGCCCGTGCCCGCGGGCTTATGATGGACGATAACGAGACGGAAAGGGATCAGGTAGCATGGCCGAGGACAATAGGAACAAACCGCTGTACATGATCAGCGTGGCGGCCGAGCTGACCGGCATGCATCCGCAGACTCTGCGCGTCTACGAGTCCAAGGGCCTGGTGAACCCCCAGCGCTCGGGCGGCAACACGCGTCTGTATTCGCGTGCCGATATCGAGCGCCTAGAGCTCATCAACCAGCTGACCGACGAGGGCATCAACCTTGCCGGCGTGGTGCGCATTCTCGATATGAAGGAGCGTGCCGAGGAGCGCGAGCGCGAGAACGAAAAGCTCCGCGCCCGTGTGCGCCAGCTCGAGGACGAGCTGCACGAATACAAGATGCAGAAGAAGATTACCGCCCTGGCCCCGCGCGACGGCTCGGTCAACCCCGAACAGGTCATGCGCAAGCTTTTGGGCGCGGGAACCGATCTTTAGTTACGGCGGCTCTACGACGCAAATCCTAACAATATGAGAGTGGATAATCTCCCACTTTTGGTCCGCTTGAGGGCTAGAAACGGGAGGTTATCCACTCCCATTTTTGGCTGGCACTTGGGGACGTTCCTTTTGTGCCGGCACTTTGGGACACTCCTTGTCCAGAGAGTGATGCAAGGGGCTCGTCCTTTGCTTTACTGAGATAAAGTGAACGCGCAGATTCGTAACCCACTCGCAACCGTTCTATGGCACGATATTGAACGAATGTATGCTATGCGCCCAAATCTCTTGGGCAGAGTGGGAGACAGTATGGTCAAGCTGTACGAGGACGGCATCTACCTGCGCGGCGGCAGCGAGGTTGTGCCTGCGGCCGAGGCTGCCGAGCGCGGTATTAAGCAGACGCCCGAGGATGCCAAGCGCGGCACCATCGCGTATTCGATCCTTCAGGCACACAACACGTCTGGCGACCCCGAGGCGCTCAAGATTCGCTTCGACGCCATGGCGAGCCACGACATCACCTTTGTCGGCATCATCCAGACGGCGCGCGCCTCGGGCATGGAGCAGTTCCCGCTGCCCTACGTGCTCACCAACTGCCACAACTCGCTGTGCGCCGTGGGCGGCACCATCAACGAGGACGACCACGTCTTTGGTCTCTCGGCTGCCAAGAAGTACGGCGGCATTTTCGTCCCGCCGCATATCGCCGTCATCCACTCCTTTATGCGTGAGAACTTCGCCGGTTGCGGCAAGATGATCCTGGGTTCCGACTCGCACACCCGCTATGGTGCCCTGGGCACCATGGCCGTGGGCGAGGGCGGCGGCGAGCTGGCAAAGCAGCTGCTGCGCGACACCTACGATGTCACCTATCCCGGTGTCGTTGCCATCTACCTCACGGGCGCCCCGCGCCCCGGCGTCGGCCCGCACGACGTGGCGCTCGCCATCATCCGCGCCGTCTTTGCCAAGGGCTACGTCAAGAACAAGGTCATGGAGTTTGTGGGCCCGGGCATCGCAAGCATGACGACCGATTATCGCAACGGCGTCGACGTCATGACCACCGAGACCACCTGCCTGTCGAGCATCTGGGCCACCGACGAGGACACGCACGCGTTTTTGACCATGCACGGCCGCGGCGAGGACTACCGCGAGCTCAAGCCCGCCGATGTTGCCTACTACGACGGCTGCGTCGAAGTCGATCTGTCGAGCATCAAGCCCATGATCGCGCTGCCGTTCCATCCTTCCAACGGCTTTGAGATTGACGAGCTCAACGAGAACCTCGAGGACATCCTGCATGAGGTGGAGCTTGAGGCCGCCAAGATCGGCGAGGGCAAGACGCACTTTAGCCTGCTCGACAAGATCGTCGACGGCAAGCTACACGTGCAGCAGGGCGTTATCGCCGGCTGCTCGGGCGGCAACTACGACTCCGTGGTCCAGGCTGCCCGCGTGCTCAAGGGCGCCAACACCGGCTGCGGCGAGTTCTCGCTGTCGGTCTATCCCACGAGCCAGCCCGTGGCGCTCGAGCTTACACGCCGCGGCTATATCTACGACCTTATGGAGGCCGGCGCGATTGTGCGCACGGCATTCTGCGGCCCGTGCTTTGGCGCCGGCGACACGCCTGCCAACAACGGCCTTTCGATCCGCCACACTACGCGCAACTTCCCCAATCGCGAGGGTTCCAAGCCGGGTAATGGCCAGCTGAGCGCCGTGGCCCTGATGGACGCCCGCTCCATTGCGGCGACGGCGGCCAACGGCGGCGTCCTGACGCCGGCGACCGACCTGCCCGAGGAGACTTGGGACGAGGCCTGCGAGTACAACTTTGACGACGCGCCGTACAAAAAGCGCGTGTACTGGGGCTTTGGCAAGGCGGAGCCTGCCGACGAACTGGTCGAGGGTCCCAACATCAAGCCGTGGCCCGCGATGGAGCCCCTCGGCGACGATATCCTGCTCAAGGTGTGCTCTAAAATCATGGACCCGGTCACCACGACTGACGAGCTCATTCCTTCGGGCGAGACGAGCTCCTTCCGCTCCAACCCGCTGGGCCTGGCAGAGTTTACGCTGAGCCGCCGCGACCCGGCCTACGTGGGCCGTTCCAAGGAGGTCGACGCCGTGGAGAAGCGCCGCGTTGCCGGCGAGGCAGCAGGCGACTTGGCCGCGCTCGATGCCGAGCTTGCCGGCGTGTTTGAGGCGCTGACCGGCGCGGGTGTCGCGGCCGATGCCAAGGCGACTGAGTACGGCTCCATGCTCTATGCCAAGAAGCCCGGTGACGGTTCTGCCCGCGAGCAGGCCGCGAGCTGCCAGCGCGTAATTGGCGGCCTGGCCAACATCGTCCACGAGTACGCCACCAAGCGCTATCGCTCCAACGTGATGAACTGGGGCATGGTGCCCTTCCAGATGGAGGCCGAGCCCAGCTTTGAGGTGGGCGACTACGTCTTTGTGCCGGGTATCCGCGCCGCGCTCGATGGCGACCTGAAGGGCATCGCCGCCTACGTGGTGCGCGCCGATGGTGCGGTCGAGCAGATTGAGCTCTACATTGCCGATATGACGGCAGAGGAGCGTGCCATCGTCAAGGCTGGCTGCCTGATCAACTACAACAAGTTCAAGGCAGCTGCCGAGTAACGCACTTAATTGTCCGCCCGGGGCTTACCCTTTCCCGCCCGCTCACGCGCTTCGCGAGGGTCGCGTTCGGGAAAGGGTAAGCCCCGGGCTACATTTCTGCGTTCTCGTTGGGTCTTGAGGGACGCAAAAATAGACTTGCTTGATGCCGCCTCTGTTGTCGGGGCGGCTTCTTTTTGTCGAAAACCGCCACAAAGGGGGCAGACATCTTTGTGGTGGTGGGGAACGAGCTCGATGTTGTTGTGATTGTTGAGCGGTATGTTAATGAGCGTCTCTACAGGATTTCATCTGGGCTGGCGGGCTTGGTTGTTTTGGGGATGCCGAGTTTGGATGACGCGAAATCGTCAACATTGTCCTTAATTCCGTCTTTGGTGTAGACAGTGACCATATAGGTGCTGTGTCCGAATTCGCCCTTGTCGCGTGTTGCCCAGGCATCCCAGTAGGCGGCCCCGTTTCGCCCTTTGATTTTTCCGACACGGCGGAGTTCTGTTCGCTTTAATTTCCGGTTGCTATAGATGGTTCGACCGGCTTCCGCGGTGAGCCCGCACTGTCCAAGCAGCTTGTCGAGGATTTGGTTCATGTGGCGCTCATCGGTGTTTGGTGCGTAGTCGTAGGCGAGGGTGATGGAGTCGAGTGGCTGGTCGTCGATCAGATAGTTTAGCGCCTGAGGTTCAAGGCAGAAATAGGGGGAGCATCCGTCGACCTTGCCGAGCAACGGTAACTTGGACTGCCAACTTCCGGTGGGAATTGCATATTCGTAGAACACGCCACGGCAGACAAAGGAGAGCGAGGTGGCACGCGAGCCGGCGTCGATCATCCCGCAAAGATCGAAGGGCGAGGCGATACCAAAAGA
>DAIMBN010000090.1:0-3301 GCA_036718335.1 Coriobacteriaceae bacterium
GCCGTGGCAGGAAACGCCCTTCACGTCCACACGGATCTCCATGCGGCCGCGGTGACCGCGGTAGATGCCGCCGTCGGTGGGCTCGGTGGAAATGACGAACTCGGGCTTAATGCCGTCCTTGTTGTAGATGTACTGCCAGCACATGCCGTCGCAGTCCTCCTCCTGAACGGAGCCTACCACCATGATCTTATAGCCGGCGGGGATCAGACCCAGATCCTTCATGATCTTGACGCCGTAGGTGGCGGAGGCCATGCCGCCCTCCTGGTCGGAGCCGCCGCGGCCGTAGATGATCTCGTCGGTCTCGTAGCCCTCATAGGGATCGGCGTCCCAGTTCTCGATGTTGCCGATGCCGACGGTGTCGATGTGGGAGTCGATGGCGATGATCTTGTCGCCCTCGCCCATAAAGCCCATAACGTTGCCCAGGCCGTCGACCTTGACCTCGTCATAGCCGAGGCTCTCCATCTCGGCCTTAATGCAGGCAACAACCTCACCCTCCTCGCAAGACTCAGAGGGGTGGGAGATCATAGCGCGCAGGAAGCGGGTCATATCAGCACGATGGGACTCAGCAGCGTTTTTAATTGCCTCGAAATCGAGTTCCTTAGTCATAACAGTCAACCTTTCTACAAGGGTTTACCTACAGGTAGATATTTCAGATAGATCACTTGTGCCAAGCAGCGTGAGGTCGAGTACCCGGCAAGCAAGTAAACGTAGGAGGCGGACGGAGGACTTTGCTCCGTCGCGAGTTCCGCACGAGCCGGAGAGCACTTAATGTGCTCTCCGTGCGAGCAGGACTGTCCGAGCAGGGAGTAAAGTCCTCCGGCTGCCTCCGGACAGGTCAGTCTGCTAGCAGGTCGGATACTCGCCCTCCCAGACGATGCGACGGTACTGATCCGGGTCCGTGTCACCTTCCGTGGAGAAGCAGAGCACGGAGCTCGTCTTGTCCAGGCCGATGAGTTCCTTGAGCTCGGCGTACTCGGGATCGAGCATGAGGGTCTCGACCAGGCCGGTGGTCACAGCGCCGGACTCGCCGGAGATGACGCGCGGGTCGCCCTTCTCGGGAGCGCCCAGGGTGCGCATGCCGCGAGCGGTGACCCAGTCGGGGCAGGACACGAAGGCGGTGGCGTGGTTGCGCAGGATATCCCAGCCCAGAATGTTGGGCTCGCCGCAGCACAGACCGGCCATGATGGAGGGCATGTCACCGTCCACGATGCGCGGATCGCCGTCGCCGGCGGCAGCGCCCTTGTACAGGCAGGCAGCAGGCGCGCACTCAACCACGACGAAGGTGGGCGGGTTATCGGGATACAGGTTGGTGAAGTAGCCCACCACGGCGCCGGCGAGCGAACCCACGCCAGCCTGGACAAACACGTGCGTCGGGCGGTTGATGGCCATCTCGCGCAGCTGCTCGGCAGCCTCGGAAGCCATGGTGCCGTAACCCTCCATGATCCAGGACGGGATCTTCTCGTAGCCCTCCCAGGCGGTGTCCTGAACGATGACGCCACGCTCGCAGGCGTCGGCCTCGGCGGCAGCCATGCGCACGCACTCGTCGTAGTTGACCTCTTCGATGGTCACCGTTGCGCCCTCGGCGGCGATGTTATCGAAGCGGGGCTTGGTGGAACCCTTGGGCATGTGCACGACAGCCTTCTGGCCCAGCTTGTTGGCAGCCCATGCCACGCCGCGGCCATGGTTGCCATCGGTGGCGGTAAAGAAGGTGGCCTGGCCAAAGTCCTTGGCAAGCTGATCGGAGGTCAGGTAATCGAAGGTGCACTCGGCAACGTCCTTGCCGGTCTCGTCGGCAATGTAGTTGGCCATGGCAAACGAGCCGCCCAGGACCTTAAAGGCGTTGAGGCCAAAGCGATAGCTCTCGTCTTTAACGCACAGGTTGGACAGGCCCAGGCGCGCGGCCTGGCCGTCCAGGCGGGCAAGCGGAGTGACGGTGTACTGGGGGAACGACTGGTGGAAGGCGCGGGCCTTCTTCACGTGGTCGAGACTCATGATTCCCAAGTGCTTGTCATCGCTCTTGGGCATCGTGTTGCTCGCCCACTGGATCTTATCGGCCATACGGTGAACTCCTTAAGTTCTCTCTTGCCGGCCCCCGCATACGCGTTTCAGCCCGATCCCATTCACACGGCTGAACTTTTATGTGGATGCCAAACAAAAAGTTTGTTAGTAATGTTCTATCACACTTTTTGATTGGCATACCTAACGAATTGTTTGTTGCCGTAATCGGTACTTTTTCGCCGCCGAACGGTCATGAATTGCCTTGTTGATGGATTTGTTTGCGGTCAAGTGTGGTTTATGGCAAAGTGTGCCCAAACTAATTTTTAGGAAGGCACCCATGACCCCCGCACAGATTGAGTTTTACAAGCGCCTCGCACACGGTCTGGCGCTCCAATTTGGCCCCAACTGCGAAGTCGTCGTCCACGATCTGGAGACCGAGGACGTGGACCACTCCATCGTAGTAATCGAAAACGGCCACGTCAGCGGGCGCAAACTGGGTGACGGCCCCAGCCATATCGTGTTTGAGTCCATGCACGAGGGCAGCACCGACGTACACGACCGCGAGCCGTACCTCACTAAAACCACCGATGGCAAGCTGCTCAAGTCCTCGACCATCTTTATCCGCAACGACGAAGGCAAGCCCGTCGGCATTTTGGGCATCAACTTTGACATTACGCTTATGAAGGCTTTTGAGCGCTCGCTCGACGCTTTCACCGGCACCGGCGGCACGGGCTATACCGAGCCCGAGCCCATTACCAAGAACATCGGCGACCTGCTCGAGGACCTGCTGCACGAGTGCGAGCAGTTTGTGGGCAAGCCCGCGGCACTCATGACCAAAGACGAGCGCATTCGTGCCATTGGCTACCTCGACCGTCGCGGTGCCTTCCTCATTTCCAAGTCGAGCGAGCGCGCCTGCGAGTTCTTTGGCATCTCCAAGTACAGCTTCTATAGCTACCTCAATGAGGCCAAGGCGGCGGCCGGCGACAAGTAGGCACTCGCCTGGATTGCCCCTCCCCTTTTGGGCGCGAGTTCTGGAAAGCACGAATCCAAGACCGGGCCGCTTGGGAAGTTCCATATAATCGATGTCATTAGTATTTCGAAAGGATGGGACAGAATGGCGTTGAGCAAGGCATCATGCACCGGTCGCGGATTGATTGCGGCAATTGGTGGACATGTGCACCGCATGTTCGATGAGGGCGAAGACGACCTGTTTTCGCTGAGCCTTGACGATGTGATGGATGATCGCCCGTGGACCGCCGACGAACTCATGGGCGGCGGCGGGGCTCGCCCGTCAAGCCCCAAT
>DAIMBN010000033.1:0-2261 GCA_036718335.1 Coriobacteriaceae bacterium
AAAAAATCATTCTGTACCTAATGATTTTTTAATCCCCGTCCCAGAAAAATCATGCCCGTAGCTAAAAAGCCCCGTCCCGGAAAACTGGTCGCAGGGAGACGTGCTAGTCGTGGAGGGCAGTGCCAAGGAAGTCGGCGTCGAAGGGCACGGCTTCGGCAAAGACACAGTCGCCGTCGCTGGCGACGAGCAGGTAGTTCTCCTCGCCGCCGAACTCTGTATCACCACATGGGACCACCCAGGCGTGGGCGAATACCTCGAGTGCCGTGGCAGCGCAATCGCGCAGGAACGTCACGTCGCTCCCCTCGTTCGCGCTCACGATATTGGCAACGTAGATACCCCCGGGGTTCAGGCTGCCTCGCACTAGACGCAACGCCTCAACGGTCGCCAGCTCGCGCACAGGCTCGGCACCGCCAAAGCAGTCGCTCACAACGACGTCGTAGCGACGATGGCCCACGCTCGTCACACCCAGATACGAACGCGCCTCAGCGGTAATCACCCGCAAGCGGTCGCCCACTGCGCGCTCCAGCTCGTCCAGGTAGAACCAGCGGCGCGCCAGGCGCGTAATCTCTCCGTCATACTCGATAACGTCCATGCGCAAGCTTTCGTGCGACATCAGCGCGAACTTGGGATAGGCAAACCCACCGCCGCCCAGCATAAGCATACGGTCGATACCGTGACCATAAGCGTCACGCATTGCGTCCTCGGCCTCAAACACATCGTCAAATGCACGATAGTACGCAAAGACAGGCTCAGCCCAACGCTCGCCAACGTAGCTTGCACTTTGGTAGACGCCGCCTTGCACCAACACGCGAATCTCATCGCCGCGCTCATCGTGCACGCGTTTCACACGCGCCAACCCATTGCGGGTTCGCGCAACCTGCAGACAGGCAGCACGAACAGCGACGGCGGCCGCACCAAGCGCCGCGGCTCCCAGAGCAACGCCGGCAACGACGCCGGCGGAAACACTCGGCTTGTTCATCTAGAGCTCCTTTTGCAGATAGAGTCCATGGTCGTAAAAACCCAAATGGCGATAGTACTCGCGCGTACCAATCGCGCTGATCACGTTGATGCGCGTATAACCCGCATCCCGGGCAATCTCGCACGCACGCTCTACGAGCAGACGCCCCAACCCATGGTGCTGTGCCGCCTGGCCTTGATCCCCCACGCGCGCCGCCATGCCATACACGTGCACCTCGCGAATCATCGCCTCGTCCGGTGTCGTCGGCAACTCATCCGCATGCGCGGCAACAAAAGCACGATCGGGCAGAGACAGACGTAAAAAGCCCGCGATCTTGCCCTGCGGCGTCACCCACTGCAAAAATCGCTCGTGCGTCACCGGCGTCTCGTACGCCACTTCCTCGTCAAGGGTCAGCTCATGCAAGTCGGCGCCCGCCGTGCTAATCTCGCGATAGCGAATCTCACGCACTGTCGCACCGTCACCCCGAGCAGCCAGGCGGTTCTCAACGAGCTGGCGCAGGTTGGGTTTCTTGTTGCCCACCATGATATCGTCGGAGCTAAAGTCGCGGATCATGCGACTGATGCGGCAGAACGCCGGCGTCACCACGATGTCGTCGGCCAGCACATCGAGCAGCTCTTCCTCGGTATAGGGACGCCACTCGCCGCGCTCATAGCAGCCCACCAGACGCGAGCCCTCGATGAGCGCGCACGGGTAGACCTTGACCTCGTCGGGCATAAAGGCCCCTTCGGTCATAAAGCGTTCGTAGTCGCGCTTGTCCCCCTCGGGCGTGGCGCCCAGCAAGTTGAGCATAAAATGCGCGTGGATCTTAAAGCCAAACAGGCGTGCAAGCGAAAACGCCCGCTCGATCTGAGCCACCGAAATGCGACGCTCGTTGATATCGAGCAAATGCTGGTCGAGGCTCTGGATGCCCATCTGAATCTTGGTGCAACCCAGGCGGCGGATGAGCGTGAGGGCCTGTGGCGTCACGGTATCGGCACGCGTCTCGATCACGAGCCCCACCACGCGATGCTTCGCCGTCTCGTTGATGTGCTGCTGACGCTCGAGCTCCTCCATCGTTGCCGTCTGCCACTCGGCAACCTCGCCCCATGGCGTACCGGGGCCGTACAGACGACGCACTGCGCGGTTATAGCCACCCACGGCAGCATCCACACGCCCTTGCTCGTCGGCAACGCCGGCAGCGAGCTCGGCCTCGTCGGTCGCAATGTCGGCAGTCCGATAGCGCTCGCGGCGCTCCGCTACCACCGGCGGCAGCGCATCGGCGGGCGCGTCATCGAGCAGGCGC
>DAIMBN010000033.1:2271-21519 GCA_036718335.1 Coriobacteriaceae bacterium
CCCCGCCTCGGCACGGCTGATGCCCGGCCGCGCCAACATGGGATTAGCCGCCACACCAGCCACGGCATCGTCATTGAGCGCACGGAAGAGTTCCGACATAAACCATGCCTGATACCCTTGCGGATAGTCGCTCCAGGTACCGCCAAGCACAATGAGCTCGATCTTATCGGTCGCATGCCCCATTTGAGAAAGCGCCGTCAAACGGGCACTCACCTGCAGATACGGGTCGAAGCAGTTTTGCTCCGCACGGGCGCACGCCGGCTCGGCGTGCAGATAGCTCTTGGGCATGCGCAGATCGTTGGGGCAAAACAGGCAATCGCCCGAGCACGGCCAGGGCTTGGTAATGACGGTAATGGTCGCCACGCCCGAGGCCGTTCGGCGCGGCTTCATACGCAGCACCTGCAGCAGTTGACGCTCCAGATCGGAATCGACATTCCACCCAGCCCAGCGAGCCGGCTCCTCACGTTTAACCCGCTGGTAGAACGGCAGCAGACGGCGCTTGGCCAAATCGCGTTTGTCGGCACCCTCGCGGCGTGCCTCGGCATGTATCAATTTGACGAGCGCTTTGTCGTCCACGGTCTCGCCACGACGCAGAGCCTCGAGTATGTTCAAGATAATCTGTTCCATGCCCCCATTGTAAAGGCAAAGGCGCCGGAGCCGATCTCGACTTCGGCGCCTTCATCAAACAGCGCGTCTATATCTTCGCCTAGGCTTTCGTCTGCCTCACTACTCCGAATCAAACGACATGTCGCCCGAACCGACCTCAAAACGATACGTAGCAGACTTATCCCCGTTATCGAATTCAAGATTCAAAATGGTCTCGCCGTCGTAGTCAAGCGGAAGGAAATCGCTCTCGAAGTCGCCGCTGCCCAAGGTGAGGCTCGCCTTAAAGCCTGTAGAGTTCGGAACCGTCATCTCCACATCGCCCGAACCCACACTCACGTCCATCGACTTCGCGGGGGCCTGGTAGAGCTCGAACGTTACATCGCCCGACCCGACCTCAGCGCTGAGCGCATTAGTCACGCTGCCCGTAAACTCTACATCTCCCGCACCCAGGAAAAGGTCGAAACCATCACAGGTGACACCGGCAATCTGCAGATCACCCGAGCCCACGCGCGCGTTGACTCCCTTCAGATGTTCGGCAACACGGCGCGGCAGCTCAACCGTAACCGAGCGATCGATTGCCTTACCGTCATCACTTCCAAACTGGGAAACCTTGAGCGTCGAGTCCTCGACGGATGCGATGTTTTGCGTCGCGGCCTTGGAGGCATCCATACCCTTGGCAACGCGCCCCCGCTCGATAACGCGAGCCTTGTTGCCATCAACAACCTTGACGTCCACCGAAGCCGCATTGATATCGAAATCGAGGTAGCGGAACTCATCGGCATCAAAAGTCATGCTCGAAAGTTGCTGAGGCCGAGCGGAATAGCTGCCGTCGTCCAAGAGATCGTCATCGTCAAACATATCGTCAAAATCAGACAAATGGCCAGATAGAATACCGGTCGTACGTACCATATCGGAATGAGCCAATAGCCGCGAAGTGCCAAAGACAAGCCCGATAATCAGTACAAACGCTCCGATGCCAATGCCCAAGCGCACCTTGGATTCATGCGAAAGCTTCATCATTCATCACTCTCTTTGGCAATCGGCTCAGCGATAGTCGCGGTAGCCACGTCAGCATCAGATTCCGCAGAAGTATCCTTCCCCTGGGCCTTGACCGCCACCGACGCCGAACCAACCTGAATATCCCCGCGCGCCCAATCGCCATCGAGCGCACGCGCCACCCAGTGATAGATGGGAATCGTAAAGAAGATCAGTGCGGGAAAAGGGCTGGCACCAACCAGGAACATCAGCAAAAAGAACAGCAGCCAGCACACGGCCCAATACGGGAACGACTGGAACGGGCCCTTCACCGGAGTCGAGCCAACCGCGGTGCCACTCGTCGCCTGCGCCGTAGCGGCATTGGCGGCCTGCGCACTCCAGCTTGCCGCCTGCGCCGCCTTGGCCGCGGCATCACTTGCCTGCGTAGCTGCCTCCGTGGCGCGTGCCGCCGCCTCATGGGTGCGGGCGCGCTCCGCCGCCTCGGCCTCGCGCTGACGGGCGCGGTCCTCGTTCTCAAACTCGATATCGTCCTCGATCTCATCGCTCGGATTGAGCAGCTCGTCCAGACTCACGCCATAAAGCTTGGCGAGCGAGATCAGGTTCTCGGTATCGGGCGAGCTCTCCGCGCGCTCCCATTTGCTGACCGCCTGGCGCGACAGCCCCAGCTTTCGCGCCAGCCCTTCTTGGCTAAAGCCTTTGCTGCGGCGAAGGTCGGCGAGCCGCTGCGCAGTTTCTACATTCATGGTTCCTCCTATGCTTTTGCCAGCCGTGCCGCCGGACCGCTTTTGTTCTTAAGGCGCCTTGCACAGTTAAAATCTATCCGCCACCGCCAAAAACATGCCACCTATTTTAGTGGGATTTTTGACAACCGGCGGTTGCGGGCGCGCATGAGCTGCGAAAATGTGTCCAAACCAAGCAATGACCCGCAGCCCGGTTGTCCCCGTTGCGGCGTTAACGGTAGTATGGTCGTACCGTTTATTCCGCACCGCCAACGGAGGGAGTCCCGCGCCGTGAACCGCGATTTCGCCTCATCGCTCATCCAGCTCAACAACACGTTCTATCGCGAGCACTCCGCCTCCTTCTCCGATACGCGCCAGGCCCCGTGGCCGGGCTGGGTCCGCACCATGGACATCGCACTCGAACAGCTCGACGTCGCCACCATCGAGCATCCCGTCCGCGTCTTCGATCTTGCCTGCGGCAATATGCGATTCGAGAACTTTGCCGCCGGCGGCGCACTTGCCGCCGAGGGCGTCGACGGCGCAAACCCCTCGGCAGATGCCAGCTGCCCGTTTGAGTTCTATGGTGTCGACTCGTGTCAAGATTTGGCTATCGATGCACATGGCCACGCCCTGCGCATTCCCAACCTGCACTTCCAGGAACTCGATGTGCTTGACGCCCTCATGAAGCTCAACCCCGCCGAGACGCCCGATGTGCTTTTCGACGCCCCGCTCGCCGACATCTCGGTCTGCTTTGGCTTTATGCACCACGTGCCATCGTGCGAGTACCGCGTACGCGTGCTCGACGCCCTGGTGCGCCAGACGCGCCCAGGCGGCATCATCGCCATCAGCTTTTGGGAGTTTATGAACGACGAGCGCATGGCGCGCAAGGCCGTTCGAGCCGAAGCCCGCGCCGAGCTCACCCCGCCGTTTGAGGGTTACGCTTCCGCGCAGTTTGAAGCCGGCGACCACCTCATTGGCTGGCAAAACGACCGCCACGCCTACCGCTATTGTCATCACTTTGACGATCAGCAGATCACCGACCTGGTGCGCGGCGTCCGTACGTTCTACAAGAGCGGCGTGGTCCCCGTGCGCGAGCTTGAGCGCTTCCATGCTGACGGTCGCAGCGGCGATCTCAACCGCTATGTGATTCTCAAGCGCCTGTAGGCACCGACGACTCGCCGTCGAGCCGCACCGCGTCTTTCGGGCAAACTATGCCCACCCCTTTTTCAACCCATTGACGGAACGCGCAGCTATGCGTTCCATATTTATGACCAAGGAGCCTCATGGGAGCCGTCCACGTTCGCACGCCTAAGAACTTTGTGCTCGAGGAGCGCCTGGAGCGCTACGCCGATGCGATTGAGACGAACCCCGAGGCCTATGCCGGAGATTGGCGCGAGGCTTGCGCGCCCGCAGGCAGCAAGTCTTTCGAACACCTTCACCTGGATCTTGGCTGCGGCAAGGGAACGTACCTTGTAGAGCGCGCGGCCCACGAGCCAAACACGCTCTTTATCGGCATGGACCAGGAGCCCATCTGCATCGCCTATGCCGCACAGAAAATCTGCGAGCAGGAACTGACCAACGCACTCGTCCTGCCCCGAGGCGCCGCATCGTTGCCGCAGCTGTTTGCCGCAGGCGAGCTCGATGCCATCACCATCAACTTTCCCACGCCGCAGCCCAAGGCCAAGTACGCCAAAAAACGACTCGTCCATGTCGACCATCTGATGCTCTACCGCCCGCTCTTTGCAGTCGGCGCCACCGTCACACTGCGAACCGACAGCAAGCCTCTGCGCGACTACGCCCTGGGGCAGTTTGCCGCGGCCGGCTACGACACACTTTGGGTAAGTGACGACGTCCGCCGCGACCATCCCGAGCATCCCGAGACCGAATATGAATGCCGCACGCGCGAGATGGGTGCCGTCGTCTATGGCATTTGTGCCACACCCGGCGAGAAGCCTACCGAAGAGAAACTCGCAGCAGGCCGAGAGCAGGAGCAAAGCCTTGCGTGCTACCTGCCCGATAACCTCGACGAGCTCACCTATGTACCCCTGGGCATGGAAGAGGCCGTCGAGAACTTTAGAAACCGCGCCCGCAAAGGCAAGAAGCGCCTGCCGCAGGAGCACTAACTTCACGCGCCCATTTCCTGCATTTTCTCGCGCGCTGGCACCCCGCGGCGCCGCTACGCCATAATAGTTGGCGGACAATCGCGAGAGAAAGCAACCACATGGCACAGACCACGACAGATACCGCCGCCAGCACCGTTTCCGGTGCCGGGGCCGCCAGCTCATTCTCGGGCGGCACGGGAACCGAAGCCGAGTTTGGCTCGCTCGGTGCGCTCTCCCCCACCTGGTGGGAGCCCGAGGATGGCAGTGAGCCCGAACCGTGGCTCACGCCCGATCAGGCCTTCGAACGTTTCTTTGAATGGACGAGCGATCGCGGTATTGAGCTGTGGGACCACCAGGAAGAGGCCCTCATGGATCTAGCCGCCGGTGACCATGTCATTTTGGGAACACCGACCGGATCGGGCAAGTCGCTTGTCGCGCTGGGCATGCTCTTTATGGGCATGGCACAGGGCAAGCGCTGCTACTACACGGCTCCTATCAAGGCTCTGGTCAGCGAAAAGTTCTTCGATCTGGTACAGGTACTCGGCCGCGATAACGTTGGCATGATCACCGGCGACACGCATATCAACACCAAGGCTCCCGTCATCTGCTGCACGGCCGAAATCCTTGCCAACGATGCGCTGCGCGAGGGCGAGGATGCCGATGTGGGCTGCGTGGCCATGGACGAGTTCCACTACTTTGCCGACCCCGACCGCGGCTGGGCATGGCAGGTGCCGCTGCTCACCCTGCCCCACACGCAGTTTATGCTCATGAGCGCCACGCTCGGCGATGTCACCGCCATCGCCGCCTCGCTCGAGAAGCACACCGGCGCTACTTGCGACTTGGTCGTCGATGCCCCGCGCCCCGTGCCGCTGAGCTACGATTACGTGACGACCTCGCTCGAGGGCACGGTCGAGCTCGCGATGCGTCGCGGCGAGGCCCCGCTCTATATCGTGCACTTTAGCCAGGATGCCGCCCTTGCGACGGCGCAATCCCTCGCCAACTTTGGCATTGCCAGCAAGGAGCAGCGCGAGGCCATCAAGGAGGCGGCCAAAGGCACGAGCTTCTCCACGGCTTTCGGCAAGATCCTCAAGCGCTTGCTCGGCTGCGGCGTGGGCGTGCACCATGCTGGCATGTTGCCGCGCTATCGCCTCCTGGTCGAGCGCTTGGCGCAGCAGGGCCTGCTGCCCGTCATCTGCGGCACCGATACGCTCGGCGTCGGCATCAACGTACCCATCCACACCGTGGTGCTCACCGCGCTCACCAAGTTCGATGGCTACAAGATGCGTCGTCTGCGCGCCCGCGAGTTCCATCAGATTGCCGGTCGCGCCGGCCGTTCGGGCTTCGATACCGAGGGCATGGTCATCGCCGAGGCCCCGGAGCACGAGATCGAGAACGCCAAGCTCATGGCCAAGGCGGGCGACGACCCCAAGAAGCTCCGCAAGATTAAAAAGAAGAAGGCCCCCGAGGGCTTTGTCACCTGGAACAAGCAGACCTTTGAGCGCCTGATCGAGACGCAGCCCGAGACGCTCAAGCCGCGCCTGCGCATCACACACTCCATGGTGATTAGCGTGGTCGAGCAGGGCGGCGATGCCCGCGCCCGCGTGCACGACCTCATAGAGACGAGCTTGCAGACCCCCGAGGAAAAGGCCAAGCTCGAGGTTCGCGCCGACGAAATCTTCGCCACACTCATCGATTCCGGTGTCGTCGTTCGTACCGAGGTGCCGCCCGCGCCCGACGCCCCGACTGACGCCGCACCAGACATCGACTATGCGCTGACGGTCGACCTGCCCGAGGACTTCGCACTCGATCAGCCGCTCTCGCCGTTCTTGCTTGCCGCGTTGGAACTGCTCGATCCCGAGAGCGAGACCTATACCATGGATCTAATCTCGATGGTCGAGGCAACGCTCGAGGATCCCAAACAGGTGCTGCGTGCACAGGAGCGCACCGCACGCGATCGCGCTATGGCCGAGATGAAGGCCGACGGCATCGAGTATGAGGAGCGCTTGGAGCGCATCCAAGACGTCACGTATGAAAAGCCGCTCGAGGATTTGCTCGACGCCGCTTTTGACAAGTACTGCCAGGAAGTGCCCTGGGCCAACGACTATCAGCTCTCGCCCAAGAGCGTCCTGCGCGACATGCTGGAGAGCGCGAGCGACTTCAAGGGCTATATCCAAAAGCTCGGCATCGCCCGCTCCGAGGGCATTCTGCTGCGCTACCTAGCCGAGGCCTACCGCTCCCTCGATCGCACCGTGCCCATTGAGAAGCGCGATGAGCGCTTGCGCGACATCATTTCGTGGCTCGGCTTTGTGGTGCGCTCGGTCGACTCGAGCCTGGTGGACGAGTGGGAGAACGCCGGCAACCCGGCGGCCCTCGACGCCGCGCCGCCGCAGGGCATCGACGAGGTCGTTGCGGACCGTCGCGGTTGCACGCTGCTGGTGCGCAACGCACTCTTCCGCCGCGTGACCCTTGCCGCCCGCGAGCACGTTCGCGACCTGGGCGAACTCGACGAGGACTGGGGCATGAGCGAGGTCCGCTGGCAAAAGGCGCTCGATGCCTACCATGAGCAGCACGAGGAAATCCTCACCGACGGAGATGCCCGCAGCGCCGCGATGTTTACCATCGACGAGAGCGACGAGAAGACCGATCACGTGTGGCACGTGCACCAGATTTTTGCCGACGAGGATGGCGACCACGACTTTGGCATCATGGGCGATGTCGACCTGGATGCCACGCAAGACGGCGGCGAGGTCATCTTCAAGAACTACCGTGTCGGCTTTATCGAGGACCTGCTCGAAGACTAGCCGTACATACTGGAACGAAGCGGGGCCGCTGGCAACATCGTCAGCGGCACTATATGCTATGCCTTACTCGGCATCCTCGACCTCATATGAATCCGCCTCGGCTGGCTCATCGTTTGTCTCTGTCGCAGCCCCGCGTGCCTCGTCAAACGCCGCCTTCATGGTCTTGTTACCCCACGTGAGCTTACGAATGGTAAGATCGTCAGCTTTCTTGTTGGCTAGGCGCAGATTGTTCTCGGAGGACAGCAACGCCTCCTTGGTTTTCTGCAGATGGCTAATCGTCTTGTCGATCTCATCAATCGCCGTTTGGAACTTGCGGCTCGCGATCTCGTAGTTGCGACCGAAATCGTTCTTGAACTTCTCCATCTTGGCTTCGAAGTTCGTAACGTCGATATTCTGCTGTTTGTACTCCGCCAGCTCCTGCTTATAACGCAACGAACCCATGGCGGCGTTGCGAAGAAGTGTAATCATGGGGATGAAAAATTGCGGGCGAATCACGTACATCTTCTCGTAGCGATAGCTCACGTCGACTATCCCTGCGTTATAGAGCTCGCTTTCGGGCTCGAGCAGTGTGCAGAGCACCGCGTACTCACAGCCTTTCTGGCGACGATCGTGATCGAGTTTCTTAAAGAAGTCCTCGTTTTTGTGCTTGGTCGCGGTCTCGTCGTTCTCGTTTTTCATCTCGAACATAATCGAAATGACCTCGTTGCCGCTCGCGTCGCACTCGCGGAAGATAAAGTCGCCCTTGGTGCCCTCGGACGCATCGTTATCTTTCTCGAAGTACGCGTTGGGAAACGCCGTCATGCGCAGGCGATTGAACTCGGTCTCGCAGTGCTGCTCGAGCGACTCGCCCACCATCTTGGTGGACAGTCGGACCTTCATGTCCTTAAGGCGCTCAATCTCTTCATCCTTGTAGCGAATCAACTCGTCGCTCACGCGTTTGGCCTGCGCAAGCTCAAGCTCATGTGCCGCCTTGGCCTGCTCCTCGCGAGAATCGCGCACCGCCAGCTCGCTCGTCAGTTTGGCACGTGCCTCGTCACGCTCACGCTCCGCCGCGGCGACCGCCTCAGACAGGTTCATTTTTGCCGTAAGCTCTTGCTCGCGCAGTTGGGCACGAAGGTCCTCGACCTCCTGCTCAGACTGAGCCTTTGCGGCGGAAAACTTCTCTTGCACCTTCGCGCGATAGTCAGTAAGCGCGCGCTCGGCCTCGCTGCGAGCGGCATCGAGCTCACGCTGCGACTCTGCCGCGGCAGCGGCAAGCGCCATCTCCTGGGCCTTGTCCGCCGCGGCGAGCCTGGCCTGCAGCTCGGCAATCTGAGCGTCGCGGGCGGACAGGTCGTTTTGAGCGGCATTGCGCACCGCCGCCTCGGCGAGTTTTGCTTCGTCATCCTTGCGCCCCAGCCGCGCACGCAGGTTGTCGATCTCGCGCTGCAGCTCGGCATTCTCCTTTTGAGCATCGGCGCGGGCCTCAACCGCCGCACGCTGACTTGCGCTCTCGCGCTCTGCGGCAGCGCCCTCGAGCTTGGCGCGCAGCTCAGCAAGCTCGGCATCGCGCTTGGCAACCTCTTGTGCCAACTCCTGCGCCGCAGCGTTCTTCTGCTCGACAAGCTGAGCGTCGCGTTGAGACTCCGCCTCCTGCAGGGCAGACGCCGAACGCGAACGCTCAAGCTCCAGCGCCTGCTCGCCCTCGCGTCGAGCCGCCGCTACGCGCTCATCCAGGTCGCGCGAGAACTCGGCATCGCGCACTTGCTTGACGATATCCGCATAGCCGGACGCATCGACCTTAAAAACTTCGCCGCAATGCGGGCACTTGATCTCGTTCATAGCAGCTCCTCGACGGACGCAAATTTCAACCGCCTACACTCTACCGCGCCGCACGGACAAAAAAGGCGCCGCCGCCATAATGGCAACGGCGCCAGAACCACCACAAAGGCACCTGTCCCCTTTGTGGTGGTTTGCGAGCTACAGTCCAAAGAAGCTCAGGATCTGGTCTCGGCTTACGGGCTTGTAGTTGTTGGCGTCGAGGCCCACATCGTAGCGGTAAATGGGGCGCTCGCGATCGCGGTTGCGCGCGTTGGTGCGGTCTCCCCTGCTGTGGATATGCCCGTGCAGCATGATGGCGCCACGCGCCTTTCCATTCCAGCTGAGCATGGGGTAGTGGCTCATTACCAGGCGATGGCCTTTGGCGTAACCGGGAGCGACTTCCAGATAATCGCGCACGTCATCCCAGATTTGGGGCGCAGCTGGATCTTCCCAGTCGCCGTCATGGTTACCACGGATGAGCGTTACGTTCTGGCATTCGATACGCTCGCGCAGGCGCACCGCCTCCGCCATGGGCAAGCGATACGTAAAGTCTCCCAGGATATAGAGGCGGTCGTCCGCAGCCACGCACTCATTGATGGCATCGATGGCCTTGCGGTTCATCTCCTCGACCGAATCAAACGGTCGATCCATATCGTGCAAGATATTCGTATCGCCCAGGTGCAGGTCGGCGGTAAACCACATCATCGTCTATGCCCTCATTTCGTAACGCGTCAAACTCGTGCTAAGTATACAGACACAGCGATGCGGCGGTTATCCAAAGAGCCCGCCGAACAGTCCGCGGCGGCGTTTGTCTTTCTTTTTCGACGCATCACCCTGGGCGTTCTTGTCCTGCCGTTTCCTACGGCCCTGCTCCAACTCATCGTCATCGAGTAGCATATCCCACTCAAACGGATCATCTGTCAGATCGAACAGGTCATCGTCATCAAACATGGCAGCCTCCATTACCGACTAGCGAGCATCCACCACATAGAGCCCAACGCGCACCTGATGCCACGGGCTGCGCTCGGGGGCAACCTGTTGCACGCGAGCCTCAAATACGTCCTCGTGGCCGTAATACATCATCAAGGACAGCGGACCGACCTCGTTTCCCGGAACATAGCCAAGCTTGGTCTTGCCATAATAAATCGCAACTGCCTCGGGGTCATGGGGATTATCGCGCTCGGCACACAGCGTCAGTTTATCGCCCGCTTTAAGATCGCCTAGGACCAAAGCGCCGTCGGCATATTGAAATCCTGCGATGTGAAACGACAGAAGAACACGTGAAGGCTCGTACATGGCAGCTCCTCTAACGGCCGGATAAACCGGTGTGTAACCTTATTGAGAAGTCTACGGTCCCGTGCGGACACAAATACATCCTGTCTGCGTCCTTCAATCGTTTGCCTCAACGCTTGCGCGACAGAACGCTTGCAGATAAGATAGGAACACGGATGGCACCCGTTGCCGCGGGTCTTGCCAACTCCGATACACGTTTTCATCGTGAGAAGTGGCCGTCTTCGCTTACGCGGGGGCGGCTATTTCATTCGGCCGATAAATAGGCCGAGTTCGATAGCCGCGATCAACAACGCCAATAACGAAATAACATCGCTTACGTTCATACCAAATCCCTTCTAAAGGGAGTTGGTCCATCCGTGCTCCATAACAGTAGTCTAACGCAAAATGCAGGTAATAGGAACACTTGTTCGTATTACCTGCGCCCTTTTCTAATGCACAAACATGCGCACGAACTTGTGCTTCCAGCTTGCGTAAGGAGCGTAGCGGAATGGCACGTCCAGCCACGTTGCCTTGTTCACGACGCTCTTCTTGTGGCTAAACGTATCGAAGCTCTCGCGTCCATGGTACTGCCCCATACCGCTCGCGCCCATGCCGCCAAAGCCCATATGGCTCGTAGCCAAGTGCATGATCGTGTCGTTGACACAGCCGCCGCCAAAGGGCACGTAGCGCACAAAGCGCTGCTGAACTGCGCGATCCTGACTAAAGATATACAGGGCCAGCGGCGTCGGACGATCCGTAATAAACGCTTCGGCCTCGTCTAGGCTCTCAAACGTCAGCACCGGCAAGATGGGACCGAAGATCTCCTCCTGCATCACGGCGTCATCGGGGGTCACGCCGTCTAGGATCGTTGGCTCAATCTTGAGCGACGACTCGCGCGCCGTGCCTCCCAGCACGACCTTATCGGGATCGATCAGCCCGCGCACGCGCGCAAAATGCTTAGCATTGACGATATGCCCGTAGTCCTCGTTATCGAGCGGATGCTCGCCAAACATACGGCTGACCTCCTCCTTGATGAGGCCCAACAGCTCATCGTGCACGCGCACGTCGACCAGCAGATAGTCGGGCGCTACACAGGTCTGGCCCACGTTGAGCCATTTACCAAAGGCGATACGCCGTGCCGCGACCTTCAAGTTTGCCGTCGCATCCACGATGCAGGGGCTCTTTCCGCCCAGCTCAAGCGTCACGGGCGTAAGGTTTTTACTTGCGCGCTCCATGACGAGTTTGCCGACCGGAACGCTACCGGTAAAGAAGATCTTGTCCCAGCACTCATCGAGCAACGCTTCGTTCTCGGCGCGCCCGCCCTCGACAACCGTCACCAGGCACGGATCAAATGCCTCATCACAGATTTGCCTGAGCACCGCGCTCGATGCCGGAGCATAGGCGCTCGGCTTGATGACCACGGTATTGCCCGCGGCAAGGGCGCCAGCGAGCGGCTCGAGCGTCAGCAAAAACGGATAGTTCCAAGGCGCCATGATGAGTGTGACGCCATAGGGCACGGCTTGCGTTTTGCACACGCTCACGGCGTTAGCGAGGTCACACGGACGCAGGCGCGGACGACTCCATCGGGCCACATGCGCAATCTGATGACGAATCTCGGAAAGCGACGTGCCGATCTCGCACATATAGGCCTCGTCATGCGACTTTCCCAAATCGGTCTTGAGCGCATGGGCGATATCGGCCTCGTGGGCCCGCACCGCATCGCGTAAACTCGCGAGCGCGCGACGTCGAGCATCAACATCAAACGTAGCGTGCGTCTTAAAGTAGGCGCGCTGATCGCCGACGATGCGCGCAATTTCCTCGGTGTTCATGGGCCCTCCTAATTCTCGCTCTCAAACATACCACCTGCAACGACTTCGTACATATGCTCGAGCTCCAAGCGGTCCATTAGAAGCGGAACGGGGTACAGGGGATTGGCCTCGGCATCGGCATGCGCCGCCATCTCGGGAATGTCGGAGCGGCGAATGCCCGAGACATATTTGGGGATTCCCAGGATCTCGTTCATGCGGTCGACCCAATCGATAAAGGCCTCGGCCGCAAGACTATCCTGCGCGGTAGCCGGCGCAATGCCCGCCATGCGAGCAAGATCGGCAAGCTTGGGGGCGGCGGCGTCACCATAAGCGCGAAGCATGTGCGGCAGGATGATCGCGTTGGCTAAACCGTGCGGAATTCCGTATCGGCCGCCCAGACTGTGCGCGATGGCATGCACATATCCGACATAGGAGCGGGTAAACGCAACGCCTGCCTTATACGCCGCCGAATGCATATTGCGGCGCGCACGCATGTCGTCGCCATGCTCATAGGCCTCGAGCAAATTGTCGCGGATGAGCTGAACCGCCTGACGCGCCATCTTGCGCGTGTAGGGCGTGGTGCTACGGCCGATAAAGGCCTCGACGGCATGCGTCAGGGCATCCATACCCGTCTGCCCCGTGGTGGACGCCGGCAACCCGCGCGTAAACTCGGGGTCGTGCACCGCAAAACGCGGGATGAGCACAAAGTCGTTAATGGGGTATTTATAGTGCGTCTCGTCATCGGTAATTACCGCCGCGAGCGTGACTTCGCTTCCCGTACCGGCGGTAGTGGGAACCGCAATAAGCAGCGGCAGGAGACGGTGAACACGCAACAGGCCACGCATCTTGTTGATGGGCTTGTTTGGCTGCGCAATGCGCGCCCCCACACCCTTGGCGCAGTCCATGGCTGATCCTCCGCCAAAGCCGATAATGGCCCGGCAGTCGTTCTCGCGATACAGCGCCGCCGCTTCCTCCACATTCGAGACCGTGGGGTTCGCACGCGTTTCGGCATAGACCGTAACGCCAATCCCCTGAGCCGTAAGCGCACGCTCGAGTGATGCCGTGAGCCCCAAACGTGCAATACTAGGGTCTGTCACGATAAGGACCTTCTGGATCGAGCGCTTTTGAAGCACCGCGGGCACATCCTCGGCATGCTCCAAAATGCGCGGCTCGGTATAGGGCAGGATCGGCAATGCAATGCGAAAAACCGTCTGATATGTTCGGCACCAGGCACGACGGGCTAGATGCATAAAGGAAACTCCTTCATTTGTTGATAGGTCAACATTTGCTCGCCCGATTGTACTCATCGGCGTCCGTATATGACTTGCAAACCGTTAATCAATTAACATCTTCACATGCTTAAAATTGTTTTATTAAAAATCATTCCTAATAGGCTTCACATTTGGCTGCATTTATGGATAATAGAACTCGTCAAGACGCACGTCCGGAGAGGGCCCTTACGGGACCGGACAAGCGCCCCATCGCCATCGATCGAAAGGATCGAATCATGAAGTTTGTTTGCCCCGTTTGCGGTTATGTGGAAGAGTTCGACGGCGACCAGCTGCCCGAGGACTTCAAGTGCCCCCAGTGCGGCGTTCCCGGTTCTCGTTTCCTGAAGCAGGAGGAGGGCCAGCTCGAGTGGGCTGCCGAGCACGTCGTGGGCGTCGCCAAGATGGAGGGCGTCTCCGAGGACATCGTTGCCGACCTGCGCGCCAACTTTGAGGGCGAGTGCTCCGAGGTCGGTATGTACCTGGCCATGGCTCGCGTCGCTCATCGCGAGGGCTACCCCGAGATCGGCCTGTACTGGGAGAAGGCTGCCCACGAGGAGGCCGAGCACGCCGCCAAGTTCGCCGAGCTCCTGGGTGAGGTCGTGACCGACTCCACCAAGAAGAACCTCGAGATGCGTGTTGAGGCCGAGAACGGCGCCACCGCCGGCAAGACCGATCTTGCCAAGCGCGCCAAGGCCGCTGGCCTCGATGCCATCCACGATACCGTGCACGAGATGGCTCGCGACGAGGCCCGCCACGGCAAGGCTTTCGCCGGCCTGCTCAAGCGCTACTTTGGCTAAGCCAAACGCCTGAGACATAACCTCTAGCTCGATAAGGCCCGGACCGTATTGGTTCGGGCCTTTTTGCGTCTCGAGGGCTCGTTAACGCCCTGAAATAGGACCGCCTTAGGCATCGGCTTCTCGTCAAAAACTAAGTGAGTAGACTTTTTGGAACTTGCCGAGCACACCATCCATATTGCTTTATAAAGCCGCAGGTAAATGACTTGTTGCAAAACGGCCTGGTCACCAAAGTTCCAAAAGTCTACTCACTTAGAACCGCAGCCGTCCACGATCGAGCAGTTTTGCGTCTAACGGGCATCTTTCCGTCGATTACTCCCAATTTTGTCCAGTCAACGAATAGTTCAGACCGGAGTAATGTCTCAGCCCTTTGCTCATCTGAGCTTTTATCACGATATTCAGCATCGAGCATCCTGCATACGGCCTTAACGACGGCGCGGAATCTATCCTCATCGGATATCTGTCTGTGTGTCAGGAGAAGTACATCGTAGCCCATGGCCTGAAGGGCCGTCATGCGGTCAGCGTCACGCAAACCATCCCCTGCGCGTCCGTGCGAGGCCTTTCCCTGACATTCAATGGCCACCTGTCGCCTGCCGTCCGGCGAAGAAAGAAGTAGGTCGATATATACACGGGACTTTCCCACAATCGCTCGAGCACTTGTGCTTAGCGTCACTTCGACATTGAGCTCTATGCCGCAAAACCCCTCGCCTCCCAGGGCTCGCGGCAGTCCAAGCAACAAATACGCCTCGACCTCAAAAGGCGACGCGGCACCCAATGGAACAAGTTGCGATACCGCCATAAATCTATTGCCGTAACGCATCCCGCAAACATCTGAACAAAAACGGTCAAGGTCTCTACCCAAAACCAAAGCGTCTCGGCGCCATAAATTTGAAGCGGCGCCGTCCTCGGACGGGCAGCGCACCCAACCGAACGTTGTCGAAATCGCGCCCGAATCAATTGCACGCGTAAGCTCCGCCTCAAGTGCCACCGGCAGAGCGCACACCGCAAACAAGCCACACATCTCCGCCAATACCAAAAGAAGCTGAAGATCCGTCAAATGCCGCGACATGATGAATGCCGTCAGTAGAGGAGACGTAATCAAAAATCCATGCTCCGTTTCCAGCACAGATTCCCTGGGGAGCTCACCAAGAAACAGCCGCTGTCTAATGCTGGCAGGACAAGTCCGTTTGTTTCTCGTCCGAACCAATGTATACAACGGAAAGCCGAGCGCAACCGCAGCCGTCGGGTTGCGGGCGAGATCATATCGCTGCCGGTCCTCTTCCGGTCGTGGAAGCGGCGGACACAAAGCGCGGACTTGAGGAGGCAAACGCCAGTACCTAAATGCCGATATGTCACAAAGTAGATCTTTCATAGGCACAGGAAAACACGAATTTCAACCCAGTCAGTCACGCATTGGCGCGAGCGCACCAAAAATGGCGCCGAACGGACTGCCAAGTTTTCAACAGCCCTCCCAAACTGGCCAAAAGCTTGCCAAAAGCTGGACAAAGTTCTGTTGAAAACCCCATTTTTTCGCATGCAGAAGCTTTGCGCGGCAAGTGAGTAGACTTTTTTGAACATCCCGAGCAGACCGGTCATATTGCTTTACTAAACCGCAGGTAGATAGCTTGTTACAAAACTGCCTGGTCGCCAAAGTTCCAAAGGTCTACTCACTTAGGTTGCAGAGTGCTCCCATTAGCTGCAATTCCAAGGTATTAAGCACTTTTGGACTCAAATCGTCATACTGAACAAGAATTTGACTTGAGTTTTCAGGGACAGATGCGCCATCGGCACACCAATAGCAGTCACTGACATCGACGAACGGGATACCCGAGCGCGTGAGGGCCCGCACAAAAGAGCTTCCACCCGCTCCGCGCTCTGCAGCCACGGTGCAGTAAAGGCCCGCGTCTGCATGCTCAATCGAGACCTCCCCTGCCGGGAACGCTTTCCGTACAAGCGCCGCCAGGCCATCGCGCGCCTCGCGAGCGCGCACGCGCACGCGGTTCACATGCCGCTCGTAATCACCCGATTCCAGCAAACGCGCCAAGGCAACCTGGTCAACAGAGCTCACCGACGAAGCGTAAAAACCAAGATCGCGCCCAAACCGCTCCATCAGCTCATCGGGCAACACCATGTACGCTAGACGCAACGCCGATGAAAGGCTCTTCGAAAACGTGTTGGTGTAGATAACCGACTGGGCGGCATCGATTGATGCGAGCGCGGGAATCGGCTTGCCGGCAAGGCGAAACTCGCAATCGAAGTCGTCTTCGATGAGATATCGGCCCGGCTGCTCGGCGGCCCAGCTCAGCAGCGCATAGCGACGTGCAATGCTCGTCACAAGGCCGGTCGGATACTGATGGGACGGCATCAGGTGAAGGACATCGGTCCCGCTTTTCTGCAGAGCGCTCAAGTCCACGCCCTCATCATCCAACGGGATATGTCGTACTTTGCAGCCCATAGCCTGATAGATGCGCGTCAGGCGTAAATAGCCCGGATCCTCAACGGCATACACCTTGTCGGCTCCAAGCAGCTGAACCAACATGGTATCGAGCAGCTGGGCGCCCGCACCGATAACAATGTTGTCGGGGTCGACATTCATACCCCTCGTCCCGCGCAGATGATGAGCAATTGCGCATCGTAGCCGAACGGTGCCCTGTACCGGTGCGGGCGAAAAGATCTCGCGCTCGTCTTCGGATGCCAGCGTCGCCCGCAGTGCGCTTTGCCAAAGCCGCGCCGCCTCCAAAGCGGAAGGAGAAAGTGCGTCGAATTGCTCGACCCGCCCGCGGACATCATGCGCGCTGGGGTCCACAGAGACGGCATCTCGGTCGATGCCCTCCGAAGCCAAAGGCAAAACCGGTGCATCCGGAAGCTTGCAAGCGTAGTAGCCACGCCGCGGCTTTGAGCAAATATAGCCCTCGGCAAGTAGCTGGCTATATGCATTCTCGATAGTAATGACACTGATTCCCAGATGACTGGCAAAGGCGCGCTTAGACGGCAAATGCTCCCCCGCCACAATGCGTCCAGCTACGATATCATCTCGAATTTGCTGGTAAACATACTCATAGAGCGATGCTTCGCCGCGTTTTTCCAAATTGTAGTCAAGCATGAGTTTGCCACCTGATCTTATCGAGCTGTTCAATCTGGTATTAGTCTGACCTTATTATTATCTCGAAAACTGAGTATTTCGCCATACCCAGCTCCCAGATAGGATGTTCCGTCAAGCAATGCACATGCCAACCAAGGGAGCAACCATGCCAGAACAGACCAGCAAGGCCGATCGCGTCAAACTCAATCGCGAGCTCGCGCAGATGCTCAAGGGCGGCGTCATCATGGACGTCACCACGCCCGAGCAGGCACGCGTCGCCGAAGAGGCGGGCGCCTGCGCCGTCATGGCACTCGAGCGCATTCCGGCCGACATCCGTGCCGCAGGCGGCGTCTCGCGCATGAGCGACCCCAAGATGATCAAGGGCATCCAGGAGGCCGTCTCCATCCCCGTCATGGCCAAGTGCCGCATCGGTCACATCGTCGAGGCGCAGGTCCTTCAGGCCATCGAGATCGACTACATCGATGAGTCCGAGGTTCTCTCCCCTGCCGATGACGTCTATCACATCGACAAGACCCAGTTTGACGTGCCGTTTGTCTGCGGCGCCCGCGATCTGGGCGAGGCGCTGCGCCGTGTTGCCGAGGGCGCCACGATGATCCGCACCAAGGGCGAGCCGGGCACGGGCGACGTCGTCCAGGCTGTACGCCACATGCGCAAGATCCAAAAGCAGATCCGTGACGTTGTTGCTCTGCGCGACGACGAGCTCTTTGAGGCAGCCAAGCAACTGCAGGTTCCGGTCGAGCTGGTGCGCGAGGTCCATGCCACGGGCAAGCTTCCCGTTGTGAACTTTGCCGCCGGCGGCGTAGCGACCCCTGCCGACGCCGCGCTGATGATGCAACTGGGCGCCGAGGGCGTCTTTGTCGGCTCGGGCATCTTTAAGAGCGGCGACCCCGCCAAGCGCGCCGCCGCCATCGTCAAGGCCGTGGCAAACTTCACCGATGCCAAGCTCATCGCCGAGCTTTCGGAGGACCTGGGCGAGGCCATGGTGGGCATCAACGCCGACGAGATCGAAATCATCATGGAGGAGCGCGGACGCTAGTCCGGCAGAAAGGATCGCACATGAGCGATTATGCAGACCAAACGGTCGCCGTGCTGGCGGTCCAAGGCGCATTTGCCGAGCACGAGGCAAGACTATCCGAGCTGGGCGCGCGCTGTATTGAGCTGAGGCAGGCGGCTGATTTGAAGCAGGACTTTGACCGTCTGGTACTTCCCGGCGGCGAGTCTACCGTTCAAGGGAAGCTGCTTGATGAGTTGGGCATGCTCGAGGAGCTTCGCACCCGCATTGTTGAAGGCATGCCCGTCCTGGGCACCTGCGCCGGCCTGATTCTGCTGGCTCACGACCTTGCCGCCCATGACGATAAGGGCACGCCGCGCCTGGCAACCATGGATGTACTTGTCGAGCGCAATGCCTACGGCAGGCAGCTCGGCAGCTTTCGAACCAAGGGGCAGCTAGCCGGCATCGACGGTGAAGTGCCGCTGACGTTTATCCGCGCGCCCCGCATCGTCGAGGTCCACGGCGATGCCGAGGCCCTGGCCGAAGTCGATGGCCGCATCGTCGCCGCCCGCCAAGACAACCAGCTCGGCGTAACCTTCCACCCCGAACTCGACGAAGACACCCGCCTCCACGAACTGTTCCTACAAATGTAGGCAGAACAGAAACGAGAGTGGATAATCTCCCACTTTGAGCCTGAATGCGAGCCCAAACTGGGAGATTATCCACTCTCATGCTATGTAGTCGTTGGGGACGTTCTTGAATGACTAGTCAAACAAGAACGTCCCCAACGACTAGTCATTTAAGAACGTCCCCAATGACTACAAGGAGTGTCCCAAACTGCCGGCAGAAAAGGAACGTCCCTAACTGCCGCATCCGGAGCAAGACAGCGCCGCAGGTAGAGGACGGACAGACACTATGACCCAATCCGAAGGCACGGAAACGACAGGAGCCCCCGCTCGTGACCGCGGGTCGGGGCTGCGACAAT
>DAIMBN010000091.1:0-3165 GCA_036718335.1 Coriobacteriaceae bacterium
CGATGCTCGATGGTCTTGATGACGTTATCCATGTCGTAGGGGATCTCGGGAATCAGGATGACATCCGCGCCGCCCGCGACGCCGGCGTACAGTGGAATCCAGCCAACCTTGTGGCCCATGATCTCGATGACGAACACGCGGCCGTGGCTCGAAGCGGTGGTGTGAATGTCGTCGATGCACTTAGTGGCGACGTCGATGGCGCTCGTAAAGCCAAACGTCAGCTCGGTGCCCCAGGTGTCGTTATCGATGGTCTTGGGCAGGGCGATAACGTTGAGGCCCTCTTCGCGCAGGCGGTTGGCGGTCTTGGTGGAGCCGTTACCGCCCAGCATAAACAGGCAGTCGAGCTGCAGCTTATGATAGGTGTGGACCATCGCCGGCACCTTCTCGACGCCATCGGCCTCGGGGATATCCAGGCGCTTGAACGGCGTGCGGCTCGTGCCCAGGATGGTGCCGCCGCGGGTGAGGATACCGCTAAAATCGGCGGGCGTCATGACGCGGAACCTGCTGTAGATAAGGCCCTGGTAGCCGTCCTCAAAACCATAGATCTCAATAGGCTCTTCGCTATTGGTCATAAGCGTTTTGACAATGCCGCGCATGGTGGCGTTGAGCGCCTGGCAGTCGCCGCCACTGGTAAGAAGACCGATCCTAAGCATGATGAATCCTTCCGGGCAAGTTATAACATGCGCATAAGTTTACCCCCGCACACTGTTGATACGGGGTAAAACGTGTTAGCTCAAGCGTATAGAAATGTAAACAACGTCAGGCGAGCGTAAGGTCGACGAGCCTGGGTCCTTACAGTGCGAAGGCGTCGACGTCGCCCCAGTGGCGGCGCAGCGTAATGGCGGCGGCGGGTTCGGTATTGTCAAAGACGACCGACCATTGCGTATTGCTGGTGATGTCTTTCGGATTGGGTTCTTGCGCTGCAGCGCGTAGGGCCTTCCAAGCGACTGCCTCGTCCTGGGCACCGACATGGGCGTCAAGGACATCGGCGATTGCGATGGCGCGCTCTTTACCATGGCCCAGCTCGCCATTCTTTTGGTTGGGCAGCACTTCGTCGCCATAGCAGGCGTAGAAGTTCGTAACCTGGCGTACAGGAGTCGCTTTGAAAGCACGGTCCGGATCGCGCGGATCCCACTCTACTACGCGCGCGTCACCGGCGGCGTCGTTGATAAAGAAGTGGTAATCGCGTCCTGCCATGGCGTGCATGTCGTAGGCGGAAAGCAGGTCGACAGCTTCTTGCGTGGTGGCGGCACGGTCGAGCACCAGACGGATGGCGAGCGAGGTATTGATGACGGGGCGTTGCGCGTCCTGGTCACAGGGCTTGGAATCCAGAGTGAGTACGGCAATGGACACGCCGCATTCGTTAACACCGTCGAGCTGGGCAAACGGGCCCATGAGTGCGGCGGCACGTCCGGCGACGGAGTCAAGCGGAGTGTTATCGCCCAGGTTGTTAAGGGCGGCAAACCCGATGGAGGCATAGCCGCCACGTGGGTGATTGCGCACCAGCAGCGCCGAGGTGTCGTCCTTAAAGTCGTA
Source organism: Coriobacteriaceae bacterium (assembly GCA_036718335.1). GTDB lineage: Bacteria > Actinomycetota > Coriobacteriia > Coriobacteriales > Coriobacteriaceae > Collinsella. The sequence goes on from DAIMBN010000091.1 coordinate 1,537, forward strand.
ATTGCGACCGGTGCGCACGCGGCCTTCGGCATCTACGGCGACAAAAGCGCTGCAGGCAAACTGGGGCGCCTGGACATGTACCGGCACACCGGGCAGCACCTGCGCCACCACGGCATCGATGTAGACCTGGTCGTCGCGCACGCCAGCGGCGATGATGCGATCAAGATCGTAGTCGTAGGCGATGTCGATTGCGTACAGGTCATAGCCATCCGCGTAGCCGGTCAAGCGTTTGAGCGACGCGGCGGACTTGATTTGCTTGTGATAAACGATACCGGTGGCAGCGGCAAGGCCGACGGCGACTCCCGCGACACCGCAGGCGATGGCAATGTTACGTGGCTTCATGACGACTCCTCTCGTCCTGTTAGCGTAATTGTCGCAAAAGGTGCACGGGCATGATGGCTCAACTTGGTGAGTGGCGCGGAATTAAGCACGGAATGAAGAGTGCGGCACTGGCGTGGCGGGGTATGCTGGAGGGGACCATCAACCCAGCGAAAGGGGAGAGCATGACGGATCAGGAAACGCCCGAGCGCGCGCATGTGACGGCCGACGATATCGAGGCCGCCAACGACCTTATCGACTTTATCGAGGCGTGCCCCAGCATGTTCCATACGGCGGCGACTATTATGGCCGAGCTCGACGAGGCGGGCTTTACCTACCTGTCCGAGAACGCGGCGTGGGACATCGAGCCGGGCGGGCGTTATTACACGCAGCGCAACACCTCGAGCGTTGTTGCCTTTAAGGTGGGCGAGGACCTGGCCGCGACGTGGGGCGAGGACGGCGTTGCCGGTGACTATCATTTTCAGCTCACGGCGTCGCACAGCGATTCGCCGACGTTTAAGGTCAAGGCCGTGCCTGAGCTTGACGGCGCGGGCGAGACGCTGCGCCTGAACACCGAGGCCTACGGCGGCATGATCGACTACACCTGGTTCGATCGCCCGCTGGCACTCGCGGGCCGCGTGCTGGTGCGCGAGGGCGACCGTATTGAGAGCCGCCTGCTTGCCACCGAGCGCGAGGTTGCCATTATTCCGAGCCTTGCCATCCACATGAACCGCGGCGTTAACGAGAGCTTTGCTCCCAATCGCGCCGTTGACCTGTGCCCGCTCATCAGCGCTGGTGACCTTAAACAGGGCGACTTTGACGCCCTGATCGCCGACGAGCTGGACGTTGAGCCCGAGCAAATTTTGGGCCGCGATCTGTTCCTGGTCAATCGTCAGGATGCGCGTATTTGGGGCTGGGCCGACGAGTTTATCTCGACACCCAAGCTTGACGACCTGGCCTGCGCCTACACCTCGCTACAGGCATTTTTGGGCGCCGAGAACGCGCGCGACGTCTCGGTCTTCTGCTGTTTTGATAACGAGGAGGTTGGCTCCGAGACCAAGCAGGGAGCCATGTCGACGTTCTTGGCCGATGCGCTGCGCCGCATTAACGGATCGCTGGGCTTCGATGACGAGTCGTACCATCGCGCACTTGCCGCCTCGATGCTCGTGAGCTGCGATAATGCGCATGCCGTGCATCCCAACCACGCCGAGAAGTGCGATGTCCGCAACCAGGTGGTGCTCAACGGCGGCATCGTTATCAAGGAAGCCGCCAACCAGCACTACTGCACCGATGCCTTTAGCCGCGCGGTGT
>DAIMBN010000092.1:0-3109 GCA_036718335.1 Coriobacteriaceae bacterium
TTGCTGTAGATCCTATTCGTGGCATGGGTGTCACCCTGGGCGACCCGGGTAAATATCCTGCGCCGCGTGGCTTTCGTCATAAGGCTGCCACTCCCTTTGCTCCCGGTAAGGAGGGCGCCGTCCGTTGCGGTTTCTTTGAGCGCGGCACGCACAAGATCGTTGCCGTACCCGAATGCCCCGTCGAGGCACCGGGCGCCCGTCAGATTCTCAACGGCATCGCACGCGAAGCTGAGCGGCTGCATATTCCCGCCTTTAATGAGGACAAGCATCTTGGTTTGCTTCGCTATGCCGTCGTCCGCTGCGGTTGGCGTACCGACCAGGTCATGGTCACGCTCGTGACCGCTCAGCGCGACTTGCCGCATGCGCAGGAGTTCTTTGAGGCTGTCGCCGCACTCAATCCGCACATCGTCACCGTCGCCCAAAACATCAACGGACGTCCCGGCAACGCCATCCTCGGCGAGGAAACCCGCATTGTATATGGCGCCGAGTGCATGCGCGACCAGCTGCTCGGTTGCGAATTCGATATCTCCCCCACCGCGTTCTATCAGACCAATCCGCAGCAGACCGAGCTGCTCTATCAGCTCGCTATCGACGGCATGGATCTGCACCAGGGCGATGTGCTCATGGATGCTTACTGCGGCAGCGGCACCATCGGTCTTTGCGCAGCTAAAGATGCCCAGAACAAGGGGATCGGCATCATGCTGCTCGGTGTGGAGCGCAACCCGGCGGGCATTGCCGACGCACGTCGTAATGCCGAGCTCAACGGCCTCACCCGCAGCGCTTGGTTTATGGCCGACGATGCCACCGACTACATCCTAGATGCCGCCGACAACAACGAGCGGGTCGATGTCCTTTCCATCGATCCGCCGCGCGCCGGCTCCACGCCCGAGTTCCTCGAAGCTGCCTGCGCGCTTAAGCCGCGCCGCATCACCTATATCAGCTGCAACCCCGTAACTCAAGAGCGCGACCTGCATCAGCTCCTCGACGGAGGCTATCGCCTGCTCAAGATCACGCCCGTCGACATGTTCCCTCACACCGACCACACCGAAACCGTAGCGGTCCTCGAACGCCGCTAACCAACCTCAGTAGATTTTTGGGACAAGAAAGGGGGCGACCCGTCTGGGCCGCCCCCTTCGCTTGGTTTATAAACTCCGCTACATCCCATTGCGCAGATTGCACACGCCGGCTGCCGCCATCTCGCACAGCAGCGTCTCGCGGTCGCGCGTCACGATCAAATCCAGCGGGAAGTGAATCTCGTCGAGCATCTTGCGCGCGTGATCGAGCTTGCCAATGGCCATGCCAATGTGGGCATCGGTCGACACGCCAATGCCCACGCCCAGTTCGGCGCAGCGCTCGGCGATCTTGCGGCATACAGCCCAATGCTCAGTGTCGACACCGCGTTCAAGACTATGGTTGTTGATCTCGATAATCTTGTGCTTGGCCTTAGCTGCCAACAGCACCTCGTCGATATCGAACGGCACGCCCGAACGCCCCGTGTGGCCCAGCATGAACACCTTGGGGTGCTCCAGGGCATTGATATACATCCCGGTCGTCTGGGCCAGCGTCGCGCCCTCAGCAATCTGCGGATTATGCACGCTTGCAACCAAATAATCCAAATTACGCGTAACCAAATCGAACAGTGAATGCTGACGGCCGTACGAATCGCCGGCGATATCGAACGTGACAGGAGTGTCCTCGCCAAACAGGCTTCCGTCCAGCGAAACGATATCGGCCTCGGCACCACGCAGCACCAACACGCCGCTCCAAATGCGCGGCCAGATATCCTGGTTGATAAAGAATTGGTAACTGCGCAGGTCATTGGGGCAAGCCGTAACCATAGAGCTCAGATGGTCGGCAGATCCGAGCACCTGCAGACCACGCTCTGCCGCCCAGTACACATTCTCCTCAATGGTCGAATATGCATGCGCAGAGAACATCGTATGGGTATGAATGTCACAAGAAAGCAGGTAGGGCATCAGGTCTCCTTATCTGGCACGGCCGTCGCTTATATTCATTGTACGCATAGCCTTCGATAGTCGTAAAACCACTCCATCCCAAAGACACAACGTCCATGACAACGGGGTCCGGCTTAACACCAAACCCCGTTTCACGTAAAACATTGTAGGCAGAGCGCTTTACTTTTAACGATACTCGTCCGCCAACTGTTTCCAAGCGGGTAGCGAATTGATAATCGTCTCGTAACTCACGCAGTAGCCCAGGCGGAACCAGCCCGGCATACCAAAGCTGTCCGAGGGGACCGCAAGCAACTCATACTTCTTTGCGTGCTCGCAAAACGCATTCGCATCGGGTTCCAACGCTTTCACCCATAGGTAGAACGCGCCATCCGGCTCAACATAGGTGTAGCCATACTCCGCCAGTGCGTCGGTAAGCGCCGTGCGGTTGCGAGCATAGGCCTCAACGTCACTCGGCTCATCGATGCAGTCGATAATTACGCGCTGAAAGAGCGCCGGCGCGCACACGAAGCCCAGCGTACGGGCGGCACCGGCAACGGCGGGCATTAGACGATCTGCCTGAGGATTCGTATTGGGAACAAGGATCCATCCCACGCGCTCACCCGGCAGCGACAGCGACTTGGAATACGAGTAGCACACGATGGTGTGCTCGTAGATCGAGGGCACCCAAGGCACCTCGGCACCGTACACGATCTCGCGGTACGGCTCATCCGAGATGAGCATAATTGGATTCTCGGAATCGCGCTGAGCGTTGGCCTCGCGCAGAACATTGGCCAGTCGCGTCAGCGTATTGCGTGTATATACGGCACCAGTCGGATTGTTGGGCGAGTCGATGATGACGGCCGCCGTCTTATCGCTGATCGCCTTGAGCACGTTGTCCACGCTCAGCTGGAACGTATCTTCATCGGCGAGCGCCTCAACACACGTACAGCCGGCCTTCTCAATCCAAACGCGATACTCCGGAAAGTACGGGGCGATAACAATAACCTCGTCGCCCGGGTTCGTAACGGCGTTGAGCGTGCAGGTGAGCGAAGCCGCGGCACCCACCGTCATAAAGACGTCCTTACCCTCATAGTTCGTTCCAAAGCGGCGGTTGAGCGATTCGGCGACGGCTGCTCGACATTGCGGCAGGCCCG
>DAIMBN010000034.1:0-1079 GCA_036718335.1 Coriobacteriaceae bacterium
AGAGCGCTCCCGCAAACTGCCTCTTGACAACTTATAGGAGCGTCGGTTTTGTTTTCACGGTTTTCGGTATGGCCGAGGCTGTCCGTGTTAACGTAGTAGATGGGCCACTTTTGTGGCAAGGGGGCCGATCTGCGGGCCAGGGTAGCTAAAAGAGCCCCGTCCCAAAAAGACTGATTGGGAGCTGGGGCGTGTCGATGCGATAGTATTGCATGGTGGTATTCGACTAACCGAGGGTTTATCCGAGGGCTTTATGGAACAGCACCAGCATTATCAGAGCCTGCAAGATCAGGCATACAACGCATTACGCTCCAAGATTATCTATGCCGAGCTCAAGCCCGGCACGCGCCTTTCGGCGATTGGTCTGGAAAAAGAGACGGGAATCGGGCGCACGCCCATTCGCGAGTCCTTTGTGCGCCTGCGTGAGCAGGAGCTGGTGGAAACGCGTCCCAAAAGCGGCACCTATGTCTCAAAAATCAGCATGGAACGCGCCGAGAACGCCTGTTTCTTGCGTGAGAAACTCGAGAGAAGCGTGCTTATTAAATGCTGTTCGGCTGCTACGCCCGAGCAAAAGCAGCGGCTTGAGCAGATTCTTACCGAGTCCGAGTCGCTCGACCATGGCGAAACGCGCCGTTTCTTTGACCTGGATAACCTGTTCCATGAGACATGTTTTGAGATTGCCGGTCGTCACATGTTGTGGGATTGGATGAAGAGCATCAACACGCATTTTGAGCGATACAACTGGTTGCGTATGGTGTCGCAGGATCTAGATTGGGAGCCGATTCGTCGGCAGCATCGCCGGATTCTCGAGGCCATTAAGAGGGGCGATACCGACACGGCGAGCTATCTGGCAGAGACGCACTTGCACCTGATGCCCGAGGAGCAGGGCCCGGTTATCGCCTTGCATCCCGACTATTTTGAGCTGTCCAAAGACTCGTTCATCTAATCAATCCCCATATAAGTTGCGGTGAAATAGGGACTGTTTTGCGGCCTAGGTGGCGCAAACAGTCCCTATTTCACCGCAACTGCGTTGGGGCACATCGGGGCACGAAAAAGCTGCGGCGCCGCTTGGAGGAAAAGAC
>DAIMBN010000034.1:1089-8276 GCA_036718335.1 Coriobacteriaceae bacterium
ATTCCTCCAGACGGCACCGCAGCTGTTTTGGTGGCTCGGCTTTTGTCGAAGTGGCTTAGTTGAGCGCGACGGCCAGCCGAGTAGGCAAAGCGGCTTGGAGGCGTGTCGCTTCCGTCACGTTCTATCAGCATACAAGACGGTTTTGGTTCTTGTTCGTGACGGAAACGGCGCGCTTCCGAGCCGCTTTAAAAGAAAGGGGGCGAGGTTTAGGGCACGCCCCCTTTCACGATAGAGAGCTAAACCTAGCCGCGGACCTTCTCGACGACGTCCATGGCCTCGTGGGCGATCTGCTCGACCTTGGAGAAGTCGCCGTCGGCAAACAGGGCCGGCTTGACCATCCAGGTGCCACCGCAGGCGATGATGGCGGAGGAGCTCAGGTACTCCTCGACGTTGGCGGTGCTCACGCCGCCGGTAGGCATAAAGCGGTGACCGACAAACGGAGCGGCGAGGGCCTTGATGGTGTTCAGGCCGCCATACTGGGACGCGGGGAAGAACTTGGTGACCTTGAGGCCCAGGTTCTCGGCTGCGGTGACCTCGGAGGGGGTCACGGTGCCGGGAAGGACGGGCAGGTCGATGTCGATGCAGTACTTCACGACGTCCTCGTTGTAACCCGGGGAGACGATGAACTTGGCACCGGCTGCGCGGGCCTGCTCAACCTGCTCGACGGTCAGGACGGTGCCGGCACCAACGCACATCTCGGGCTCGGCCTCGGCCATAGCGGCGATGCACTCGGCGGCGCAGGCGGTGCGGAAGGTGACCTCGGCGGACTTCATGCCAGCTGCCATAAGGGCGTGGGCGAGCGGAGCGGCGTCCTCGACCTTGTCGAGCACAACGACCGGCACGATGCCCAGGGACTCAAGCGTGGTGTAGAACTGATCGAACATGATGTTCCTTTCGATGTGTGGCGCGCATGGGCGCGTGATTGCCAAATGTGCTGGTCAGGAGCCGATTTTGGATTGGTTATCGGAGGCACTGCTTGGGGTTCAAGCAATTCCAAAACCGGCTGCTCGACCAGTCATGTAGGGAATGCCAGGCAAAACCGGAATGGGACTGGTGGTTTTGCCCGGCCGGAGGAATCGGGGAGCGGGCCGCAGGGGTATGGGATTGGAAGGCTGCGGCCCGCGGAATGGAGACGGACTAGCGCGCGACGCGGGTGCCACCGTCGGCGGCGGATGCCACGGCTGCAATCTCGCCTGCTGTCACCAAGTTGGAATCGCCCTTGATGGTGAGTTTGAGGATCGAGGCTGCAATCGCGTAGTTGACGGCGTCCTGCGGGTCAAAGTCGTTGATGAGGGCATGGACGAGGCCGGCGTTGAAAGCGTCGCCGGCGGCAACACCCTCGAGCACGTGTACGTCGTGAGCAGGGGAGAACCAGTGCTCGCCACTCTCGGCGTCAAAGAGCATGCCCATCCAGATGGAGCGCTCGACGCAGGAGATGTTGCGAACGACCGAGGCAACCTTTTTGCAGCCGTACTCGGCGCAGATCTGGCGGGCCATCTCGACGTAGGTGTCGCGCTCCTCGATGCCGTGGGCAAGGGAGCCAGAGACGCAGGTCATGCCAAGGCCGGCAGGCGCATCCTCGTCGTTGGCGATGCAGATGTCGACGAGCGGCAGGAGCTCCTTCATGGTGGCCTGCGACTTCTCGGGCGACCACATCTTGCCGCGATAGTTCACGTCGCACACGGTCGTGATGCCCTTGGCGCGGCAGGCGGTGAGGGCATCCTTGCAGGCGGCAGCCATCTCATCGGAGACGGCGGGGGTCACGCCGGAGAAATAGAAGACATCGATGCCCTTGAGGATCTCGTCCCAGTTAAAGACGTCGCGCTTGGCCATGTTGATGGCAGAGTACTTGCGGTCGTAGACGCAACCGTTACCGCGCTGCGAGGCGCCGACCTCAAACACATAGGAGCCAAGACGGTCGCCCTGACGCACGACGCGCGTGGTGTCGACGCCGTAGGCCTTCAGCGAACGCAGGGCGCACTCGCCCAGACGGTTGGCCGGGACAACGGAGACGTAAGCGGCCTTGTCGCCCTGGTAGGCCAGGGAAAGCGCAGTGTTGGCCTCGGCGCCGCCGTAGCGGACGTCAAACTCGGTTGCCTGCTCAATACGCAGGTGGTCTTTGGGTGAGAGTCTCATCATGATCTCGCCGAAGGTAAGAACCGTTTTACCCATGGTCGCGCAGCTCCTTTTACTCGTGCGTACACCTTTGATATGGCGTTGGCACGCAGGTGCCAAGACGGTAGGGTGCGTCTTTGCACCTGCGTGCCAACGCTCACCGAAATCGGTTTACGAAATCGGTTTCGTTTCGAGTTGTAGTATACTCACCTACAGCGTTTTGCAACCGAGATTTTTAAAAAAATGCCTAAAATGGCTCAGACCGCCGACAATTGGGAAACGGGGTGCGTTATGGCGCAGATGAGAATCAAGGACATTGCCGCCGAGGCGGGCGTGAGCCCGGCCACGGTCTCGCGCTATCTCAACAACCGCCCCGGGCAAATGACCGAGGAAACCCGTGCTCGCATCGCGGCGGTTATCGAGCGCACCGGCTATCGCCCGCGTGCCGCCGCGCGCAATCTACGCAGCTCGCGCACCAACCTCATCGGCGTGATCCTGGCCGACATCGCCAACCCGTTCTCGAGCGCCATGCTCGAAGGGCTTTCCGTCAGCGCCGCCGCGCGCGGCTGCTCGCTCATGACGGCCATTAGCGGCAACGACCCCGCTAAGGAAGCGGAGTCGCTTACCAGGCTTATCGATGCCGGCGTGGACGGCCTGGTCGTCAACACCTGCGGAGGCAATGACGAGGCGATCGCCGCGGCAGCGGGACGTCTGCCTGTTGTGCTGCTCGACCGCGACGTTGCCGACGGCGGTGTCGATCTGGTGACATCTAACAACCGTGAGCTGGTCGCTGGCTTGGTAGACGAGCTCGCCGCCGCTGGCAGCGAGCGCCTGTGCCTGCTCACCGAGGCAAGCGACGACAGCCCCGTGCGTCGAGAGCGCGCCGAGGCCTTTACCGACGAGCTGTCGCGCCGCGGACTTGCGGGCGAGGTTGTCACCCTGGCCGACGGTGGCGCCACGGGCATCGGCCGCTTGGACGAGACCATGCGTGACTATGCCGGTAAAAAGCTCGGCCTCATTGCCGTCAACGGCCTGGTCTTCCTGCGCCTGACCGAGGCTCTGGCGCAGCTTGGTCCCTCGTTACCGGCTGGTCTTAAGATTGCGACGTTTGACGATTATCCTTGGAACCACGTGCTCTTTGGTGGTGTGACCACAGCAGCGCAAGACACCCTCACCATTGCCGAGCGCGTAGTCGAGCGTCTGTCCGAGCGCATCGACGTTGTTACCACCACCGTGGGCGAAGCCGCAAAGCTCGCCCCCAAGCGCATCGAGGTCCCCGGCCACATCGAACACCGCGCTTCGACCTCGCGCTAGTCTGTATGATAATATATAGACAATGTCATACAGGAGGTATCCATGGCTGCGTCTGTGCTGAGTGTGCGAGTGGACTCGTCAATTAAAGACTCATTTGCCGAACTGTGCGAAGAGCTTGGCATGACTTCGTCTGTTGCGGTCAATATGTTTATGAGGCAGATGCTGCGCGAGCGCTCTCTGCCGTTTGTTCCTTCACTTGGTAAAAGCTCTGCGAGCGAAAGCGCCGCGGCGGGCATTTTGGATACTGCCCAGATTGAGTCCGCCGTCCGCGAGGCAGCCAGCACGATTCCCGCCATCAAAACCGTGATTCTATTTGGTTCGTATGCCCGTGGCGAGGCGCATGCCGATAGTGATATTGACTTGCGTCTCGAAGTCGATCGCGAGCGGGGCTTTGGTCTTTTCGCGTTGTCAGCGTTTGGTGAGGCGGTGCGCAAAGAAACCGGGAGGCAGGTTGACCTCGTCTCGAGTGACTATCTTGATGACGATTTTGCCGCGGTAATCGAGCGCGAAGGAGTGGTCCTTTATGATCGCGCGTAAGTCAGACAGCCTTCGCGCCCAAGAGGTTTTGGAGGCCATCTCTGAAACGAACGAGCGCATCAAGGCTTTTGATATCACCGAGGACCAGTTTCTGCATGCGAATGACGTGCGAACGAGGGCGTTGGCGGACTCCCTTTTGATGTGTGCGCTTAGGGTGACGGAAGAAGCGGGCAAGTTGTCGGAACGCTCGCAGCGGCTTCATCCCGAAATTGAGTGGCGTGGAATTATCGGCATGAGAAATTATCTTGCGCATGATTACGGCAATGTCGACCGCTCGGTTGTTTGGGATGCAGTGACGATGGAGTTCCCTGCGCTGGAACGAGCCTGTAGGCAAATTGTTTCCGAATCCGAACGATAGCCGCTTGCCATATCTGCCTGTTCGCGCACGTTTTTTGAGCGCTTGATACGCTTTAACCCTGCGGAAACATTTTTCTGCGATAGTATCTGCGATATAGACCAGTCGAAACCCGCCCGAAAGAAAGGGGAGCGACATGAACCAGCAGAACATCGATTACGTACTCCGCTCCGTAGAGCAGCGTGACATCCGCTTTGTGCGTCTGTGGTTTGTCGACATTCTCGGCCGCCTCAAGAACTTTGCCATTAGCCCCGAGGACCTCGAGGTCGCTTTTGAGGAGGGTATTGGCTTTGACGGCTCCGCCATCGAGGGCTTTGCCACGCCCGAGGAAGCTGACATGCTGGCGTTTCCCGATGCTTCGACCTTCCAGATTTTGCCGTGGCGCCCGAGCCACAACGGCGTCGCCCGCGTGTTCTGCGACGTGTGTACCCCCGACCGCAAGCCCTTCGCCGGCGACCCGCGCGATGCCCTGCGCCGCATGTTCTACAAGGCCGAAAAGGCCGGCTATCTGCTCAACGTGGGCGCCGAGCTGGAGTATTACTATTTCCCCGACGAGCACACCCCCGAGCCGCTCGACAACGTGGGCTACTTCGATCTTTCGGTGAGCGATGCCGCTCGCGACCTGCGTCGCAACACAGTCCTCACGCTCGAGAAGATGTCCGTGCCCGTGGAGTACACCTTCCACGCCGCCGGCCGCTCACAGCACGGCATGAGCCTGCGCCACGCCGAGGCCCTGAGCATGTCCGACGCCATCACCACGGCCAAGCTCATCATTAAGCAGCAGGCCTACGAGAGCGGTTGCCACGCCTCCTTTATGCCCAAGCCGTTGACGGGCGAGGACGGCAGCGCTATGTTCCTGTGCCAGTCGCTATTCGACCACGACGGCAACAACGTCTTTTGGGGAGAGGACGACGAGAAGTACCATCTCTCCGACGTCGCCAAGCACTACATGGCCGGCATTCTGGCGCACGCGCGCGAGATCAGCGCCATCACCAACCCCACGGTCAACTCGTACAAGCGCATCACCACGGGTGGCGACTCCGTGCCGCAGTACGCCACGTGGGGCTTGCGCAACCGCGCGAGTATGGTCCGCATCCCGGTCTACAAGCCCGGCAAGCAGCTGTCCACGCGCATCGAGCTGCGCAGTCCCGATCCCATGGCCAACCCGTACCTGGTCAACGCCGTCACGCTGGCGGCTGGTCTGGACGGCATCGAGCGCAAGCTGGAACTCCCGCCCGAGGCAACGGCCGAGACGCTCAAGCTTACCGACCGCCAGATGGTCGAGGCCGGCTACACGCCGCTGCCGCGCTCGCTCAAAGAGGCGCTCGACGTGTTTGAGGACTCGCAGTTTATGAAGGATGCCCTCGGCGAGCACATCCACAGCTTCTTCCTTAAAAAGAAGCGCGACGAGTGGCATAAGTTTGAGTCTACGATCACCGAGTGGGAGATCAAGCACTACCTGGCGAACTCCTAATCGCGCTGGCTTGTTCCAGTACGATTGAGCTCATTTCTTTGGAGGCCGATATGTCCGAAAAGAGTGCCCTGTTCATGGCGCGCACGACGCGCTTCCACGAGTTTGCCCGCAGCTTGACGACCACCCTGGGTGTCGAGGTGAGCCTGGCAACCCCCGATTCGCCGACTGCAGCGCACGACTTTGACCTGCTGATCCTCGATTCCGATGGCATCCGCAGCGACCGCATCGATCAGATTGCCAAGTGGCTTGACGATCGCGGCGGCGTCCCCATGCTGGTGATCGTCGACGATGAGGCGCTCGGCACCCTGCGCCTGCCCAATCACGCGCATGCCGACTTTGTGTGCCCCACGGCGACGCCCAACGAGCTCAAGGCTCGCGCGCAGCGCTTGATGGGCGAGGAGGAGACCGTTACCGCCGACGATGTGCTCAACATCGATAACCTCGAGATCAACCTGGCTACCTACCAGGTGACGCTCGATGATGAGCCCATCGACCTGACGCTGATGGAGTACTCGCTGCTGAGCTTTTTGGCGACGCACCCCAACCGCGCCTACAGCCGCGAGGTGCTGCTGCACCGCGTATGGGGCTTTGAGTACTGCGGCGGCACGCGCACCGTCGACGTGCACATTCGACGCATCCGCTCCAAGGTGGGCCCGCAGATCGCGGCGCACATCACCACCGTCCGCGGCGTGGGCTATCTGTTTAAGGACTAGATTTCCACCACAAAGGGGACAGGCACTTTTGTGGTGGTTTTGACGCAGGTACGGATTCCTTTCGGGTCTGCGGCAGAACTTAAGCCTTCCTAAAAGATTGCGTTCTCATACACTTGCGCCCGCATATTGGGGTACAACTCAACGTGAACAATGATGGCCCGCCACATGTTTGGCGGGCCTTTGGTTATTTGACGAAAGGATCGCAGCCATGAGCGAGAACGATTCCCAGCGTCCCCAGGATGCGGGCAGCGCTGGCGAGACCCAGCAGCAGCCGCGTGTGCAGGTGGAGTCGACGCCTGCCGACGGCAACATTCCCTACGTGCAGGCTTACGACACGCAGACCGGCCAGCCGCTAGGCAGCCAGCAGGTTGTAAATAAGCACACGGTGGTCAAGACCAAGACCAAAAAGCTGCCGATCTTTATTACGGCACTCGCCGGCTGTGCGTGCGGCGCTCTGCTGGTCATCGCGCTCATTATGAGTGGCACGCTCAATATTGGCGGCGGAAAGAATGCCGTGACGGCGGGTGCTTCGGGTTCATCGACGCAAAAGATCACCATCGACTCCGAGGACACCACGCTGGCCGAGGCCGTTTCTGCCAAGGCCCTGCCTTCCGTCGTTTCCATCACCGCCACTTCGAGCGGTAGCCAGAATGGCTCGCTTTCGCAGTCTGCCGATGAG
>DAIMBN010000034.1:8286-20748 GCA_036718335.1 Coriobacteriaceae bacterium
ATGAGTCGGATAGCTCGGGCAGCGTCGGTTCGGGCGTGGTGCTCGATACCGAGGGCCACATCTTCACCAACAACCACGTGGTCGACGGCTACGACCAGTACGTGGTGACCATGGACGACGGCACCACCTACGAGGCTGAGTTCGTGGGCAACGATGCTTCGAGCGACCTGGCCGTCATCAAGCTCAAGGATGCAGACGCCTCCAAGCTCACGCCGATCGAGATCGGTGATTCCTCCAAGCTCAACGTGGGCGAGTGGGTCATGGCGATCGGCTCGCCGTTCGGCAACGAGCAGTCTGTCTCCACGGGTATCGTCTCGGCGCTCTATCGCTCCACGGCCATGAGCTCTACCAGCGGCAACACCATCTACGCCAACATGATCCAGACCGATGCCGCCATCAACCCGGGCAACTCCGGCGGCGCGCTCGTCAACGACAACGGCGAGCTCGTGGGCATTAACTCGCTTATCGAGAGCTATTCGGGCTCCAGCTCGGGCGTGGGCTTTGCTATTCCCGTTAACTACGCCAAGAACATTGCCGACCAGATCATCGACGGCAAGACGCCGGTGCACCCGTACCTGGGCGCCACGCTTTCGAGCGTCAACGCGCTCAACGCCCGCACCAACAAGCTGAGCACCGATAGCGGCGCGTATGTGGCGAGCGTCGTTGAGGATGGTCCTGCTGCTAAGGCCGGAATTCAGGAGGGCGACGTCATCACCAAGCTGGGCGACGACGAGATCACGAGCGCCGATGGCCTGATCATCGCACTGCGCAGCCACGAGGTGGGCGAGAAGGTCGAGATCACGCTTATGCGCGGCAAGGACGAGAAGAAGGTCACCGTCGAGCTGGGCTCTGACGAGGAGCTGCAGAACCAGCAGCAGGACGACAGTTCGACCGACACCGGCAACGGCGGTATTACCGACGAGCAGCTGCGCCAGTACCTGGAGGAGCTGCTAGGCCAGCAGGGCCAGGGCCAGGGCTACGGCCAGGGTTACTAACGAGCCGTATCGCACATATCGAAGCCAGAGGGGTTGTCCCACCAACGCGGGACAGCCCCTCTTTTCTTATTGATCCGTTGGGGACGGAGGAAAACGGATCACTTGGGGCTGACAAGAGGCCTGGTTCGTAATGGTCTGGACAGTTAGTTCAGATACGTATAAATCTGGGGCAGCTTGGGATGCGTTTTGAGCAATTTTTGATTGGGATGGGGCTCGAATGGGTGTTTAGAAGGGAGAGCGGGACGTTTACATGGTCTCGAGGAGCCCAAATTAGTTGAAACAGGGGTGTTCGTGCCTGATTCAGCTCTAGGATTTATACGTATCTGAACTAACTGTCCACCCCGGTCTGGCGGCTGCCGATTCGGTGCGGTTCGAAAGGGCTATTCGACCCCATTGCGACCGGTGGTACTCTAGTATCCGTTTGAAATCGAGCGAAGGAGTGCTGCTATGGAGCAATCGAGCCTGTTTGGTGACGGTGTGGACATCGATACCGAAACGCCCGCGAGTGCGGATGTCGCTGCACCGGCCGATGCCCGTGCCCAGGCGGCAGCGCGTGCGGCCGAGCTGCGCCACGAGCTCGATTACCACGCCTATCGCTACTACATGCTCGACGCGCCCGAGATCACAGACGCCGCCTTTGACAAAATGCTCGTTGAGCTGCAGGAAATCGAGGCGACCTACCCCGACCTGGTGACGCCCGACAGCTATACCCAGCGCGTGGGCGGCTACGTGAGCGAGCAGTTTACGCCGGTTACGCACATGGCACGCATGTATTCCATGGACGATGCCATGGACCTGGACGAGCTCGACGCTTGGCTCCAGCGCACCGAGGATGCGCTCGGTGCCGGTAGCGTCACCTATACCTGTGAGCTTAAGATCGACGGTCTGGGCGTGGCGCTTACTTACCAAAACGGCACCTTTGTGCGCGCCGCCACGCGCGGCGACGGCACCACGGGCGAGGACGTGTCGCTCAATGTCCGTACCATCAAGGATGTGCCCATGCACCTGTCCGAGCCGGCGCTCGCTCACATGGGCGCCGACCGCGAGCGTACCATCGAAGTGCGCGGCGAGGTGTACATGCCCAAGGGCAGCTTTGTGCGTCTGAACGACGAGGCCGATGCCGAAGGTCGCGAACCCTTCGCCAACCCGCGCAACGCCGCCGCCGGCAGCTTGCGCCAAAAGGATCCCAAGGTCACAGCGCGCCGCGACCTGGCCACCTTTATCTATGCCATCGCCGATACCGACCCGTTGCACGTCCACAGCCAGCGCGAGTTTCTGGACTGGCTGCGCAGCGCCGGCTTTAGCGTCAACCCTAACGTGGCACGCTGCGCCACACCCGCCGAGGTCCACGAGTTCTGTGCCCAGGCGCTTGAGCACCGCGGTGACCTGGACTACGACATCGACGGCGTGGTCGTAAAGGTCGACAGCTTCCAGCAGCAGCTCGACCTGGGCTTTACTGCCCGCGCACCGCGCTGGGCCATCGCCTTTAAGTTCCCGCCCGAGGAAAAGCAGACCGTCCTGCGCGAAATTCGCATCCAGGTGGGCCGCACCGGTGTGCTCACGCCAGTCGCCGAGTTCGACCCGGTGACGGTTGCCGGCTCCACCATCGCGCGCGCCACGCTGCACAACATCGACGAAATCCGTCGCAAAAACGTGCGCGAGGGCGACACTATCATCGTGCACAAGGCAGGCGACGTAATCCCCGAGGTCGTGGGCCCGGTGCTCGACAAGCGCCCGGTCGATTCGGTCGACTGGCACATGCCCGAGGTCTGCCCCGTGTGCGGCAGCCCCGTGGTCCACGAGGACGGTGAGGTCGCCTACCGCTGCGTCTCCATCGACTGCCCCGCGCAGCTCAAGGAGCGCCTGCTCCACTGGGTGAGCCGCGGCTGCATGGACGTTGACGGCCTGGGCGACGAGATCGTCGACAAGATGATCGCCGCCGGACTGATCCACGATGTCGCAGATTTCTACCAGCTCACGGTCGACGACATCGCAGGCCTGGACACGGGCCGCACCTATGCCAGCTCCAACAGTAAAAAGGGCGTCAAGAAGGGTGACCCCATTCCGGTGGGCCTCAAGACGGCCGAGAAAATCATCGCCGAGCTCAACAAGTCCAAGAGCCAGCCGCTCGGTCGCGTGCTGTTTGCCCTGGGCATCCGCCACGTGGGCAAGAGCGTGGGCGAGGTCATTGCCGAGCGATTCCTGTCGATTGACAAGCTCATCTTGGCGAGCGAAGAGGACATCGCCGAGTGCGAGGGCATCGGTCCCAAGATTGCGGCGAGCGTCAAGCAGTTCCTGGCCGTGCCCGAGAACCTTGCCGTGCTGGAGCGCCTGCGCCAGGCGGGCCTGTCGCTCGAGGTCGACTTGGGCGCCGCGCACGCGCAAGCCGCAGCCGACGCTGGCGTGGCGGGCGAGCTCGCCGACGCACAACCACTCGCAGGCCTGACCTTCGTGCTCACCGGCACGCTTGTCAACCGCACGCGCGACGAGGCGGGCGCGGCGCTCAAGGTGCTCGGCGCCAAGGTCTCGGGCAGTGTGTCAAAGAAGACGAGCTACCTGGTTGCCGGTCCCAAAGCGGGCTCCAAGCTTACCAAGGCCGAGCAGCTGGGCGTACCCGTGCTGGATGAGGACGCGCTCGAGCAGATCTTGGCTACTGGTCAGGTGCCCCAGGCTTAGTGCATCAATAGTCAAATTGAAGAACCGCCCGGAAGCCCGATGCCTTCCGGGTGGTTCTTACTTTGCTGGGGCAATCGGCGCCGTGATCTGTGTCACGTAGGTTGTGGAGTCGTCGCTGATGATGTCGTCGATGAGGGCGATTTTGCGTTGCCCCGCTACGCCATCAGCTTGTCAAAAGCTCCGCAGCGGTTGAGTACGGTAAATGCGACAACACAGATGACTGCCGACAAAATCGATCCGCACGGCGAGGCGATGCCCATGGGAAACAACGTATCGGAATAGGCGTTCGACAGCAGCCAGGCGCCGGGCACGCGAATGAGCGCCACCGCCAGCACGTTGTGCGCAAAGCCGATGTAGCTCTTGCCATACGCAGCGAAAAAGCCGCTAAAGCAAATGTGGATGCCGGCAAAGATTGCGTCGAAAATATAACTGTGCATATAGCCGGTGCCGGCCGCGACCACCGCGGGGTCCTTGGCAAAAAAGCCGATAAACGCCGGCGCCACCAGCCACATCAGCACCGTAATCAGGCAGCCGTACACTACCGATATGGTCATGGCGTCCTTGAGTACCTGACGTGCACGGTCGCCCTTGCCCGCGCCGGCGTTTTGCGCCGTGAGCGCGCTGACGGTGGCGCCCATGGAACTCGGCACAATGAACAAGAAACTGATCATCTTTTCGACCAGGCCTACGGCGGCGGCGTCGACCAGGCCGCGATGGTTGGCGATGACGGTGATAAACATAAAAGCCACCTGGATGCAGCCGTCCTGTACTGCCACGGGCACGCCGATCTTAAGAATGCTGCTGAGCACCTCGGGCTGGGGGCGCAGGTCGCTACGCTTAACGTGGATGTTCGTGCGGCGGCTCTTAAGCCACACAAGCGCGAGGGCAACGCTTGCCGTCTGGGCGGTTACCGTGCCGAGTGCCGCGCCCACGGGGCCGAGCCCCATGTGGCCGATAAACAGAAAATCGAGCGCGATGTTGATGATGCATGCCACGCCGATCACGTACATGGGCGAGCGCGAATCGCCCAGGCCGCGAAAGATGGCTGAAAGAATGTTGTATGCGGCGATAAACGGAATGCCGACAAAGCAGATACGCAGGTAGGCGGCGGTGCCTTTGACCGCCTCGGGCGGCGTGCCAATGAGCGCCACAACCTGCGGGCATAGTGCAAACAAGATGACGGCCAGTACCACCGAGACGCCCATAAACAGCGTGATGGTATTGCCGATGGCGGTCTCGGCGCGATCGAAGCGACGCGAGCCCACGGCGTGGCCGACGATGACCGTCGTTCCCATGGCCAGGCCCACGAGCGTCACGGTAATGATGTAGAGCGTCTGCGCGCCATTGCCCACGGCGGTGATGCCGGCGGCGCCGCTAAACTGTCCCATCATGTACAGGTCGGCCATGCCGTAGAGCATCTGCAAAAAGTACGAGAGCATATAAGGCAGGGCAAAGACCGCGATGGTCTTAAGGGCATTGCCGCGTGTGAGGTCGTGTTCCATGGGCGGGGCACTTTCTGGTTTGGTTCGTTTAGCTACCAGTGTAGTGAAAACCCTATAACGATTGTAGAGTCAAGGTTTGTGTTGGGTGCCGGGCGAAAAAAGTCACGCTCCAAGCACGATGCCTTGACCTCTCCGTGCCCCTCACCTCGCCTCAAACCATCACAACATTCAACGTTTTTTGCCAAAAACGGGAAAAGCATCGAATGTTGTGATGGTTTTTCTGCCACTCGACCGGGTGGAATCGCTTTCTTGCGCACGAAGGTGTGCGGACCCGTGAGCAGGGGAATAAGGTTGGTTATCCGACTCCATTGGAGGGCTCATGGACCTGCCGATCGTCCTGTCCCATAAGACTGCCTGGCTGTACCACAACGTGGCGCGCCCGTCCGAGTCGCTCTCGCGAGCAAGCAGTCTATACGATGAGGACTCGCTTGCTAACGAGGCGGAACCGACCGCGAGCCTGCCCAAATTGGGACTCGATGCCAAGGGGCTGAGGGCTTCAACGGCGGTTGGGATCGTTGCCGACCATCTGGTTTCTCTTGGTATTCCACGAGAAGAGCTCGATCATATCGATACGCTCGTCAACTTCGATTTTGAGCGCTCGACGCCGGCTGGATTTAGGTGCCACGTGTTTGGAGCGCCGGTACCTCCAGGCCATCTTATCGAGGTGGCAGAGGGCCTTCTAGTGGTTGATGAGGCCATGTGCTTTGTCCAAGCGGGTTTGTGGATGAGCGAGCCCGAGCAGCTGGAATATGGCTACGAAATCTGCGCCCGATACCATTTGAATCATCTGTCGACAGGCGATTATATCGAGATGGGGCAGAGGTATACCGTCGCCGACTTGATTGCTTATTGCAATGAGAACCGATCTCGTCAGGGGGCCATACGCGCGGCCGCCGTGCTCAAGCGCGTGCACGATGGCGCGCGGTCGCCCATGGAGACGGCCACCGCAATCATGGTCGTAGCAAAGCGTTCCCAGGGAGGGCTGGGATATGCCAAGATCGAGCTCAACCATCGGGTCGATGTTCCCAATGAGTTCAAGTATCTTGCAAAGGCCGGGTATTTCGAGATCGACGTATATGCGCCTGCGAGCGGTACGGGGATTGAATACAACGGCTCGGACCATCTTGATAAACAGCGCAGCGCGTCGGATGCGGAGCGTATGACCGTGCTGAGCGCGCTGGGCTTTAGGATGATCGTTCTCACCGGGACTCAGTTTGCCCATCAGCTGCAATTGCATCGGGCGATGAACGCCATCGCGCTCGCTATGGGCCTTAAGTGCGATCGAAGCGAAGCGTTCCAAAAGCGGCAGAACGACCTGCGAGAATTCGTGATTCGACACTGGGACGGCGGTCTTTAGGGGCGCTTTGGTCCTTCTACGGGGTGCCGTGGGCAGGCAAACCATCACAACATTCGACGTTTTTTGCCAAAAACGGGAAAAGCATCGATTGTTGTGATGGTCTGTATGCTGAGGATGGGCTTGGAAAGTCCGTTTTGCTCGAAGTGGCCTGTCCTGTCGTACGGGTGTCGGCATGATTCTCTCATGGGGTATTATGTTTTCCGAAGAATAAAACGCCGCGTGAGGGGAGGGCCGCGTGGACGGGCACGTGCAACATGACGGTTTTGGCCGCGACATCAACTACCTGCGCATTGCCGTTACCGACAAGTGCAATTTCCGCTGCATCTATTGCATGCCGGCCGATGGCGTGGCGCCCCGTGCGCACGACGAGCTGCTCAGCGCCGAGGAAATCGCCCGCTTTGTGCGCCTGGTGGCGGGAGAGGGCATTCGCCGCGTGCGCCTGACGGGCGGCGAGCCGCTGGTCAGCCGCCGTATCATTCCGCTCATTCGCGACATCCGCGCGATTCCGCAGATCGAGGACATCTCGCTCACCACCAATGGGGCCCTGCTGCCCAAGCTGGCACCGCAGCTCAAAGATGCCGGGCTTAACCGCGTCAACATCTCGCTCGACACGCTCGACCCTACGCTCTTTGGAAAGATCACGCGCCTGGGTCGACTCGAGCAGACCATGGCTGGCATCGACGCGGCGCTGGCCTGGGGCTTTGAGCCCGTTAAGGTCAACTGCGTTGTGGTGCGCCGGCTCAACCAGGACGTGGCGGCCCTCGCACGGCTGACCGTCGACCGCCCCATCCACCTGCGCTTTATCGAATACATGCCCATTGGCGACGAGCACACGAGCTCGCATTGTGCCGTAGACCCTCACGCGCCCACACTCAATCCCGAGCTGTGGGACGCGAGCGACACCGTGCCGAGCGACGAGCTGCGGGCGCGCATCAATGCCGGGGCCGCCGCGGCGGGCCTGGGCGAGCTCGAGCCGCTCGACATCAACGACGCTCCTGCCGGCGCGGGCCCTGCGCGCTATTGGCACTTTCCGGGCGCGGCGGGGACGGTTGGCTTTATTAGCGCCATGTCCAACCATTTTTGTGCGAATTGCAACCGTCTGCGCCTGACGGCCGATGGCAACGTACGTCCGTGCTTGTTTAGCGATGCCGAGTATTCGGTGCGTGAGGCGCTGCGCCGTGGTGATGATATGCAGGTACTTTCGATTTGGCGCGATGCCGTGGCCCACAAACCGCAGGAACACGCGATAATTGAGGGCACGCAACGATTTATGTCCCAAATCGGAGGATGATCATATGGCCAAGAGCAGGTACGCCGATGCCACCAAGGCCGCTCGCAGGGCCGCGATGTCTGCCCACAAAGCCACGGCTGCGGCGAATGCTGGCAACGCCGACGCATCCGCACAGCCGACTGCCAGCGCTGCCACCGAGCCCGCCCGCGACGCCCGTCGCGACGAGCTGACGCACGTGGACGCCAAGGGCGAGGTTCGCATGGTCGATGTGTCCGACAAGGCCGAGACCCATCGCATTGCCATCGCCGAGGGCACCATCCTCATGCATCCCGAGACGCAGGCCATGGTGCTGCAGGACCGCGCCAAAAAGGGCGACGTGCTCGCCTGCGCGCGCGTGGCGGGCATCATGGCCATCAAGCGCACGAGCGACATCATCCCCATGTGCCATCCGCTGCTCATTACCAAGAGCAAGTGCGACATTGCGCCCATCGCTCCGGCGGGGACGCCGGCCGAGGACGTGCCCGAGGGCTGGGCGCCGGCGCGCGCGGACGGGCAGGTTGGCTTTCACGTACTGGTTACGGCCGGCGTGACTGGCAAGACGGGTATTGAGATGGAGGCGTTGACCGGCGCGAGTGCCGCGTGTCTGACCATCTATGACATGTGCAAGGCGGTCGATCGCGGCATGGAGATTGTCGACGTGCGCCTGCTGCACAAGGAGGGCGGCCGCTCGGGCGTGTGGGACCGCGCAGAGCGTCAGGCCGCTGCTGTTGAGGCCGTGGCCGCTGACGGTGCCGCGCCCGCAAGCGCACCCGTCGCCGTCGCGCCCGCAGCTCCGACACCGGCCGTCCCCGCGATCGCGTTTATCGGCTACCAAAACTCGGGCAAGACCACACTCGTCGAGAAGGTTATCGCCGAGCTCACCCGCCGCGGCCTGCGCGTGGGCTCGCTCAAGCATCACGGGCACCACGGCTTTGATATCGATGTGCCCGCTAAGGATACGTGGCGCCATCACCAGGCCGGATCCAAGCACGTGGGCCTCATCTGCGCCACGCGCTGGGCGGAGTACGCCGACACGCGCGAGGAGGACGAGATGCCCGCGCGCGAGCTGCTGTCGCGTTACAACGATGTCGACGTGGTGATCATCGAGGGCTACAAGACCGAGGGCTTCGACAACATTGTGGTCGCGCGCTCCGGTGTCGACCGTCTGCGCGGCAAGAGCTCGCTCGACCTGGTCGACGGTCACACGCTGGCCCTTGCCTGCAACGAGGCCCTGGCACGCCAGGCCTTCGACGCCGGCTTTGCGACCCGAGCCATCAACATCAACGACGCCCGAGCCATCTGCGATCTGATTCAGGACCATCTGGCCTAAAACCTGCCAAAAAGGGACAGGTTAATTTTGGCAGGTTTTATCTGGGCAAACGCCATTTCCACCACAAAGGGGCCAGGCACCTTTGTGGTGGTTTTTGCTTTAGTACATGTGTGGGACATGCCTTACAATCTACCAAGTAGTTCATGACGGGCGAAAAACGGAGAGAAGGGGCTCTTGATGCGTCCTTAATGTTTCATGCGGATAGATTGATTTGACAGACGGTGGCGAATGCCCGCCGCCCGTATTCGTATGAAACAAGGAGTCTCCATGCTCGCCCCTCTTTTCTCAAAGCCTCAATCATCGCTGTCCGTGCAGGCCAAGCGCCTGGTGGCGATGCGCTTTCTCATCTACACCGGTTTTCAGACCAGCTACTTTATCGGCGTTATCGGAACACTCACCTATGCGGACGATGCCTCGGTCGTGGCGACATCGCTGGCCGTCCTTTTTATGAACGTATTCGTGATCTTGGGATCCTTTGCGGGCGGTGCGGCGCTCGACGCTTGGGGCCCGCGCCGTCATTTCTTGTTGAGTATCGTCGGCACGCTGGCGACCGGCGCGGCGATCATCGTCTTTGGCAGCGCTACCGAAACAGTTCTTGCCGGCGCGGTGCTCCTGGGCTTTGTGATGGGGTTCGCCCAGCCCATCGCCACATCCTATCCGGCGTATCTCACCGACGACCCCGTCGAGCTCAAAGACATCAACTCCGCCATCGCCATGTTTTCAAACGTGAGTATCATCGTTGGCCCCACGCTGGGCGGCTTTGTCGCGGCGGCTGCGTCGTCGCGCGCGGTGTTCGTGCTCATGATGCTCTCTACCGCGTTGGCGCTCATTGCCGGTTGGGGCTTTAGGCAAAGTGCAGGCCAGGCCGCCACACACGAAGGCAAACCCGCGGTCGGCGACATCACATCGGATAAGGCCAGCCAAAGCCCCGACCCCAACACGTCTTCCCGCGTCACCTTTGCGACCAGCATCAAGACGGTCTTTACCAACAGCGTCCTCGCCCTGCTGTTCAGCATCATTTTCCTTTCGAACTTTGGCTACGGTGCCTTCGATCCGCTGGAGTCGTTCTTCTACCGCGATGTCCTGCACGTCGGTGTTGAGTGGATGGGCTGGCTCTCGTCGGCTAGCGGTGTAGGCGCGGTGCTGGGCGCCGTCCTCGCGCTCCGCTTGCCACCGCACCTGGTCAACCTTAAAACGCTGCTCGTGGCGCTTATGTCCGTGGGCCTGGGAAGTTTGCTCTATGTGGGAACGCCGTACGTGGGCGTGGCCCTTGTCGGCCAGATTGCCCTGGGCGTGGCTTGGGGCGTCGTCAACCCGCTCCACAACACCATCGTGCAAACGACGGCACCGCTCGAGCAACTCGGTCGCGTGAACTCGGTCATGGGCTTTGGCAATATGTTCGCTGGCGTGGCCCCGTTGGCGATTGCCCCGTGGCTGGCGGCGACGTTTGGCGTGCAGCAGACGCTCGTGGGGGCGGGCATGGTCGTGACGGCGGTTCCCGCGGCGTTGCTGCTGTTTGGCCGCCGGCATTTTGATCGTGCCGCGAGGCGGTAAAAACCATCACAACATTCAGCGAAAATCGCGATTTTGCCGAATAACGTCGAATGTTGTGATGGTTTGCGCCCCGGGCCATGCCATCCTGCGGGTCCGGCCACCACAAAGGGGACAGGCACCTTTGTGGTGGTTTTTGCTTTGATAGGCCGCGCTTGCGCTTTGGTATACCATGTACGCCATTTCCGACCACATATAGCACTGCCGCGCTACTCAGAAAGGCCCCCATGGACACCACCTTCAGCCGCATCAAAGCCGTACTCTGCGATATCGACGGCACGCTGCTCACGAGCCAGCACACGGTGTCCCCGCGCACTGTGGCGGCGATCCGCGCCCTGCGCGAGCGCGGCGTGCTCTTTGGCCTGTGCACCGGGCGCGACGCCCACGCGACCGAGGCCATGTACGAGCTCTGGGGTATCGAAGGCCTGGTGGACGTGCTCGTGGGCTGCGGTGGCGCCGAGGTCATCGACCGTGCGCACGACATCAACGAGCTGAGCTATCCGCTGCCGGGCGAGACCATCGCGCGCATCTGCGAGCACATGGCGGACCTTCCGGCGACGCCCGTCTGCCCCCGAGACGGCGTGTTCTACGTGCCCGAGAGCAACGCGTGCGTCGAGCACCTGTCGCGCGTCGACGGCGTGCCCTACCAGGTGGTCGATTTTGCCGAGTTTTTGCGCGAACCACAGCCTAAGGTGATGTTTACCATGGCGCCCGAGGTAATGCCGCGGGTGATTGAGCGGGCGTCGACGTTTGCCGATGACACTGTCAAGGCGGCGGCTCTGCAAACCACGCAGCGGCTCTACGAGTTCATGGATCCGCGCGTGTCCAAGACGCGCGGCCTTGTGCGCGTGGCGGAGCTCAACGACATGGAGCTCCAGGACATCTGCGTGTTTGGCGATGCCGACAACGACACCTGCATGGTGGCCGACGCCGGCGTGGGCGTGGCCATGGCAAACGGCAGCGACGCCACCCGCTCCGCCGCCGATTTTGTAACCGCCAGCAACGACAAAGACGGCATCGCGATCTTTATCGAGGAACATCTGCTGTAGCGCCGGGGGAGAGCCGCCACAAAGGGAACAGGCACCTTTGCGGTGGCCTCATGCGATTTGGGCGAATTGATGCCTAAAATCTGCGCGCAAATTCAGATATGGTTGTCTGAACATTACGCTTCTAACTACCGATGGGTTAAAGATATTCCCATCAATTTGGTAGTCTATTCCTCCCGGTTAATAATCTACCGTTCACGGTCGATTTTCAACCGTTCACAGGATGTTTGCTCTTGAGCAAAATGTTGTGCAAATAAATAAAATGCTATTAAAAAACTGATAACTAACTTAATTACCAGTAGAAACAGATATTTCAGAGCGAATAAACGAAGGCAAATCTGAACAAATGTCAAGAGAATTGAGAACTTGCTATAAAAATGTCGGTTTTGTTGCCCGGATGTTTAAACAATAGTTACAATAGTATTACTAAGCGTGCACAATCACAGGTTGCGCAGATACGTTTGATAGTGAAAGAGCAAGATCGCGGTCTCTTGGGGAGGAGACATCGATGAAAGCGAATTCAGAAAAAACTAAGCAGAGTAAAAAAGCGACGCGCCGTGTACTGGCGGGCGTTTTGTGCGGAGCTTCCGTTTTGAGCCTGGTACTGTCGCTCGTCATGCCTCCAATCTCGCAGGCAATTGCAAACGATGATCAGGCGGTTTCTACCGAGGAAACTGTGATGGGGGGTGTTCCTATAGTTTTGTCAACTGGGAAATGCTCTCCGTGCGACCGAAT
>DAIMBN010000093.1:0-3034 GCA_036718335.1 Coriobacteriaceae bacterium
TGTATGCCTGGTACAACATCGTGGCCAACTGGGATCCGTACGGAAACACCCAGGGTATCAAGATTGCCATCGCCAACAACGATCGGGGCACCCAAAACGACTTGGTGGGCGAGCTCAACGCGGGCGACCAGGTTGTCGATCAGCTCAAGGAGAACGATCAGCTGGGCTGGACCTTCGTCGATTCGGCGTCCGATGCCAAGGAGGGCGTCGAGAGCGGTGAGTACTATGCGGCCATCGTAATCCCCAAGAACTTCTCGGATAACCTGGTTTCGATGCTCGACGGTAACTACCATCAGCCCAAGCTTACGTACTACGTCAATGAGAAGAAGAGCGCTATTGCGCCCAAGGTTACCGACACCGGTGCAAACACCATCGAGGAGCAGATCAACTCGGAATTTGTCTCCACGGTGGGCGAGACCGTTGCCAGCATTGCCAAGGATGCCGGAGTCGATTTAAAGGACAAGGCAACCCAGACTCAGGATTCGTTGGCCGGTTCGGTATCAGAGGCTTCCGATACGTTGGGCGAAGTGTGTGATTCGATTGGCGACATGAATGCCGCCATCGATAAGACGAGTGGTTCCATTGCCTCGGCAGATGCGGCACTTGCCGGTCTGCAGGGTCAGGCGCCGTCGCTGACGCAGGCGATCTCCCAGGGCAATGACCTGCTGGGCGAGGCTCGCGCCACGGCGGGCAACTCTGTCGCCTCGCTCTCCAAGGCGCTCTCGGAAGGCAGCCTTGCGCTCACCAAGACGTCAGCCTCTGCGAACGCTGCCATCGGCAAGCTGACGGGCACGGTCACATCTACGACCACCCGTATCGACAACTCGCTCGAGTCTCTCCAAGCGACGATCGACCACAATAAGGCCGTTATCGGGCACTTAGAGATTCTCGCCAATGACACGTCGACAGGTTCCGAGGAAATTGACGCGCGCATTGTATCGACCATCGATTTGCTTCGAGAGCAGAATGAAAAGCTTCAGAGCATCAAGGACGGTCTGTCCGCGCAGTCGAGCGCCATGGCGAATGACGCAGCGGCTGTTTCGGGTGCCAGTGACGCTATCAATAATGCAATTCATACCGGTGCGACCAACCTTGGCCAAGCCCAGACGGACTTGGGCCAAAACGCGCTGCCGAAGGCCTCGAGCGCGCTCGACTCTTTTGCTGCCGTTTCGGGCGACCTGACCGGTATCGTCTCGGGTATGACACCTACACTTGCAAATGCGCGCGGCACGTTGGCGCAGCTTAGCGCTACGCTCGGCCAGGCCAAGACCACGCTGTCCCAGACCGATTCCTCGCTTGCCAAGGTCCAGGACAAGCTCGCAACCGCCGCCAACGACATCGCGGCGCTACAGACCTCCGAGTCCATGGGCGAGCTGGCCGACCTGATGGGCGTCGACGTCAATGACGTCGCAGACTTCATGGCATCTCCGGTTGAGCTCGCGTCCAAGTCGATCTATCCGGTTAAAAGCTTCGGCTCGGGCATTGCCCCGTTCTATACCAACCTGGCGCTTTGGGTGGGCGGCTACGTGCTTATCGCCATCTACAAGCTCGAGGTCGACCGCGAAGGCATCGGCAGCTTTACGGCGCGCCAAGGCTACTTTGGCCGCTGGTTGCTCATGGTGATCCTGGGCGCGTTGCAGGCCATCATCGTTACGGTAGGCGATCTGGTGATTGGCGTGCAGTGCGTCAGCCCGCTGCTGTTCGTGCTGGGCGGCATCGCCATTTCGTTCACCTACGTCAATATCATCTATGCGCTGTCCACCACGTTTAAGCATATCGGCAAGGCTATCGGCGTCATTCTCGTCATCGTGCAGATCCCGGGTTCGTCGGGCATGTACCCCATCGAGATGATGCCCGGCTTCTTCCAGTGGCTGCACCCGCTGCTGCCCTTTACCTACGGCATCAATCTGCTGCGCGAGACGGTCGGCGGCATGTATTCGTTCAACTACCTGTTTAACCTGTGCATTCTGGGCGTGTTCTTGATCGTGGCGCTCTTTATCGGCCTGCAGCTGCGTCCGCTGCTGCTCAACCTTAACCTGCTCTTTGATAAACAGCTCTCCACGACCGGTATGATGATTTGCGAGTCCAACGACCTGCCGCGCCAGCGCTACTCGCTGCGCACGGCCATGCGTGTCATGCTCGATTCCGATTCGTACCGTCGCGAACTGCTCGATCATGCGGTCGCCTTTGAACATCGCTACCCGTACTACATCAAGGGCGGTTTTGCCGCCGTGGTGGGCGTTCAGGTCCTGCTCTTTGTCCTGTCGACGGTTCTCGATATCGACAATAACGGCAAGATCATCCTGCTTGTCATTTGGATCATCTCGGTTATTGCCATCTGCGGCTGGCTTATCAATATCGAATATATCCGAGCGAGCCTCAATACCCAGATGCGCATCTCGGCGCTTTCGGATGAGGACCTGCGTCGCGAGATGCGCGAACACACGGCCGCCATTCCTGCCGCCCGCCACATGTTTGGCCTCAACGCCAGCGAGCGTGGTGCCAAGGGCGGCGATCAGTCCACGGGCCGCTTGCCGCATATCGGCTCGCACCATAAATCTCAGGGCAGCGACAGCACAGCCACAAATGATGGAGATACCACCGCGCTTGGCAAGCACTCCAAAGGAGGTGAGGCATAAATGAAGAACATCCTGCATCTGTTTAAGCGCGATGTCCAAAACGTGTCTCGCTCCGTGATCGGCTTGGTTGTCGTGATGGGCCTCATTATCGTACCGTGTCTGTACGCGTGGTTTAACATCGCCGGCAGCTGGGATCCGTACGGCAACACCGGCAATCTTAAGATCGCCGTGGTCAACACCGATGAGGGTTACGAGAGCGATTTGATCCCCGTCGAGGTTAACGTGGGCGAAAACGTGACCGCCACCCTACGCGGCAACGAGAGCTTCGATTGGGTTGTGCTCAACAATCGCGAAAAGGCTATCGAGGGCGTTAAGTCGGGCGCGTACTATGCTGCCGTCGTTATCCCCAAAACGTTTAGCGCTGACATGATGACGCTTTTCTCGACCGACGTGAA
>DAIMBN010000094.1:0-2965 GCA_036718335.1 Coriobacteriaceae bacterium
CGATTGCTTCCGACATTTTTACAGGAGAGCCTGTTTCTTATGTATAGAGTTTGGTCTCGGTAAAAAGATGCGATAACATACGGACAGTTTTGTCAATCCGAACTGGGGAAATGAAAGGCAAGCTGCATGACCCTTCTCGAACTGTTCCAGCTGCTGAAGAAGCACCTTCAGCTGGTCATCACCCTTCCGGTGGTCTGCGCGATCGCCATGGGCATCGTGTCCTTCGTTGCGATGGACAACACCTATACCGCGACGACGAGCATGTACATTCTCGCCAAGACCGACGATAGCGGTCAGATGAGCTACAACGATCTCTCGGCGAGTCAGATGCTTTCCAACGATATCGCCACGCTGCTGGATAGCGATAGCGTTAAGAGCGGCGCAGCCAATGAACTGGGCCTCACTGATCTGGATGACTACAAGGTGTCTGTTTCCTCCGAGACCACCACGCGTGTCATTACGCTTTCGGTTACCGGCACCGATGCCAAGGAGACGGCTAAGGTCGCAAAGGCCATGGCCAGCTCGGTGAGTACGGTCGCTCAGAACGTCGGCGCTGCCCAGAGCATCAACGTTATCGACGAGGCTAAGACCCCCGAAGCCCCCAGCGGCCCCAAGCGCACGCTGTATATTGCCGTCGCGTTCCTCGCCGGTATCTTTATCGCAGTCGCCTATGTCGTTTTGGCAGACATGCTCAATACCCGCATCCGCGGTGCCGAAGAGGCAGAAGAGCTCCTGGGCATTCCCGTTGTTGGCCGAATTCCGGCTATGAAAGGTGGTAAATAGGCATGGCTAAGGCAAAGAACACCGACAAGCTCGTTGTACAGAATGCCGCCAAGACCCTTCTGGCCAACATCCGCTTTGCGAGCGTGGACGACCCCATCCGCACCATCACCGTTACCTCCTCGATTCCCAACGAGGGCAAGTCTACGGTTTCCATTAACCTTGCCCAAGCTATCGCCACCAGCGGCAAGTCCGTGCTTCTGGTCGAGGCCGATATGCGTCGCAGGTCCCTTGCCGATATGCTCGGCGTCCGCTCCCGCGGCGGACTCTATGCAGTCCTTTCCGAGCAGGTTTCTATTGACCAGGCGATTGTCGAGACGGGTCAGAAGAACTTCTACTTCCTCGATGCCGAGCCGCATATTCCCAATCCTGCCGACATCATCGTCTCTCACCGCTTTGCCAAGCTGGTAAAGGCACTGTCCGCCAAGTTCCAGTACGTCATCTTTGATGCTCCCCCGGTCGGCACCTTCATCGATGCTGCCGAGATCGCAAGTCTGACCGACGGTGCGCTTTTTGTCGTGCGTGAGGACTTCACCAAGCGCGAGGAAGCGCTCAACGCCATCGGTCAGCTTAAGAAGTCCGAGAAGGTCAAGCTCATCGGTACCGTTATGAACTACTGCGAGACCGAGACCAGCGAGTACTACTACTCCTACTACACCAAGGACGGTAAGAAGGTGAAGAAGGGCTCCGACGATCAGGGGACTTCCAAAAAGGGCATCTTCACCAACCGAGCAAACGTTTAGTTGATTAAGGCTGACCTATGCGTGACATTCATTGCCATATCTTGCCGGGTGTAGACGACGGCGCCGCCGATCTCGATGAGAGCTTGGCGATGCTCGAGGCTGCCAAGCGGGCCGGTGTAACCAGAATCGTTTGCACTCCTCACTGCCGTGATCCCTATTTTGATTACGACAAGATGTGGGATGCCTTTGAGCTGCTGCGTGATAACGCTGACGGTTTTCCGCTCCAGATGGGCTTCGAGGTCAACCATCGAAAGCTCGTTGAGCTTGGTATCGATGCCGCGGAGCACTTGCATTTCGATGGGACCAACGAGTTTCTGCTCGAGCTTTCGACGCATGCCGATGCGTATGCGTTTAGAGAGTACGAGAACACGATTTACGATTTGCAGTGCCGTGGCTACCAGGTGATCATCGCTCATCCTGAGCGCTATCGTGCGGTTCAAAAGGATGTAAGCGTGGCGGAGCGCCTGGTCGATATGGGCTGCAAGCTGCAGGCTTCGGCGGACTTTATTGCCGGCGGTCGCTTTGGTCGCGAGAAAAAGCCGGCACAGCGCCTGTTCGATCAGAACCTGTACAGCTTCATCGCGAGCGATGCCCATAACGTGGGTCATTACGACTGCCTGGCGAAGGCTCGCGCGAAGTTTAGCGTACGCGGAGCTCATTTTCGCTAAAATCTGTCCCTAACGTTCGCATTGAATGAAAGGGCAGCCATGGATATCCAACTTAAGACGGGATGCTTTGATGACGCGGCGTTGGTGCGCCGCGTCGTTTTTATGGACGAGCAGGGCTACGAGAATGAGTTCGACGCTATCGACGAGGATCCAAACTGCATTCATGTGACGCTCTATGTAGACGGCGAGCTTGCCGGTTGCTTGCGCGTGTTTCCCGAAGAGCTTGAGCGCGTGGCTGACGCAGAGGCCCCGGTGTTGCCGGCATGCGACATGGACGAAGGCGTTGCGGCGGGGGAGACCTACATTATGGGGCGCGTCGCCGTGCTGCCGGCTATGCGTCGTCGCGGACTGGCGAGTGCGATCGTGGAGACCAGTGCTTCGTGTGCACGCGATGCCGGCGCCAAGCTTATTAAGCTGCATGCGCAGGAATACGTGCTGCCGCTCTATGTAAAGGCGGGCTACACGCAAATTGCCCCGGTAGATTACGAAGACGAGGGCCAGCCCCATGTCTGGATGGCCAAGCGCGTAGATGGCAGATAGGGACGTTCCTTTTCTGCCGGCAGCTGGGGACACTCCTTGGCAATTGACGCATTGGAGCGCTCGGACATACAGTTTTTCGATTCCGTATGTATATATGCGCGCTATTGGGTTATAAAATCTAAGTCTGAACATAGCAGGTCTGCGATGCGGCTCGGGCAACCGGGCCGTTTTTGCGGACGGGGGTAGCGCGAAAGGACTGCACATGCGTCAATTTAAGACCGAGAGCAAAAAACT
>DAIMBN010000035.1:0-20089 GCA_036718335.1 Coriobacteriaceae bacterium
GGTGATCTCCGCCTTGAGAGGGCGGCGTCCTAAACCGCTAGACGAACGGGCCATAAGCCTCAGCAGAAAAGAAGTGGTAGCCCGTACCAGATTCGAACTGGTGATCTCCGCCTTGAGAGGGCGGCGTCCTAAACCGCTAGACGAACGGGCCACATGACATCTGCACTGCCGTGCTGCGAGGAAATATATTACGGGACAAAAAACGTCAGCGCAAGAAGAAATTCCAAATTGCCGAAAAATTGTCGGCAGGTTATGGAACACGCAGGTAAACTAGGTAGCTAATTCAAGTTGAGATGGACCAAAAGAGCTTCGCGATCGTTGGGAATGTTGTCTTCGATCACGGCGTCGAGGGCGGAGTTGAGAAGCTGCCCCAGTTCCGGCCCGGGCTTGACTCCAGCACGGATCAGGTCGCCGCCGTTGATGGCGAGCATCTTGAGCGTATAGGGCTCCCCCGCCCTCAGCAGCTCGTGCGCCATCGCGCGCATCTCCTCAATCGTCTCAACGTAATAGAAGCACGACGGGGCCTTGCCAAGTGTGTCGGCACGCTTAAGGTCCATGAGCTCGTCAATCAGGCGGGCCGTGTCGACGCCCTCACCCGAAAGCGCGCGCATCATATTGAGCAGACAGGAGCGCTCGGGGCGCAGCGGCTTGTCATGGTATTTGATGAGCAGACACACGTCGCGCACCAAGTCGTGCGAGAGCGCCAGGCGATCCATAATGACGCGCGCCTTCTTGGCGCCGAGCTCGGGATGACCGTAGAAGTGTCCGCTACCGGCATGGTCGACCGTGAAGCACTCGGGCTTGGACACATCGTGCAAAAACGCCGCCCACATAAGGCTCGACGAGGGCGCGACGCCGTCACACAGCGCGAGCTCCCCCGCCACCGTCAGCACACGGGCAATATGCACGTAGACGTTAAACGCATGATAGACACTGCGCTGATCAAACCCGCGACCCGCTGCCAACTCGGGCACGGCGGCGCAGATGAGCTCGGGATAGCGGAGCATCGCGTCTCCCCCATGACCGGTCGAAAGAATGCCCTCGAGCTCAATACCCACACGCTCACGCGCCACGGCATCAAGCAGCGGCGCGCACTCGGCAAGCGCACGCTTGGTCTCGGGCTCAATCATAAAGTCCAGACGGCAGGCAAAGCGCACCGCACGCAGCATGCGCAGGGCGTCCTCGTTAAAGCGACGCTTGGGATCGCCGACAGCGCGAATCAGCTTGCGCTCCAGATCACCCTGGCCGTCGTAGCGGTCGACAAGCCCGCGCTCGGGATGCCAGGCCATGGCATTGACGGTAAAGTCGCGGCGCGCCAGATCGTCCTCGAGCGAGGCGGCACGCTCCACACTCTGGGGATGACGACCATCGGTGTAAAAGCCATCCAGACGGTACGTGGTGACCTCGATACGCTCGCCATCGGAAATAGCCGTGATTCCGCCAAATTTAATGCCCGACTCCACAACCGCGATGCCGGCGGCCTCGAGCGCCGCTTTGGACTCCTGCCACAGGCCGCTACAGCACATATCAACATCGTGGCTGGGGTACCCCATCAGGGCGTCGCGCACCCAACCGCCCACGTACCAAGCCTCAAGACCAGCCGCCTCAAGCGCGCGCAGGACGCGCAGGGACGCATCGGACGGTTGCGTACCGTTGAGCGAAACATTGCACATGCCTATGGCCTCCTGCACTTGTGAGCGTTAATCGATGGTTCTCAAGAAGTCTAACAAGAAACGAGAAAGCGCGCACATGCAATCGCGTCATCGATTCGATAAAACGAGACAGCAGACGCCATATGCGTTCAGTGCATAAAAAACACCCGCCTCGGAGATCCAAAGCGGGTGTTCGGCAGCGATTTTTCGATGCGGCTAGCAGACCTGACGAACTTCGATGTTCTTCTTGTATTCGTCCACCTTGGCAAAGTCGCCCAGGCCCGGGCACTCGACCACGTTGGCGCCGGTGGCCATCGACAGACGGAGGGCATCCTCGACGCGCTCGGGAGCGTCGTGCCATACGGACAGGAAGGCAGCGAGCGAGGAATCGCCGGCGCACACCGTCGACAGCAGCTTGACATCGAAGGTGCGATTGGCAAACCAGATGTGCTCGCCGTTGGAGAAGTACGCACCGGCGCCACCGAGGGTCAGCAGCACGTTCTTGGCGCCCTTGGCGTGCAGCTCGGCCATAGCGCCCTTGACGGACTCATCGTCGCCACCGCTCACCTTAATGCCAAAGATGTCGAGCAGCTCGTCGTCATTGGGCTTGATCAGCAGCGGCTCCATGGCAATGAGGTCTGCCAGCTGATGGCTCGAGATGTCGAGGACGAACTCGGCCCCCTTGGCCTTGACGCGGCGCAGGACCTCGGCCAGGAAGCCCTCGGAAGTGTTGGGAGGCAGCGAGCCGCTGATGACCAGGCAGGTCATGTCATCGAGCGAATCGATGAGCTCAAACATCTCCTGCTCGTTGGCCTCGTTGATGGCGGCACCGGCGTTGACCATGTTGTACTCGGTGTCGGGTCCGGCATTGAGGAACACGTTGACGCGCGTGATGCCGTCGGTCCACACGGGCTTGACGGGCACGCCCAGGGCCTCGGCGCCCTTAACGATAAACTCGCCCGAGAAGCCGGCGAAGAAACCCAGGATCGTGGTGTCGACACCATAGTGGTCAAGCGTAAACGAGACGTTGAGGCCCTTGCCGTTGGGCGTGTAGACGGCGTTGCGGGTACGCGTGACGGTGTTGGCAGCAAGACCGTCACAGGCGATGTTGTAGTCAATGGCGGGATTTGCAGTGAGCGTGTAAATCATGAATGTTCCTTTCACAAAGCAACGTGTTGATGAAAGTATATTCCACGCATCGACAAAAGGCTAGGACAACTCGGTGAACGGTGTGGAAGCGATGGAGCACGGCAGGACACCTCTCCCCCATGGCGGAACAAAAAAAAGCGCCCCGGCCGAAACCGGGGCGCCGCATGCGCACGAATATGTCGCGTTTCGATTACTGACGATCGAGCTTGCGGACAGCAACGCGCTTGCTGTACTCATCGACGTGACCGAAGTCGCCGATGCCGACGGACTCGGCAACGTTGGCGCCGGTGGCCATAGCGAGCTTCATGGCCTCCTCGACGTTGTCGCGATCCCTGTACCACTTGTGCAGGAACGCAGCAAGGGTGCAGTCGCCGGCGCAGACGGAAGAAACCAGCTTGATGTTGAACTCACGCTTGGCGTACCAGATGTCCTCGCCGTTGGAGAAGTAAGCGTCGCCGCGGCTACCACGGGTGAGCAGCACGTTCTGAACGCCAGCGTCGTGAGCCATCTTCATGGCAACGCGAACCTCGTCGTCGGTGTCGACCGGCACGCCGAAGATGGCCTTCATCTCGTGATGGTTCGGCTTGATGAGCAGCGGCTTCTTGTGAGCGAGCTCCTTGAGCTTATCGGAGGACAGGTCCAGGACGACGTCGGCGCCACGAGCCTGAGCGTGTTCCATGACCTGAGCCAGGAAGTCGGGCGTAGCTTTGGGAGGCACGGAGCCGGAGACGATCAGGCACTCGAGATCGCCCGCGGTGTCCAGGATGTTGTAGAGCTCCTCCTGGTGCTGCGGCGTAATAGGAGCACCCGGGTTCAGGATGCCGTACTCGTGCTGGCCATCGTTGACGTAGGTGTTGATGCGCGTGATACCGTCGGTCCAGACCGGGCGGCAGAGGCAACCCAGGTTCATGACCTCCTCGACGATGAACTTGCCTGTGAAGCCAGCGAAGAAGCCGAGCGCGACGGTGTCGACGCCCATCTTCTTAAAGGCGAAGGACACGTCGAGGCCCTTGCCGTTAGCCGTGTAGCTGGCCGAGCCGGTGCGGACGTTCTCGTCGGGCTCGAGCGGAGAGCTCGAAACCGTCATGTCGACAGCCGGGTTAGCGGTTAGCGTGTAGAACATTTACAGTACCCCCTGTATATGTGAGGGCCGCGTGGCCGGCCCATTCCAACCACGCGGTTACCTCTGATACCAAATTAGCGAGCTGCGGACTCGAGCAGCGCCTTGACCTCGGCGGCGGTGTTGCAGGCGAGCGCCTTCTCGGCGAGCTCGTCGCACTCGGCCTTGGTCCACTGGCTGATGGTCTTGCGGGCACGCAGGATCGACGGAGCGCTCATCGAGAACTCCTCCAGGCCCCAGCTGATCAGCAGCGGCTCGAGCAGCGGATCGGCAGCGGCCTCGCCGCACATACCGACCATGATGCCGGCCTTCACGCCGCTCTCGATGATGTTCTTGAGCGAACGGAGCACGGCGGGATAGTAAACCTGGTACAGGTTGGAGATGGTGTCGTTGCCACGGTCGGCGCACATGGTGTAGCCGATCAGGTCGTTGGTGCCGATGGAGAAGAAGTCGGCAACCTCGGCAAGACGGTCTGCGAGCAGCGAAGCGGCGGGCGTCTCGACCATGATGCCGACCTCGATGTTCTCGTTGAACTTGCGACCCTCTTCGGTCAGCTCGGCCTTGCACTGCTCGACGAGCTCCTTGACAGCCAAGACCTCCTCGACGCAGGTGACGAGCGGGATCATGATCTTGACGTCACCGAAGGCGCTAGCGCGCAGCAGAGCGCGGAGCTGGACCTTGTACTGGTCGGGATTGGCCAGGCAGTAACGCACAGCGCGGAAGCCCATGAAGGGGTTGTCTTCCTTGACCATGTGCAGATACGGAATCTCCTTGTCGCCACCCACATCGAGCGTACGGATGATGACCGGAGCACCCTTGAGCGCGCTGGCGACCTTACGGTAGGCGTTGAACTGCTCCTCCTCGGAAGGAAGCTCAGCGGAGTCCATGAACAGGAACTCGGAGCGGAACAGACCGATGGCCTCGGCGTCGTGATCGAGCGCGTTGGGCACGTCATCGGGGTTACCGATGTTGCAGGCGATGATCTTCTTGATGCCATCGGCAGTCACGGACGGCTTGCCACGGAAGGCCTCGAGGGCTGCCTTCTCGGCAGCGAAGGCCTCGGCCTTGGCGGTGTAGGCGGCGAGCGTCTCCTCGTCGGGATCGGCCTCGACGATACCCTTGCCACCGTCGACGACAACGGTCATACCGTTGCGCAGCGCGGTGCAGCTGTTGGAAACCGAAAGGACAGCCGGGATCTCGAGGGCGCGCGCAATGATCGCGGAGTGCGACGTGCGGCCACCGGTCTCGGTGACGATACCGGCAACGTGGGCCTTATCGATCGTGGCGGTCATGGACGGCGTGAGGTCGTGCACGACAACGACGGTGTTCTCGGGCAGGACGGAGAGGTCGACGACCTCCTTGCCCAGCAGCTCGGCCAGAATACCGGTACGGATGTCGGCGATGTCGGCCGCGCGCAGACGGAACATCTCGTCGTCCATGGACAGGAACATGTTCTCGAACATTGTCGAGGTGTCCATGAGCGCCTGCTCGGCGCAGGTACCGCCGTCAATGGCGGCGTTGATGGCGTCGGTCATGCCCGGGTCCTGAGCCAGGACAATGTGTCCGCTCATGATCTCGGCCTCGGCCTCGCCCACCGTCTCCTTCATGTGGTCGGCCTGAGCCTGGGTCTTCTCGCAGAAGACCGAAAGAGCGGACTGATAGCGCTCCTTCTCTGCTGCCGAATCAGCAACCTCGTGCGGCTCAAACGTCAAGTCGGGATCGACGGCGACCATGACGGTGCCGATACCGATGCCCTCGGAAGCGTTGACTCCCTGATACATTCCCATTCCTCTCTCCGTGTCATGTGATAAAGCGTTTTGCCATATCCATGACAAAAGAGCGCAGTTACCTTACAACAGGTCACTGCGCCCCCAAATATGAACTTAGTTGTTCAACATGCGACCCGTTTGAGTTCTACTCGCCAAGACCGCTCTTGATGAGCTCGATGGCAGCAGCCAGAGCCTCGACCTCGTCGGCGCCGTCGCACTTGACCTCGACCTCGGTACCGCAGGGGATGCCAGCAGCCATGAGGGCCATCGGGGACTTGCCGTTGACCTCCTTCTCGGGGGTGACGACCGTCACGTCACAGGCGTACTTGCCCATGGTGGAGGCGAACAGACCAGCCGGACGCATGTGCAGACCCTGAGGATTAACGAGGGTAGCCTTCTCAGAAACCATAGTTGACTCCTTTTTTGTGTTTAACCCCTGTCATGTATGTGGCAGGAGTCAGATTCACGACGTTGTTTATATTAACTCACATCAAACGGTTTTTCATTGTGTTTCAGACGAATTATTGGACAGATGTGTTTGTCGTCCGCTTGCTCGCCCACAGGGGCCCGTGCGCGGCCTGTGAGATTTCCGGCTCTACAGTCCTGCGCAAGACGGAAAGCACATTAAGTGCTTTCCTTTACGTGCGGAACTCGCGACAAACTTAATCGCCCCGCCCGGCGAGCAAGCTGCGGAAACTCGGTCGGTCCAAATTAATATCGTGCGAACGGAATTCTAGCTGATGAACTGTTCGCGACAAAGACTCGATAGGTAGCCCCCTCTATGCCCTTTTATAAGTTGCGGTGAAATAGGGATTGAATTTGGGGTTGAATCGTTTAAACAGTCCCTATTTCACCGCAACTTATGGGAGGGGTAGAAAAAGGCGGAGGCCCTGGAGAGGGACTCCGCCTTATATACAGGTGGCGATGGTATTCGCGTGTTGCGGGATTAGACCAGGCGGGCGTTGATCGTCTTGGCGATCTCGGCGGCGTCGGTGGAACCCTTGACGGTGGCACGGAAGTCCTCGTCCATAAGCGCCTCGGCGACCTTGGACAGGATCTTGAGGTGCGTGGTTCCAGCCTGAGCGCCCGGGATGAGCAGGGCGATGGCAACGTTGACGGGAGCGCCGTCCATGGTGTCCCAACCGGTCACGCCAGAGTCGTCCTTGACGACGATGACAGCGGCCTCGGTGATGGCGTCGGACTTGGCATGCGGAATGGCGAAGCCCTCCATCATGCCCGTGGTGCCCTCG
Organism: Coriobacteriaceae bacterium; assembly: GCA_036718335.1. Classification (GTDB taxonomy): domain Bacteria; phylum Actinomycetota; class Coriobacteriia; order Coriobacteriales; family Coriobacteriaceae; genus Collinsella. Next base: position 6,941 of record DAIMBN010000035.1, read on the forward strand.
GCCTCGCGGGCCAGGAAGGCGTTCATCACGGCGTCGGCATCGCCGGCGATACCGGCCTTAACGGCCTGGTTGGAGACAAAGCTCAGAGCCTCGTCACGAGAAGCGAAGTCCTCGGCGACAAAGACGTTCTCGACCTTCACGAAGTCAGCAGCCTCGGCCTTGGGGGCCTCGACGGCAGCGGCCTTGGGGGCCTCAACCGGCTTGGTTGCAGGAGCGGCCTTCTGGTTCTTCTCAAAGTCGTACTTCTTAAAGGCCACGAACAGGATGCCACCGACCACAGCGCCGATGAGGATCGCGAGGACCCACTGCGGGCCGTTCTCGACAACGGGCAGGACCAGGAAGCCGCCGTGAGGCGCCGGATCGTGAACGTTGAAGAAGATGGTCAAGATGGAAGCGATGGAAGAACCGAGCATCATGATGGGCATGACGGGCCAGATGTTCTTGGTCATGAACGGAATGGCGCCCTCGGTGATGTGGGTGCAACCAAGGATGAGGTTGACGATACCGGCGTCATGATCCTCCTGGCTGAAGTACTTCTTGCCGACAACGACGGCGAAGGTGGTGATCAGCGGCGGAACGATGCAAGCGGCGGAGACGGCAGCCATGAAGTTGGTGCCGAAGTTGTAGGTCTCGGTGCCGACGCCAGCTTCGAGAGCGGTACCGAGCAGGAAGGTGCCAGTAGCGTAAGCAGCCTTGTTGACCGGGCCGCCCATATCAAAGGCGCACATGCAGCCGATGGCCAGGCCAAGGATCACCGGACCGGAGTTACCGAGGCTCTGCAGGAAATCCATCATGCCCTGGTTAATGGCAGCCATGGGGCCGGAAATACCGAGCATGACCAGGCCGACGATGGCGGTAGAGCAAAGCGGATACAGGAAGATTGCCTTCAGGCCATTAAGGCTCGCGGGAATTTTAGAGAAAACCTTCTCGAGCAGCAGGATGACATAGCCAGCGAGGAAGCCGCCGACGATGCCGCCCAGGAAGCCGAAGCCCACACCCGAGCCTCCAGCGTCGATCATGCCGGTATCGGCGTTGATGGGAAGACCCTGGATGGCAATCATACCGGCAACAAAGCCGGGGACGAGCGCCGGGCGCTTGCCGATAGACTCGGCGATGTAGGCGGAGAGCACCGGAACCATGAGATTCATGGCGATACCGCCGATAATCTTGAGCATCGCGGCAAAGCTGTTGTAGTCGGCAGCCGTCGAATCAAAGGACGTGATGCCCCACAGGAACGAAATGGCGGTCAGAACACCACCGGCAACGACGAAGACCAGCATGTGGCTGACGCCGTTCATGAGGTGCTTGTAGATGACGTGACCGATGGACTCCTTCTCCTCGACCTCGTCCTCGACATCGGCGGCAGCGGCAACCGTGTCGTCGCCCTTGGCGGCGAGCGCGCGGTCGATCAGCTTTCCGGCGGCCTCGACGGACAGGGCCTTGGAAACACCGACGGAAACCATGGGCTTGCCGGCGAAACGCTCAGCCTGGACATCCTTATCGGCTGCGACGACGACGGCCTTGGCACCAGCGATCTCACTCTTGGTGAGCTCGTTCTCGACACCGACCTGGCCATGTGTCTCGACCTTAATGGTCAGACCACGCTCGGCAGCTGCCTTCTCCAGCGCCTCCTTCGCCATGAAGGTGTGCGCAATGCCGGTCGGGCAACCGGTCGCGGCGATGATGTCAAACTTAGCCATGTGTCCCTCCTTCTTGAGTACAGCGCCCGCGGGCGCTCCCCTACACGCGCTTCGATGCGCGTTTTTCCACAACTGAAAGATACCAACCTACCGTCCGCGTGAGAAGAGACAAGGTGCAATTCTCCGGTGAAAGGTTCTTTCATAACCGTAAACGGTAAGTGAAAGTTTACCATCAACACTTGAAACGGCAAGGTGTATCTTGTAATTGAAAATGCCCGTATACTATGGCATTGCGAATCAAATTAGATTTTCATGCCAACCAGGAGCCATCCATGACCGATAGTAGCAAGAGCGCACTTTCCCTCATTAGCACCCATCAGGGATACAGCGAATCCGAGCAGCGCATTGTCGACTATATATTGGAGCACCAGTCCGAGGCTCCACGCCTCACGGCCGCTCAGCTCTCGCGCGCCGCTGCCACGTCCGAGGCGACCGTTTCGCGCTTCTGTCGCAAGCTTGGGTTTGGCAGCTTCCGCAGCTTTCAGTTTTCGTTGGCGAGGGATTTGGAAAGCCAGCGCAACGAGGGCCTGACCGACGAGGTCTCGCTCGACAATATGGAGCAGAGCCTCAAGAACATCCTGGCTGCCAAGGTGAGCGAGCTTAATGCGACCATCGACGGGATCGACCACGATACGCTGGCGGCTGTTGTGCATGCCCTTAAGCATGCAGGGGTTATTGAGTTTGCGGCTGTGGGCAATACCAACGCGGTCGCGCTCGATGCGACGTTTAAGTTTTCGCAGCTGGGCCTGCGCTGCATGGCGAGCACCATTAGCGAGACATCAATCGGCTTTGCGCTCACGTTGCGCCCGGGTGACGTCATCGTGCTAATCTCAAACTCTGGCAAATCGCGCCGGCTGAATCGCATGGCAAAAGCGGCTCGCGGCTGTGGTGCCACCGTAGTCGTCATCAGCAGCGACAGCAAGTCTCCGCTTGCTCGTTTGGCAGACTACACCTTTAACACCGTGAACCACGAGGCGCTGCTCACCACGGGCGACTTTGCGTTCTCCAAGATCAGCGCCACGATGATCATCGAAGTCATCTACAACTTCCTGCTGCCCGAGATCGAAGACGCTCGCGAACATATCAGCTACTACGAGGAGCTCATCCAGCCGGATAAGGTCGTTGAGTAGGTAAATTGGGGAGCCGATAGACGCCCCTCGCCACGAAACCCGCCCATCTACTACGTTTTAACCGCAACCGCCAACCATACACCCAAAATAGAGAAAACCGCAGGCGTTCTACCTGCGGTTTTCTTTTTGCAATTCTTGGCGTGGTTGCCGATGCCCTACCAAACGTAGTAGATGGACCCGTTTCGTGGCGGCCAGGTTGGACATGCGTGTGGCAACTCGGCCTAGGCACGCGCCTCCGCAAGCATCTGCCTGGCGTGCGCCAGGCTTGCCTCGGACTGATCGCCGCTCAACATGCGGGCGATCTCGGCGGTACGCGCTTCGCCGATTACCTCGTCCAAATGCGTCTGGGGAACATCGCCCGGTTCCTTGCTGACGACATAATGCTTGTCAGCCATGACGGCGACCTGCGCCAAGTGAGTTACGACAATCACCTGATGCGTAGCGGCGAGATCTGCCAGCACGCTCGCGAGGGCTCGCGCGGTAGAGCCGCCGACACCGGCATCAACCTCGTCGAACACCAACGTATCCACGCCGTCCGCGTTGCCGAGGACAACCTTGCTCGCAAGCATAACGCGGCTCAGCTCGCCGCCCGATGCAATGCGGCGCAGAGGGCGCGGCGTCAATCCGGCACCGCTGCGATACAAAAGCTCATAGCTCGAAGGCCCCGCCGGCGTCCATTCGGCGCGCGGAAGATCGCGCGACTCCCAAACGAGCTCGGCGCCGCCCATCTCCAGGCGCGCCATTTGGCGGCCAACCTCGTGACAAAAACGAGGGGCCGCCATATTACGTGCGCGTTTAAGCGCCTTGGCAGCAGCAAAAAGCTCGCGTTCGGCGCTCCCGAGTGCCTCGCGTGCCTTCTTGATCTGCTCATCGCCATCATCGACCAGGGACAACAGCTCCTTTGAGCGATCGCGCATGGCAAAGACATCGTCCATGGTGGGCCCCCACTGACGCAGTAGGGTCTTAAGATCGGAATAACGCTCACGCATACGAGCCAGCTCGCGCGGATCGAAGGCGACCCCATCGCGATAGGCACGCAGCTCGTTGGCACAATCCTCAAGCGAGATGCAGGCATCAGAAAGCGCATCGGCGATGTCGCCCAGCTTGCGGTCGACGGTCGCCATACGGGAAAGCTCCGCCACGGCACTGTTCACGGCATCGAGCGCTCCCCCTTCGGCAGCAAGCGATGCATGGGCATCGTTGGCCGTGGCCACCAACACCTCGGCATGCTCGGAGCGCGGCAACAGCTCCTCGAGTTCCTCATACTCGCCCGGCTTGGGGTCGACCTCGGTGATACGCTCGAGGGCAAAACGCGCTTCCTCGACGCGACTCCCCTGCGCACGCGAGGCCTCCTCGACGCGACGGACCTCCTTGGCAGCCGCGCGCGATGCCTTAAAGCAGGCGCGGTACGCATCCAGCGCCTCGAGCGCAGAGCGTCCCGCCCACGCATCGACCATCGCAACGTGATGCACCGGATCGAGTAAGCGCTGGTGCTCGTGCTGGCCGCACAGATCCATCATCACACCGACGCGCTCCGAAAGCTCGCGCACACTGGCGATGCGGCCGTCAATCTTAACGCGACTGCGGCCCTCGGCAGAAAGGCTGCGCTGGACCGTGAAGCCCTCCGTGTCGTGCGGTCCGTCAAAGAGTCGCGCCTCGACGCTCGCCAGCGCCTCACCCTCGCGCACCGTCGAGGAATCCGCGCGCTCGCCCAAAATAAGCTTGAGGGCCGAGAGCAGCGCGGTCTTGCCGGCGCCGGTCTCACCGGTCAGGACAGTCAGGCCGGCACTCGGCACCAGCGTCGCCTCGCGAATGAGTGCAATGTTAGAAACCTGCAGTTCATCGATCATGACGGACTCCGTAGAATACGCGGCTCACCGAGTTATAGAAGCTCTCGGGGCCGTAATCGAGCAGCAGCACATCTCCGGGCCCGCGGCGCACCGCCACGCTCTGAACGGTGCCATCGCAGGTAATAAACTGTCCATCGATAGCGATCGCCGGAATGCTCGGACGGTCATCAGACATAAAGATTTCGACGACATCACTCGGCGAAGTCAAGAAGGCGCGGGCCTGAATGGTGTGCGGCGCAATGGGCACGCAGACCATGCCCGTATAGTCGGGGCTCACGATGGGGCCGCCCGCACTGAGCGCATACCCCGTAGAACCAGTCGCCGTGGACACGACCACGCCGTCGCCACGAAGTCGATCGATATGGTGGCCCGACACCGTGATGTCGAACTCGACCATATCGGACAGCGGACCGCGGGTAAGCGCCATGTCGTTGAGGGCGAAGGTGCGCACGACATCCTTCGTACCGTCTTCGCGCACGGACACGATATCCGCGGCGATGGTGGCGCGACGGCTCACGTGCAGCTCGCCGGAAAGGGCGTCGCTCACGACCTGCAGAATGTCGCGCTCCTCGGGGCTCGCAGCAGTTAAAAAGCCCAGGTGACCATAGGAAAGACCGAGGATAGGAATCTCGCGATGGTTGAGGATGCGGGCAGCGCGCAGCAACGTACCGTCGCCGCCGAGCGTAATGACCAGATCGGAGCCGTCAATATCAGGCGTGCTCTGAATCTTGGATCGCTGGTCGGCAGCCCATGCCACCTCATAGCCCTGGCGCGTCAGCCAAAGCTCGAGCATCAGGCCGCTCTCGACCGCCTCTTGCTTGTAGTAATTGGGAACCAGAAAGACCTTCATAGCGTTGCAGCTTTCTCGCTCAAAACCGATACCTGGGATTGCAGCTCGTCTTGCGAGCGGTCGCCGGGTTCAAATCTCGTGCCGTACAGGAAAAACTCAACGTTGCCCTTGGCACCATGAATGGGTGACACGCACACATCGACCGGGAACAGGCCCTTGGCAGCAAAGAGTTCAACCGCCGCCACGAGTGTATCGCGGCGCACGGTGGGATCGGTCACAATGCCGCCCTCGCCCACCAGCGCCGCCGGAGCCTCAAACTGCGGCTTTACGAGCGTGCAGAATGAACCCGTAGGAGCCAGGCACGCCAGTACCGCATCGATAATGTTCGCGATGCTGGTAAACGAGACATCACACACAGCCAGGTCGATGGCGCCGGCGTAGCCAAGCTCAGGCAGCTGCGTCACGTTTGTGCGCTCATGCAGCGTCACGCGATCGTCCTGACGCAACGACCAATCGAACTGGGCGCGACCCACGTCCACCGAGACAACGGTCGCAGCTCCGCGCTTGAGCAGGCAATCGGTAAAACCGCCGGTAGAGCAGCCCACATCCAGACAGGCAAGGCCCGTCGGATTGATGCCAAACGCATCAAGCGCGCCTTCGAGCTTAAGACCGCCGCGGCCAACATAGGGAATGCGCCCCTTCACGTGCAGCGGCAGCCCCGGCATCACCTTAAGACCCGGCGAAGTCAAGCGCTCACCGCCACTCGAGACCAAGCCGGCCATAAGAGTGCGAAGGGCATCCGCGCGATCGGCGCAGATGCCCTGTGAAATCAGTTCGTCATCAAGACGCACGCGTTTCATGAATGCCATCAACCATTCGTATCCGGAGATGCAGCCTAGCTATCCTGGGATTCGTTTGCCGCATCCTCATCATATTCCTGCTCGAGCTTGTCGGCCTCACGCGGCGTCAGCTCAAACTTGTCGACCATATCGACCGCGCGGGAGCCCAGCTCAATCGCTTCGTCAAACAAATCGAGCGAACGCTCCAAGGAGGTATCCTTGGAACGAACGGTAGCGATGATCTGGTCCAAGCGGTCCGAGATCTCGTCGAAGTTGCGGACGGAACCCTCTGGCATAGCTACTCCTCGACGGAGTCGACAACAGCCTCGGCGGCGTCCGCATCCTCGGCCAGCACGCCAGCCTCAGCCTGGGCAACCGCAACCTTGGCGGCAGCCTCGGCAGCCTGTGCCTCCTCGCGAGCGCGATCTTCGGCCAGCAGCTCTTGGTACAGGTCCTCGCCTGGCAGCTCCTCGCTGCGAGCGATCTTGCCCAGCACGCCGTTGACGAACGAAGCGGACTGGTCGGTGCCATAGGCCTTGGCAAGCTCGACGGCCTCGTTGATTACGATGGCGTCCGAGACCTCCTCGTCGGTGAGGAAGCGCATCTCATAGACGGCGATACGCAGCAAGTTGCGGTCGGCGCCGGGCATGCGCATAAGATCCCAGTTCTTGGCGACGGCGCGCAGAGCGCAGTCGATACGATCGATATGCTCGTAGGCACCGCGGCAAAGCTCCAGCGCATAGGGGTCGAGGGGACCCTTCGAGATCAGGAAATCGCCCTCGAGGACGCGCTCGAGCGGGCTGTCCGTGGCCTCGGCCTGGAACAGCAGCTGCAGCGCCTGACTGCGGGCAAGCGTGCGCCCGCGATAAACCTTAAGGCTCAAAGGTTACTCCTTGGGGAAAACGAGGCCGTCAATGCAAACGTCAACGCGCTCGACCTCGACGCCCACCTGAGCATCGATGGCAGCGACCACGGCGGCGCGAACGGCCTCGGCGAGCTTCTTGAACGGATAGCCAAAGAACACCACGACACGCACGGTGAGTGCGAGCTTGTCGCCGACGACCTCGGCCTCGACCGCCGGCTCGGAAGCAGGGGCCTTGGACGAGAGCATCATGGAGACAAGGTTGGTGGCAAGGTCCTTGACGCCAACGGAGGCGATGCCCTCGACATCCGACACGGCGCGCGAGACGATGGCGGTCAGAACATCGGGCGAAATGCCGATGCCGTCAATCTTGATTTCCTGGGGCATGAGTCCTCCTAGAAGAGTTGGTTGCTAGACGCGGGAGACGAACTTGCCGTCGCGGGTGTCAACCTTGATGACCTCGCCCTCGTTGAGGTACATGGGGACCTGGATGACAGCGCCGGTGTCGATCGTGGCCGGCTTGGTGGAACCCTGGACGGTGTCGCCCTTAAAGCCCGGGTCGGTCTGGACGATGGTGGTCTCGATGAACATCGGCGGAGTCACGCCCATGAGCTCATCGTCGGCGAAGAGCAGCTGGCAAATGTCGTTCTCGCGCAGCCACTTGGAGTTCTCGCCCACCATGTCCTCGGGAACGGGAACCTGCTCATAGGTCTCGTTGTCCATGAAGATGTAGTCAGCGCCATCGTTGTAGAGGTACTGGAACTCACGGGTGATGAGCATGACGCTCTCGAACTTGGTGCCGGCGTTGCAGGTGTTCTCGACGACGCGGCCGCTCTTGATGTCGCGGGTCTTGTAGCGCACAAACGCGCCACCCTTGCCCGGCTTGACATGCTGGAACTCGACGATGGTGTAGACCTTGTCCTTAATGCGGAGACCGAGGCCGTTCTTGAAGTCGGCGGTAGAAATGGTAGGCATAGCGACCTTTCTTGTTATGGGCAGAACGCACAAGCGTCCAAATTACATACGACCGAAATTATACACTTGCAGACGGCGCCTGCAGCGAGCGCATAAAAAGAGAACGCGGGGCGCCCGAATTGCTCCGGACGCCCCGCCCCAAAAATCTATCGAAATGGGCTAGCAATCGATGACGTGCAGGTCGTGCGGGGTCTTGGTGAAGGGCTCGTAGCCGTTCTCGGTGACCACGCCGTAGTCCTCCAGACGCACGCCGCCCACACCGGGCAGATACACGCCGGGCTCCATGGTGATAACCGAGCCGACCTCGATGGTATTCTTGCTGCGGTTGAAGTTGGGCAGCTCATGGATGTCGATGCCCACGCCGTGACCCAGACCATGGTTGTAGTAATCGCCATAACCGGCATCGCCGATGATCTTCTTGGAGAGCTTGAAGATGTCGTTGCCCTCGACGCCCGGATGGATGGCAGCGACGCACTCCTCGTGCGTGCGGCGCACGAGTGCGTACAGGTCGAGCTGCTCCTGCGTGGGCTCGCCCATCACGACGGTGCGTGTCATGTCGGAGCGGTAATCACAGTAGCCCGCACCGTAATCCATAAGAACGAAATCGCCCTTCTCGATCACGCGGTCGCTCGGCACGGCATGCGGGTTGGCGGTGTTGGGACCGCTCGCCACGATGGAGCCAAAGGCAAGGCTATCGGCGCCGTTGGCGAACATAAAGTTCTCGAGCTCGTTGCGAACCTGCTTCTCGGTCATACCAGGCTTAATAAAGCCGAGCATGTGCTGGAAGGCGGCGTCGGTGATCGACTGTGCATGGCGCATGAGCTCGATCTCCTCGGCATCCTTGATGGCGCGCATCTTGCGGATGTCGTCGTGCATCAGCGGCAGCATGCAGGCGACGGAGCGGTCCTCCAGGCCGCGCTGAATGCCCTGATAGAAATTAATCTGCATATCGTCCTCGACAGCGCAGACGCGGCACTTGTTGGCCGCAATCTTGCCGGCGACCCAACCGGGGATGGTGCCCTCATCCATGTCGTAGACCCAGGGGCTGCCGGCGGGCGTGTTCTCCTCAAAGCTGTTGAGGTAGCGCGAGTCGGTGTGGAACAGGCACTGGTCGGCCGTAATAAACGCAGCGTGCGGGAACTCGAAGGTGTAGTCGAAGACGCCCTTCACGCCCGTAAGCCAACGAAGGTTGGCCTCGTCGCGCACCACGATGGCGTCGTAGCCACGCTCGACCATCAGGGCACGGACACGCTCGATACGACCGGCAGGACCGGCAGCAAACTCAGACATGCAGATTCCTTTCTTGTTGTCTCTATAAAGACGGGACGGGTCTCAATCAACGTACGGAATCGTATGCGATCCGCAACCGATTGAAAACCCGCCCCTCAACATGATACGAAAGACGATGGATGTCAATAAATCTTAGAGAAGTTCTTTGCGAGAAGCCAAGTAGGCATGAGCGTGGCGCACAAGAACCTCGTCCTCAACGCTCGTTAGACGAATGGCGCCGAGCGCTGCGGGCAGCGGCAGCATGCTGCGGTTCGAGCGGGCGAACTGCTGCCTGCGGAACTCCTCGATAAACGCGGTGGGCTCCAGGTCGAAGGCAAGTTCCTCGATGCCAAAGTCCTCCAGGCAGTCATCGACCTCAAAGACGTAATCGATATCAAAGTCGCAGGCGTCGTGGGCAAGGCGCGCCTCAAAGCGCATGCCCTCGGACAACAGCTGGTAGGCAGGGACCTGCGAAGCGGCATCGCCCAAGCAAGCGCGCAAGGTACGCTCCCCCGTCTTGCCAAAATCGAGCGCATGGCGGGCACTCGGGTTCGTGGCCATCAGTACGTCCTTGCGGGCAGTCTGAGACCATTGAACGGCATTGACGAGCGCGACCTCCTCGCCCGCGAGAATCTCGGGGACGGTCTCAGTAAACTGATTCCAGCGGGACTTACTGCTCGAAAGCATGGTGCCAACAAGTACCACATAGCCGAGCTTGAGGTCCTCGGGGTCCGCCTCGCGAACAAGGTCGAGGTCACACACGACCAAGCCCGGTTCGGGACGGAACGCAATGGCGGGAAGCGCATTGGCCGACGAGGCGACGAGCGGCTTCATGGTCGTCGCGACCGTGAGCATGGCGTCGAAGGTCGTCGGCAGCAGCGCGCACTCGGTGCGACCGCACCACTGATTGGCACACCAGCAAACGGCCGAGCAGGTTGCGGCATCGCCAACGGCAACAACGAGATCGTCGCAGGTAATGCCATTAGCCGACAGGGAGCCAAAAACGGTATCGGCATCGGCCAGCGTAGCGCCGGCTGGCGAAACCTCAAGCGAAAGCTGCGACACGGCAAAACCGGCGTCGACCAGCGCATGCTCGACGACCTCGCCAAAGCGCTCGGATGTGGCGTCGTTCCAAACCACCATCGCGCGCTTAGGCTTGCCCACAGCCGAGGCAAACATGCGCGACAGTTCCTCAAACGCGCCAAGACCGACGCGAACATCGACACTGCGATTTTGGAAATTGATGAGTTGACGGCGAATCATAGCAGTCCACGCTCCAAAAGCATCTCGGCACAAAGGTAGGAAACGTCCTCGAAGGACTTGTTGCGAATATCAAGGGTAATATCGGCGGCTTGGCGATACAGCGGGCGGCGATGCTCAAACAGGCGCGCAGCATGCTCGGGCGAGCGGAAATCGGGTCGGGTATCGGAGCGGCGAATCTGGCGCAACGAATCCTCAAAGTCGCCTTCGAGGTACACACAGGTACCCATCTCGTGCATCAGTTCAATGTTCACCGGCGTCTCGACGATGCCACCCCCGCACGATACCAGCAGGCTGCGCTCGCTTTGAAGCGAACGGAGCGCCGAGGTCTCGAGCTCGCGAAAACGATCCTCGCCCTCGGTCTTAAAAATCTCGGTCACCGACTTGCCGCATCGACGCACGACCAAACGATCGGTATCGATGAATCGACGCTTGAACATAGTGCCCACATTGCGCGCAAGCGTCGACTTGCCCGCGCCCAAAAAGCCGATAAAGAAGATATGGTCGCAGCCGTGTTTGATGTGCTGAGACATGGCGGAACCTATTCCTCGCAGGGAAGGTCGCGCAGGGCCCGGCGCTCAAAGATACGGAAGATCTGCGTGTACCACAGGTCCTGGGTTGCCTGCGGCTTGACCAGAATAGTGTCAACGCCAGCAAAGTTACCGCTCCACACGTCCGTGTAAAGCTGATCGCCGATCAGCACGGCCTCGTCGGCCGTGGCGCCGAGGCGCTTAAGACCCGCCTTGAGGGCAAACGGGGTGGGCTTCATAGCGTGGCTGATGGCCTCGAGCCCCAGCTCGCGCGCCGATGCCATGACCTGGTCGCGATGCCAGTTGTTGGACACCATGCACAGCTTAAAGCCCTTAGCATGGGCGGCCTCGAGCCAGGCGGAGACCGCAGCGGGTACCTGCTCGGTATCACGCGGCACCAGGGTGTTGTCGCGATCGAGCAGAATGGCGCGCTTGCCGTCGGCCCAGAGGGTATCGAGGTCGATGCGATCGACCGAGGCAACATATCGTTTGGGGCTAAAAATCCTCATGATCAATTCCAAGACTGTTGGTGCTCTTCGTAGGTCTTCGAGAAATACTCCTCGTCCTGTGTAATGTAGAAATACAGGTCATCGGAGTCGGTCGGCTCAAGGGTAGCCTTGAGCGCCTCGAGCGACGGAGAGCAGATGGGCGTGGGCGGCAGGCCCTCGTGCTTATAGGTGTTATATGGGCTATCGCTCTGCAGGTCGTCGGCGGTAACCTCGCCGCCGGTGACATACATCATGGTCGCATCGCTATTGAGGTAACGCAGGCCATCGAGCTTGCCGGCCAGACGGTTATAGAAAACCGAGGCCACATGCGCGCGCTGATCGGCGCTGAGGCCCTCGCGCTCGACGATCGAGGCAAGGTTAACGATGTCGTAATCGGACATCTCCACGCCATAGCGCTCCTTGATCTTGGCCTCGCAACTGGCAAAGTCGAGCGACTTATACTCGGTGTTGAACTGGTCAAGCATGGCGCGAATCACATCATCGGCAGACGGGTCCTTACCCAACGTATAGGTCTTAGGGAATAGAAAGCCCTCGAGTGAATCGTTCGCGGCGTCCTTAAGGAAGGCGTAATCATTCACATAATTGCTCGCCTTAGCCTGGTTAAGGAAGTCTTCCTTAGAAATGCTGTCGTAAGCCTGGGCCACACGGTCGGCGACTTGATCGACCGTTAGGCCCTCAGGGATAGTCAGCGCATTGGAGCCCGCGTTGGGGCCTTCCATGAGCTGCTGAACAACCTTGGTCGCATCCATGAGTGTGGTGAACGAATAATCACCAGGCTTGAGCGACATATCGGCGTTGAGCTTTTTCACCGCCGCATAATAATCCTTGGGATTTTCGACGATATGGTTCTCGGAGAGAATCGAGGCGATAGTATCGCCCGAAGCACCATCGGGAATGGTCACCGTAACCTGCTGACCAGCCGTGACCTTGGTATCCCCACCGGCAAAGAAGCCCTTGACGGCCGGCACGACAAAGAAAGCGATCGCAGCAAGCGCGAGCACCGACACCACAACGCCGATGATCATGGGACCCGGAGAACTCTTCTTTTGAGCACCGCGACGAGCATGCGTGTTGTAGCTCGAGCGGGTCGCCGGAGCAACGCCATGCGAACCGCGAGCGTGATGCGAATGCGATTGGGGGGCCTGCGTTCGCTGGGTAGGTGCCTGCTGCTTAAAGCGGGTGCCGCCTGCAGGCTGGGCCGTACGAGCAGTGGGCTGCTGAGCCGCGTGAGAAGCCGAATGCTGAACCGAACGAGCAGAAGGCTGCTGACCCGTCCGTTGAACAGGTTGGGCCGAACGAGAGAAGGACTGCGCCGGGCGCGCGGCAGGCTGAGCTGCGCGCTGCGTCGGCTGTGCCGGACGCTGGCCAGGCTGGGCAGGGCGCGACGCCGGCTGCCGTGTACGATTCGGCTGGCGCGGATCGGAAGCACTAGGCA
>DAIMBN010000095.1:0-2936 GCA_036718335.1 Coriobacteriaceae bacterium
CGCAGCGGGCGGGCACCCACGGTGACATGCCAGCTGTTGTCCCACCAAGCGGCGGTGACGTTTAAGGAGGGGAAGTCGGTCGCGGCCTTGCGCACGGCCTCGTAGCTCGCACGGTAATCGTGCTTGACGACCACGACGTGCTCGATCACGTCGCGCACATAGCCCATGTTCACAAACTCGGCAAGCGGAACGCGGCCGGCGCCCGTCAGCTCAACATAGGAATCGAGCGCGAGGAAGGCGGAGAGAACGTCCGAGAAGCCAAAGCGGCCGTAAATGCTGCCGCCCACCGTGGCGGTATTGCGCAACTGCACGCCCACGATATCGTGGACGGCAAACTCAAAGACATGGTTGACAAGCGCGTTGAGCTCGGCATGACGCTCGAGCTGGCGCAGGGTACACATGGCACCGATGCGAAACTCGGTCTCGGTCTCCTCGATCTGGTCGAGTCCGCAGGCCGAAAGGTCAATCGCCGTCGCCACGCGACGCGAACCCAGGCGCATCCAAATGCCACCGCCCACAATCTTGTTGTTGCGGTTCTTCTGTAAGAGCTCATAGGCTTCGGCCGCATTTCCAACACGGACGTAGGTACCGAACTTGAGCACGTTCTCCCCCATCTCTTCACTTGTCCAGTACTTTTAAGTGTACCAAACGAGGGGCCGCACACCGTTTTAGGACAAAATCCACCCACCCATCCATAACTTGCGGTGATATACGGACTGATTAGCCGTTCTGGGGCGCTAAACAGTCCGTATTTCACCGCAAGATATGAGGAGTCCTCCGGGATAGAAAAGGCTCCCAGCCGGATAGCTGGGAGCCTCATCACATGCTATGTCGCGCGAAGATTTAGCAGACGCCCTGGGCGAGCATAGCGTCGGCGACCTTCAGGAAGCCGGCAATGTTGGCACCCATGACGAAGTTGCCCTCCTCGCCGTACTCCTTGGCGGTGTCGTCCACGTTGTGGAACATGCCGCGCATGAGCTGCTCGAGCTTGCCGTCGACCTCCTCGAAGGTCCAGGACAGGTGCTCAGCATTCTGGCTCATCTCCAGGCCGGACACGAGCACGCCGCCGGCGTTGGCAGCCTTACCAGGCATAAAGGCGACGCCGTTCTCCTGGAAGTAGGTCGTGGCCTCGATGGTCGTGGGCATGTTCGCGCCCTCACCGACCACCTTGCAGCCGTTGGCGACGAGCGCCTGGGCGTCCTCGAGCAGCAGCGTGTTCTCGCGAGCGCAAGGCAGTGCGATATCGCAGGGCAGCTGCCACACGCCGCGGCCGTCGCCCTCGTGCCACACGGCGTTAGGCTTCTCGTCAACGTACATGGCGAGCGTAACGCCCTTGTCGTGGCCGGAGCGCTTCTTGTTGTAGACGTGCTCGAGCACGGTGTAGTCGATGCCGTCGGGATCCTCGACCCAGCCGTGGGTGTCGGAGCAGGCCAGCACCTTGCCGCCGAGCTGGGAAACCTTCTGGACGGCGTAGATAGCGACGTTGCCGGAGCCGTGCACGACGACGTTCTTGCCCTCGAAGGAGTCGCCGCGGCTCTTGAGGTACTCGTCCACAAAGTAGGCCAGACCGTAGCCGGTGGCCTCGGTACGGGCGAGCGAGCCGCCAAAGGAGAGGCCCTTGCCGGTGAGGACGCCGGTCCACTCGTTGGTCAGGCGCTTGTACTGACCAAACAGGTAGGCAACCTCGCGGCCGCCAACGCCCAGGTCGCCGGCAGGAACGTCGGTGTTGGGGCCGATGTGGCGATAGAGCTCGGTCATGAAGGACTGGCAGAAGTGCATGATCTCGTTGTTGGACTTGCCCTTGGGGTCAAAGTCGGAGCCGCCCTTGCCGCCGCCCATGGGAAGGGTGGTCAGGCTGTTCTTAAGGATCTGCTCCAGACCCAGGAACTTGAGCATGCCCAGGGTGACCGTCGGGTTAAAACGCAGGCCGCCCTTGTAGGGTCCAATGGCAGAGTTGAACTCGACACGATAACCGCGGTTGACCTGAACCTTGCCCTGGTCGTCGACCCAGGGAACACGGAACATGACGATGCGCTCGGGCTCGACGAGGCGCTCCAGCAGAGCGGCCTCCTCGTACTCGGGGTGGGCGTCGAGCGCCGGCTGGATGGTGCCGAGGATCTCGGTCGCGGCCTGGATGAACTCAGGCTGCTCGGGATAGCGGGCCTTGAGCTCTTCGAGAACTTTCTGCGTGTAGCTCATGCTTCCTCCAATTGATGGAAAAGAAAAGTGTCGTTCGAGGCGCCCCATGCGCCGCGAGCTTTATCGAGTATGGATAATATCGCACTGTTGCGGCAAAGTTACGCATAAGCCGACGAGCGGATGTTTCGTTTTGATTACGATGCAGGTAGAAGCGTTTTTGAGTGCCTGACGTGCAAAACCCGTGTTTCAAACCTGTTTCGTCCACGTGTTCCAAGCCACCACATTGGGGACAGGCACCTTTGTGGTGGTGTTGGTGGTTAGAGGACGAGCTGGTGGTAGTCGGCGGGGGTTATGCGGCCCTCGGTGGCGGCGCGGAAGGCGGCGAGCGCATCGCCCGAGAACGGCATGGCCCAGCACAGTCCGCAGCCGGCGGTGATGGAGCCGGGCAGCGGCATGATGCGCCCAGGAACACCGGCGGCAAGGCACAGCTGTTCGCATTCCATCACATCGAAGGTGCTGTCGAACGACACGATGATTTTGCGTTCATGGTCGAGAGCATCACCGGACGGGCCTTCGCGGTGTGCATCGCGATACGCCGCGGCGGCCGCTTCCTCTTCCGCAGTATGTCCACAGCCACCGCAACCGCAGGTACAGGGTTCGGACCCGTCGCAAGTGCAAGGTTCTCCCGTGTCGGGACAAATATCGTGAGACATGGCAACTCCAATCGTCTAGGCGAGTAACTCGGCCGCCGCAAACTCCTCGGGCGTATTGACGTTCTCGAAGCAGAGCGTCGAGCC
>DAIMBN010000036.1:0-574 GCA_036718335.1 Coriobacteriaceae bacterium
GTAATAGCGAGCTGAAACGGCTTATTAGAATGTATGATTTCCTTAAATACAAGAAGGCCTTCGACATATCGGCTACTAGTGAGTAATCCCACCTAGCGTCTATGAAGAAGGCCATCTTTGTAAACTTTGGCATCTGAGCGTATAGTGCGAACACCACGTGCAAATGCTTACTTAATATAACGCTTTCTGCTTGAAATCACAATGGCGTCTGTTTCGACCTGCAATCAAGGGAAGATGGTGTAGAGTATCTTCCTGCAATACAAAAGCTCTTTGGGAGCTTTAAGGGTGACGCTTTCAAACTGAGAGTGTTGCCCTTTTTTCATGTATGCAATGTGTGACGTACTAGCCAAGCACCATCCCGGCAATGGAATGATCGAGCATGGGCGGCTTCTACTGGTTGACATGATCGTGGTCAAACAATTGATATCGATTAGAATTAAATCAATTGCGGTGGAAGCCTTCGGGCGACACCTGAAGAGGGCTGATGCGTCGGCCCTCTATTTTGTTTGGTTGTAAGATTCGGCCTGGCAAAACAAGGATCTCATTTGGGGAGAAACAAACATCCGGTGGTTTT
>DAIMBN010000036.1:584-19961 GCA_036718335.1 Coriobacteriaceae bacterium
CGCTTCCCCCGAGAACAATTATCAGTGCAGGTCGCGGAAGGCTAAAACAGGGGTCTGGTCTGTCGATCTCGGTTTTTCACCGCACTTCCGGAATCGTCCGACGGAAGTATGCGGTAAATTCCGGAACCCTCGAGCACGCCGTCCTTTTCATGTAAAGAAACCGCAGGTAGAAACGTTGCCACTATCCAGTGTGGTCGGCATGTCAAGAATTTGCCGCATACTTCCGGATTGGGCGCGCATTTAGCACTCTCGATGTCCCCACATCCTCTAAAAAAGTTCTTAAAACAGCCTTAAAGGCGCTCCAGCTCGCGTTGACAGCGTAAAATACGCATGTTTGACTATGACAAAAGTGGATTTTAGGGGAGGGGTGCGCCATGGAGGTGCTGGTTGTTGGCAACACCGCATATGTTGACGATGACTTTTGTGCCAAGGCGTTCCCCGGGGACCATGTCCAGGTTGTCGCCGCGCAGGACACGCGTCGCGACGAGTCGTCGCCCCATGCCTCGTGGAAAGAGCTTCTGCAGCACTTGGATCAGGCCTACGAGTTCGACCGCGTGGTCTACCTGTCTAATTACCTTACCCCGCATACCGATACCGTGGGCGATATCGAGACGCTGCGCTCGGTCTTTCGTGCGTGCGCGGGTCGCCGGGTCCAACTGCTGTATGTAGCGGGGCCCGCGGGTGCCGAGGGCGCCGCCGATGCCGCGGGGCGAACGGGCAAGGGCATTATCGCGCACGCAGCCAACGACCTGTGCCGCTACTACGCTGCTCGCGAGGGCGTTCAGACCAAGATTCTGCGCGTGCCGTTCCTGTATACCGCGTCTGCCGCGCTGGAGGACCCGTTTTTGGTGCCGTTGTTCGACGCGTGCTCAACCGGATCGGTCGCTCTGCAGGGCGCGCAGGATGCGGCGTTTCCCCTGCTGTGTGCCGAGGAGCTTGCGGTGCTGGTACGCCGTATCTTCGATAGCTGGGATGGTAACTTTGAGACGCTCGACGTAACCGATACCTTCCATCACACGGCGGGTGAGGTGGGCGACGCCCTCAAGGCGCTGTTCCCCGGCCTTGCCGTTGCCTATGGCGATTCTGCCGGCTACGCCCTGCCCGCCAGCGACGTCGCTCGCGTGCGCTATGGCTGGTTTCAGCGCTATGACTTGCTGCGCGATCTCTCGACCATTCAAGCGCGTTGGGATGCTGGCCGCGCAAAGAAGGTCAACCCCTTGCGCGCCGCCATCGACCGCATCCAGATGCGCACGCTGCCTATTAAATGCCTAGAGACGGGCGTTGCCTGGGTTCTGTTCGAGGTACTGGAGCATCTGTTCTCACAATCGGTCCAGCTCAACGTGCTCGATTATCGCCTGCTCTACGTGGTGCTGATCGGCACGCTGTATGGCTTGGACTTTGGCCTGGTTGCGGCGCTGCTGGCGTCGGTGGGTTTGGCAGCCAGCTACTTTACTCAGTACGGCTATACCTTCCAGGGTCTGTTCTACGAGCCGTCCAACTGGCTACCGTTTATTGCGTACTTTGTGGTGGGTGCCGTGTGCGGCTATGTGCAGCTGCGCAACAGCGAAGCCATTAGGGCGGAGCGCGATCAAAACGAGCTCGTGCGCAACCGCAATACGTTCCTTACGCAGCTCTACCACGACGCGATCGAGGACAAGCGCGCGTACAGGCGCCAGATCGTGGGTCGCCACGACAGCTTTGGCAAGATCTTTGCCGTGACGCAGGAGCTCGACGTACTCAACCCTCGCGACATCTATCGCAAGTGCTGCGAGCTTCTGGGCGAGATCCTCGAGAACGATTCGGTGGCGATCTACCATGTTTCGGGCGGGGCATTTGCACGCCTGGTGGCAGCAAGTCCCGCGATTGCCGAAGATGCCGCACGCTCGCTCACGCTTGAGCAGCTTGCACCTCTTTTGGGCGACGGGGGCCGTTCGAACCTGTGGGTGAACCGCGAGCTGACGCCGGGGCTTCCCATGTTTGGATACACGATCGAGCGCGACGGGGCACCCGCTGTGTTGATCTTTGTGCGTCGTGCGGCCGAAAACCAAATGACTCTCTATTATCAAAACCTGTTCCGCATCTTGTGCGGGCTGGTCGAAAGCGCGCTGGGCCGTGCCTTTGACTATGAGGCGGTGGCGCAGGATAAACGCTGCGTTGACGGCACTTGCGTGCTCAAGCAGGCTGCCTTTGGCCAAGAGCTCGCGGCGGAGCAGGCGCTCGCAGATAGCAAGATGGGGAGTTTTTTGCTCCTGCGCGTGGTACCGGGCATGGAGCCTGTCGGCGAGCTGGTGGGCGCAATCGGGTCGGCAATCCGCGAGAGCGACGCGGCGGGCTTGGTCGACGGCGACGTGCTCTACCTGCTTATGCGCCAGGCAAAGGCGTGCGATCTGCCCATTATCCGCGAGCGCCTGAGCGCAAAGCAGATTGCGGTGGAGCCCGTCGATGGCGAGGACATCGTGGCGCTGTTGCAACACATCTCTTACACCGGTGACGGTGAGGGGGGTGCCGCTTGATCTCGCTTGTCGTTGCTGCCGTCTTGCTGCTGATTCATGCGCTGGTTTGCCTGATGCTGTGGACGCTCATGAAGCTGGGCCTGCTGCCGGTGCGCGGGCACATGTTGGCTGTGATAGTGCTGGTGCCGCTGTGGGGCCCGTTGCTGGTGGTTCTGCTATCGGCCCGCAGCGCGGTGTTTGGCGAGGGGCTGAAAGAGTCTGCGCTGGAGTCGCTGCGCTTCAACGACGACCTACATCGCAGCATCCTGGTGCACGACCGTGACGCCGATGCAGGCGTAGTGCCGCTCGAGGAGGCGCTCATCGTCAACGACCCGGCATACCGGCGCCGACTAATGCTCTCCATGCTCACCGAGGAGCCCGACGCGTACCTGGCGCAGCTGCAGGCGGCTAAGCTTAACGACGACGTTGAGGTGGCGCACTATGCCGCGACGGCGGTGGCGCAGATCTCCAAGGAGTCCGACCTTAAACTGCAGCAGCTGGAGCGTGCCTTTAAGACGGACCCGAGCGCGCAAAACCTCAACGAATACTGCGATTTTCTTGGTGAATACTTGTGCTCGGGCTTGGCTGAGGGGCGCGTGGCTCAGATTCAGCGCCAACAGTACGCGCGCCTGCTTGCGCGTCGCTGCGAGCGCGAGGATACGCTTGAGCTGCGCATTCGATATGCGACGGCGCTGGCCGATGTCGGACAGATCGACGAGGCGCAGGCCGTGACCAACCAGCTGGTACTCGACGTGCCCGAGGAGC
Source organism: Coriobacteriaceae bacterium (assembly GCA_036718335.1). Taxonomy (GTDB): domain Bacteria; phylum Actinomycetota; class Coriobacteriia; order Coriobacteriales; family Coriobacteriaceae; genus Collinsella. The sequence continues at coordinate 3,842 of DAIMBN010000036.1, forward strand.
AGGAGGTTTGGATGCTTTGCCTGCGCCTGGCCGTGATGTGCCGCGACGGTGACGAGGTCCACCGTGTGATCGATGCGATTGACAAGCAACATGTGTATTTGAGCGCCGACAACCGCGAAAAGTTGGCGTTTTGGCGCGACGGGGAGGAGGTCCGATGAGCGTGGCGCAACATATCCGCGACCGTGCAGGCCGCTTTCGTTGGATGGGACTCCTCGTGGTGTGGGCGGTCTTTATTGCCATGGCCGCCGTGTTGCTGGTGGAGCGTGCCGGCGTGCAGTACAGCGCGGGCCAGCATAAGCTGGGGATGCTTGCCGCCAACGATGCAGTGCCGGCCGCCTCGGCAATCTTTGGCCAAAAGCCCACGTGCCTGGTCATTACCGACTCGGACCAAGATGGTGTTGACGACGTTAAAGACCAGTTCGACCAGATCCTGCTCGACATGAAGATCACGCACCGCGACGTGGACCTTGCCCTGGATGGTGCGGATGCCATTCCCTCGCTGACCTCCTTCGATCGCGTGATTTTGCTCATGCCGTCGCTCGATGGGCTCGGTACGCACCTGAGCGACATTATGAGTTGGGTGAGTGCGGGCGGCTCACTCATGCTGGGCATGACGCCAGATAACTCGAACTGCCTGCAGGCTATTGCTTCCAAGCTTGGGATCGAATCGGCCGGATATGACTATGCGACAGCCGAAAGTATCGTTCCGAGCGATGACTTTATGTTGGGCGGAGGAGAGCGCTACGAGTTCTCGGATCCCTTCGATTCTTCGCTTTCGGTTTCATTGCGCGAAACGGCGCACGTATGGGCAAAGACCGGTGACGCGGGCACGCCGCTCATTTGGTCTAACGATTGCGGCTGTGGTCACACCGTGGTGTGCAACATTGGTATCTACGACAAGGTCATGCGTGGGTTCTATGCTTCGGCCATAAGCTTGCTGGGTGATGCCACGGCCTATCCGGTCATCAACAGCGCCGTGTTCTATTTGGACGACTTTCCTAGCCCCGTGCCCTCGGGCGATGGTACTTATATCAAGCGTGACTACGGCCTTTCCATTGCCGATTTTTACACCAAGGTCTGGTGGCCCGATCTGCAAAAGCTTGCGCAAAAATACGGCATTCGCTATACCGGCGTGATGATCGAAAACTACGAGGACGCGGTCAACCAGACCGAGCCCGCGCGCCAACCCGATACCACGCAGTTCCGCTATTTTGGCGGTATGCTGCTGCAGATGGGCGGAGAGCTGGGCTTTCACGGCTACAACCATCAGCCTCTGGCGCTCTGGGACACCGACTACGGCACGCTGTACGTCTACAAGACCTGGAAGAACAAAGAGACGCTCGTCGCTTCGCTCAACGAACTTATCGCGTTTCAGGACGAGGTCCTGCCCAACGCTCACGGCTCGGTTTACGTGCCGCCGTCAAATATCCTTTCGGCCCGCGCGCGCAAGCTCATCGGCACCGACGTTCCGCGCATTAAGACCATCGCCAGCACGTATTTTGAGGACGGCACCGACCTGCCGTACGTACAGGAGTTTGGCGTGGCGAGCGATGGCATTGTGGAGCAGCCGCGCATTGTTTCGGGCGGCATGGTCGACGATTCCTATATGCGCCTGGCAGCCGTGTCCGAGCTCAACATGCACTACGTGAGCACGCACTTTATGCATCCGGACGACCTGCTCGATCCCGATCGCGGCGCCAAGGAGGGCTGGGAAGTCTACAAGGGCGGCCTGACCGACTACCTGGACTGGCTTACCAAGTCTGCGCCCGACCTGCGCCGCCAGACCGGCTCGGAGTGCTCCGGTGCCATCCAGCGCTTTTCGTCGGTTACGGTGAGCGTGGATACCAGTGCGGATGCCTGGACGCTCAGCCTGGGCAATTTCCACGACGAGGCGTGGCTCATGTTCCGCGCCAATAATGGCGAGCCGGGTGCAGTCACGGGTGGCGAACTGACGCACCTTACGGGCAATCTGTATCTGCTCAAGGCAAATGATATGACCGTGACGATCGAGCGCAAGGAGGGTGGCGACAAATGAGAATATGCTTGGTACTCGAGGGTTGCTACCCCTATGTGCACGGCGGCGTATCTACCTGGATGCATGGCTATATCCAGGCCATGCCCGAGCACGAGTTTGTGTTGTGGGTGATCGGCGCACATGCTGCCGACCGCGGCAAGTTTGTCTACGAGCTGCCCGGCAACGTGGTCGAGGTGCACGAGGTGTTCCTGGACGACGCCCTGCGGCTTTCGGGCGAGCAGCACGAAGCCAGTTTTGATGACCGCGAGCGCGAGGCGCTGCGCCGCCTGGTGTCGCTCTCCAATCCGGATTGGGATGTTCTGTTCGATATCTTCCAGCGCCGTCGCGTGCATCCGCTCTCGTTTTTGCAAAGCCGCACGTTTATGGAAATCTTCCGCGATGTTTGCCTGGCCGAGTACCCCTACACGCCCTTTGCCGATGCATTCCACACCATGCGCTCCATGTTGCTGCCCGTGCTCTACCTGCTGGGCAGCGAGGTGCCGGTGGCCGATGTGTACCATGCCATCTCGACCGGCTACGGCGGCCTGCTCGCCTGCCTGGGCTCAAGCGTTTCCCATGCGCCGGTGCTGCTGACCGAGCACGGCATCTATACCCGCGAGCGCGAGGAAGAGATCATTCGCGCCGACTGGGTGGTGCCGTCGTTTAAGGACCGCTGGATCCGCTTTTTCTACCTGCTTTCGGAGGAGATCTACCGCCGCGCCTTCCGCGTGACGAGTTTGTTCCATAACGCCCGCAAGACGCAGATCGATATGGGCTGCGATGCGGACAAATGCCTGGTCATCCCCAACGGCATCCTGTTCAACCGCTTTAAGGACATTCCCTTAAAGCCCGATGACGGCTGGGTGGACATTGGCGCTGTGGTGCGCCTGGCGCCCATCAAGGACGTCAAGACCATGATCTATGCCTTCTTTGAGTTGCACGAGCGCCTGCCCAAGGTGCGCCTGCACATCATGGGCGGCGTGGACGACGAAGAGTACGGCGCCGAGTGCCACGCGCTGGTCGATACCCTGGGCGTGCGCGACCTGATCTTTACCGGTCGCGTCAACGTGGTCGAGTACATGGAAAAGCTCGACTTTACCATTTTGACGAGCATCTCCGAGGGCCAGCCGCTTAGCGTGCTGGAGTCGCTTGCAGCGCGTCGTCCCTGCGTGACGACCGAGGTGGGCTGCTGCCGTGAGCTGCTCGAAGGCGCCCCGGGCGACGACTTTGGCGTGGCGGGTTTTGTGACGCCGCCCATGTATCGCAAGGGCCTGGCCGATGCCATGGAGCGCATGTGCGTGAGCCGCGCCCGTCGCATTGAGATGGGGGAGCGCGGGCAGCGTCGCGTTGCCACGTACTTTTTGCACGAGCAGATGCTCGCCAACTATCGCGCGCTGTACGACGAGACGGCGTGTGCGTTTAACCTGCCCAGAGAGGGGGAGTAGCCGATGGCCGGAATTGGTTTTGAGCTCAAGCGCCTGTTTAGGCGCAAGGGCCTGTTTGCCACGATGCGTGCTTACGGCTACGCCGGCATTGTGTGCACGGGTCCCATGCTGTTGGGCGTGCTGCTCCAGGTGGGTATCTTGGTGCTGTGCGGTCTGTGGGGTGTGGGCCGTGCCAACCAGGATCTGCTGGTGTGCATGGTGACCTACACACTGCTGGCCTCACTTTTGCTCACGAGCTTTTTCTCTATGCCGGTCACGCGCTTTTTGGCCGATATGTTGTTTGCCGAGCGCGAGGATGAGATCCTGCCTTCGTTTTGGGGATCTAATACCATCATGCTCGTTGCGGGCACGGTGCTCTACGGCGTCTTTTTGCTGTTCTCGGGCGCCACGCTGCTGCAGGGGCTGCTGTGCCTGTGGCTGTTCAACAATATGATCGTCAACTGGAACGGCATGAGTTACCTCACGGCCATCAAGGATTACCGCGGCATCCTGTGCAGCTTTGCGGCTGCCATTGGCGTGGCGTGCCTGTGCGCCCTGGCCGCGCTGGCGCTGGGACTGCCGCCGGTCGAGGGCCTGTTGGCGTCAATTGCTCTGGGCTACGGCGTCATGCTCGCCTGGGACGTGGTGCTGCTGTACCGGTATTTTCCTCAGAGCGACCGCAGCCCCTGGCCCTTTTTGCGGTGGCTCGATCAGTTTATGCCGCTGGCGCTCACGGGTCTGTTAACCAATCTGGGACTCTTTGCGCACCTGGTGATTATTTGGGCCGGTCCCATTGGCGTGCAGGTCAAGGGCTTGTTTTATGGTGCGCCCTACTACGATGTGCCGGCGCTCATTGCGTTTTTGACGATCCTGGTCACGACCGTCAACTTTGTGGTCTCGGTCGAGGTCAACTTCTATCCGCGCTACCGCGACTACTACAGCCTGTTCAATGACGGCGGCGTGGTAGGCGATATTGTGGTGGCAGAGGAGGAGATGCTCTCCACGCTCAACAGCGAACTGCGCTTTTGTGCGCTCAAGCAGCTGTTTGTGACCGCGGCGGTCATTTCGCTCGAGACCACGGTGCTGTCGGCCCTACCGTTGGGCTTTAACAACCTTATGCACGGGTATTTTCGCACGCTGTGCGTGGGCTATGGCCTGTATGCCGTGGGCAATACGGTGATGCTTATCTTGCTGTACTTTACCGACTATAAGGGGGCCGTGCTGGCTTCGGGCCTGTTTGCCGGTGTGGCCGGGCTGGCGACTGCCGTTTCGTTGCTATTGCCGCAGCAGTTTTACGGCTTTGGCTTTTTGTTGGGTGCGGCGGTGTTTTTTATCGTGGCGCTGGTGCGGCTCGATACCTATACCGCCAACTTGCCGTATCGTATCCTGAGCCAGCAGCCCATTGTGGCGACCGACAAGACGGGTCGCTTTACACAGCTGGGCCGCTTGCTCGACCGTGCCGAACAGCGCTATGAGGAAGGCCGACATATGGGCGTGCCGCACGGCGCGTTTGAGCGCGCAGTAGTTCGCGTGTATCGCAAGCATTGGGGAGGTTCTGATGACCGATAGGATGATGTCTCGCCGTCGCCTGTTTGAGGCGGCTGCCGGTGCGCTGTTGCTTTCGGGCTGCTCGGTGCAGGAAGACTCCTCGACCAAAAAGGTCAAAAAGCAGGACAAGATTAAAAAGGCTGAGGCCTCGAATGAGGCCAAGCACCTGCGCGACAAGGACGAGCTCTACGAGGTCTACGATGACTCGGGCATTGTGACCATGTACCTGACCGTCTCGCGCGGTAACAGGTCCGAGAACACCGACCACAGCTGGGCCGAGATCAATACGTACTCGGTGTATGACTATGCCGACATGGGTGTGACGCGCTATCAGGTTATGGGCCTGCTGCAGCCGGGCGACGAAGACGGCCCGGTGGCCGGCGAGGTTGGCTATGGCGAGGAAGCGCCCAATGCCACCGTGCAGGTGCGCGGTCAGACATCGAGCAATAACTCGCAAAAGAATTACAAGGTGGAGCTCAAAAAGGGCAAGGGTACCTGGCGCCAACAGCGCGCGATTGCGCTCAACAAGCACATGGGCGAGGGTATGCGTTTTCGCAACAAGATGGCCTACGACCTTATCCGCGGGATTCCCCAGATGATGGGCCTGCGCACGCAGTTTGTGCATCTGTGGGTGTGCGACCAGACCGAAAAGTCCAACGATACCTTTGAGGACTACGGCCTGTTTACGCAGGTGGAGCAGCTCAATAAGACGGCGCTTAAGGCGCACGGCTTGGATAAGAACGGGCATCTGTACAAGGTGAACAGCTTCGATTTCCATCGCTGCGAGGACACCATTAAGCTTGCTGACGACCCCGACTACAACCAGGCAAACTTTGAGGGCATGCTCGAGATTAAAGGCGATTCGGACCACACCAAGCTCATCGGGATGCTCGATGCGCTCAACGACGAATCGCAAAAGATCGATGACGTGCTCGACACCTACTTTGATACCGAAAATCTGGTCTATTGGCTGGCGTTTCAGATCCTGACGGGCAACTGCGATACGCAGAACCGTAACTGCTATCTGTACAGCCCTCTCAACTCAAATACCTGGTACTTTTTAGATTGGGATAACGACGGCATGCTGCGTAAGCTGGAGCTTTCTCTTACCGGGTTTTCGGACTACGCGAGCTGGGAGCGCGGTGCAAGCAACTACTGGGGCAACGTACTGTTCAATCGTGCGCTGCGCAGCAAATCGTTCCGCAGCGAGCTCGACCGCGCCGTCAAGGACCTGCGTTCGTATATGACCGAGGCACGCCTGAGCAAGATGATCAAGCACTACCGCGAGGTGACTGAATCCCTGGTCTTTGCTTCGCCCGATATTGACCATCTGCCTGTCACCAAGGACCAATACGAGCAGATCGCCGCGGCTATTCCCTCCGAGATCGAGGAGAACTATAAGAGCTTTCGCGAGAGCTATAAAAAGCCCATGCCGTTCTACATCGGCGTTCCGCAGATCGATAACGGTAAGCTGCGTATTAACTGGGATGCGTCCTACGACTTTGAGGCGCGCGACATTCGCTACACTGTGGAGCTTGCTCGTGACTATGCCATTAGCGACGTGGTCTTTAAGGCCGAGGACGTGCTGCTTCCCGAGGTGACCTGCGATGCGCCCGATGCCGGCCAGTATTTTGTGCGCGTGCGTGCCACCAACTCCGACGGTTATAGGCAAGATGCGTTTGACTACTATGTGACCGACGACGGCAAGCACTACGGCATGAAGTGCTTTTACGTGCAAGACGGCGGTAAGGTCGTGGAGGACACGTATGAGGAGGGCTAGCGCGCTGCTTGAGCGCTTGGCGGCTCCGCCTGTGCGTACCACGCAGGAGCGTTACCGCCACGAGCTCAAATATCTCATTAACGAGGGCGAGCACTCCGCGCTTGCCTGTCGCATGGCGCCGGTTTTTAAACTGGACAAGCATGCGCGGGCGGGTGGTTACACCATTCGCAGCCTGTATTTTGACGACTACTGCAACTCGGCCTACGAGGAAAAAGACGCCGGTATTCTCATGCGCAAAAAGTATCGCGTGCGCATCTATAACGGCAGCGACAAGGTGATTAAGCTCGAGCGCAAAAAGAAGTTCGGCAGCTGGATCTATAAGGAGGACGCGCCGCTTACGCGCGGCGAGTTTGAGCAGATCCTGGCTGGCGACTACGACTTTTTGCTGAGGAGCCCCTATCCGCTCTGCCGAGAGTTCTACATCGAGTGCATCTGCAACATGATGCGCCCGCGGACTATTGTGGACTACGAGCGCGAGCCGTGGGTGATGGATGAGGGCACCGTGCGCATTACGTTTGACATGAACGTGCGTGCCGTGGTGGGAAGCTTCGATATCTTTGACGCGATGCTGCCCGCGCTGCCGGTCCTGGAGCCCGGCAAGCTGGTGATGGAGGTCAAGTTTACGGAGTTTTGCCCGCAGCTGGTGCGTGATATGGTGCCGCCGGGAGCGGCCGAGCTTACGGCGGTCTCCAAGTACTGCCTGTGTTACGAAAAGACCGCCTACCTGCGCGGATTTAATTACTGGGAATCGGATTTTGAGAACCGAGGGGATATTTAGACCATGAGCACCAGGGACTTTTTTAGGAACTCCGTCTTGGAGGCGTTTGGTCAGGTCGACCCTGCCAAGATTGGCCTGTCGCTGCTCGTGGCGCTCGCCATGGGCATCCTGATCTATTACGTGTACAAGCGCTTTTTTACCGGCGTGGTGTATTCGCGTAGCTTTGCCGTGACGCTCGTGGGCATGTGCGTACTCACCTGCATGGTCACGCTCGCGATTTCGACTAACGTGGTCATCTCGCTCGGTATGGTCGGTGCTCTGTCTATCGTCCGCTACCGTACGGCGGTCAAGGACCCGCTCGACCTGCTGTACCTGTTTTGGGCCATTACCACGGGCATTACGGCGGGTGCCGGCATGTACGCACTCGTGGGGCTCACGGCGGTGGTGATCGTGGTGATGATCGCCGGCTTTGCGAGCCACCAGGACAAGGCGCGCGTTTACATGATGGTCATCCACTACACGGGTCAGACCACTGGCGACGATATCGTGCGTGCATTTGGGCGCACCAAGTTTACCGTCAAGTCCAAGACCATGCGCGGCGACAAGGTCGAGATGGCCGTGGAGGTGTTCTCGGACGGCGTTGACATGCCCTATGCGGACGCCATTCGCGCGCTCGATGGCGTGGAGGACCTGACGCTCATCCAGTACAACGGCGAGTACCACGGCTAACTTTGTTCCGGCGTTTTAACAAACGCCGGACCGCTCGACGCTGCGCGGGCATCTGCCGGGCGATCTGCCGCTCAAACCGTCGCTCGCGTACATAAAGTACGCTCCGCTCCTCTTTCGCGTCACCTCGCCACGGCAGCTGCCCGCTCGCTGGCGCTTGCTCGACCTGGATGGGCGAGTTGATACATTGAGCGCGTTCGTGGGTATTATGGTGAAAGCGATTTCAACGACAGGGGTGCTCGTGGTAAAGATGAAAGATGTGGCCGAGCTGGCCGGCGTTTCGAGCGCCGCCGTCTCGCGCTACCTCAACGGTGGATATATCTCGGCGGACAAGGCCGAGCGCATTAAGCAGGCAATCGAGCTGACCGGATACGTGCGATCCAGCCAGGCTCGCGCGCTGCGCACCGGTTCCACTAAGCTCATCGGCGTTATCGTGCCTAAGATCAACTCGGAATCCGTGAGCCGCATTACCGCCGGCATTGGTCAGGTGCTCGGTCGCCGTGGCTACCAGATGCTGCTTGCCAACACCGACAACGCGGCCGATCGTGAGCTCGAATACCTCGATTTATTCCAAAACCACCCGGTTGACGGCATTGTTCTGGTGGCAACTATGATCACCGACGAGCACCGTCGCGCGATTGAGTCGTGCCGTGTACCCATTGTGTTGATCGGCCAACATGTCGAGGGCGCGGCGTGCGTCTATCACGACGATTACGAGGCTGCCTTTGAGCTCGGCAGTGCGCTTGCGGGTCGGGTGGATGGCAAGATCGCCTACATCGGAGTTACCGAAGAGGACCGCGCGGCCGGTTATGACCGCCGTCGCGGTTTTGAGGCCGGCTTGCGCGCCGCGGGTAACCCGCTCGATGCCGCCTTGATTCGCCTGGGCTCGTTTACGCTCGACTCGGGCTATCGCGCTGCGCGCGAGCTGCTTGCCGATGCCCCCGATGTTTCGTTTATCGCGTGCGCGACCGACACTATGGCTGCCGGCGCCCTGCGCGCTCTTGACGAGGTGCGTGGCATGGGCGAGGGCGTGCGTCGCGTGAGCGGCTTCGGCGACAACGCATTTTTGCGCGCGCTGACGGGCGGCATTCCCACCGTGCATTATGGCTACCTGACCAGCGGCGTCGAGGCGACCAATATGTTGCTCAACTCGCTCGATGGCGAGGAGGGGGAGAGCGGTCTCAAGACGCTCAAGCTCGGGCATCAGCTTATGAATGTCTAGACCTTGGGCACGTCTGCCTGCCTTTGAATCCCCAGTTTTTGTCTCAAAACTACCATTCGCCGGCTTTTTCCTACCGTTCACCCTACTGTGAAAACGATTACAGACATATGAAGCTGAAAACGATTACAGTGTAAGTGTCAAAGATGGCCGGGTGCAGATGCGCCCGTTGGAGGAAAGGGAAGTCATGGACTACCGCAAATCAGCCCAAGAGGTGCTCGACAACGTCGGTGGCGCCGACAACGTTGTTTCGGCCGCACACTGCGCCACGCGTCTACGCCTGGTGATTGCCGATAATTCCAAGGTTAACAAGGAGGCCCTCGAGAATATCGACGGCGCTAAGGGCGTCTTTGAGGCCCAGGGCCAGCTCCAGATTATTTTTGGCACTGGCACCGTCAATAAGGTCTACGACGAGTTCATTGCGCTCAGCGGCGTCGAGGCTGCCACCAAGGCCGAGGTCAAGGAGGCCGCGGCGCAGCAGCAGAACATCTTTATGCGTGCCATTAAGGTGCTCGGCGACGTCTTTGTCCCCATCATCCCCGCCATCGTGGCTTCGGGCCTGCTGCTGGGCATTATGAGTGCCCTCAACTTTATGGCCTCCAACGGCTTTATCGCGCTCGACACCAATAACTTTATCTACAAGATCGCCGACCTGGTCTCGGGCACGTCCTTTAGCATTCTGCAGATCCTGATCGGCTACTCCGCCGCTAAGGCATTTGGCGCCAACCCGTATCTGGGCGCCGTCGTCGGCGGTGCGTTTATCAACTCCTCGCTGCAGAGCGCCTATACGGTTGCCTCCGAGGGCGTGCAGACCATGGTCACTGTCATTCCCGGCGTGTACAGCTTTGAGTGGGTCGGTTATCAGGGCCATGTGATCCCGATCGTCATCGCCTGCGCCATTCTGGCCTTCCTCGAGAAGCGCCTGCACAAGATCGTTCCCGAGATGTTCGACCTCTTTGTGACCCCGCTCGTTTCGGTGTTCGTGACCGTGCTCGTGACGCTCGTTGCCGTCGGCCCCATCTTCGTGTGGGCCGAGAACGCCATCCTCGGTCTGATCCAGGCCCTGCTGACCCTGCCCTTCGGCATCGGTTCCTTTATCGTCGGCCTGTTCTATGCTCCCACGGTCGTTACCGGTATCCACCAGATGTACACCGCCATCGACCTGGGCCAGCTCGCCCAGTATGGCGTGACCTACTGGCTGCCCATCGCCAGCGCTGCCAATATCGCCCAGGGTGGCGCCGCACTTGCCGTTGCCTTTAAGACCCGCGATGCCAAGATCAAGGGCCTGGCGCTTCCTTCGGCTCTGTCCGCCTTCATGGGCATTACCGAGCCTGCCATCTTTGGTGTGAACCTGCGCTTCTTTAAGCCCTTCATCGCCGGTTGCATCGGCGGCGGTTGCGGTGCCTTGGTCTGCGCGCTCACCTCGTTGGCTGCCTCCGGCACGGGCGTTACCGGCATCTTCGGTATCCTGCTGTGCCTGGCCCAGCCCGTGCAGTACGCGATCATGTTTGCGGTCGCCGCGGTCGTGTCCTTTGCCGTCTCGTTTGTCCTGTACAAGGACGAGCCCAAGGCTTCCGAGCAGGCCTAAGAGCTTTTGATTGAGGGGATGCCCGCGGGTTGTATGCTCACGGGCGTTTCCTGTATCTGGTGCCGTTCTCTGGCGCCTTGTTACTTACGATCCGTTAGGACTTTGATATGTCTAATGCACTTGGTCGCGACCTTGCAAAGCTGGTTGCCGCTGTTGACGCTACCGCCTCTGAGTGCGGTCATGGCGCGTATGGCCAGCATTTCCACATTATGCCGCCGGTGGGTTGGCTCAATGACCCCAACGGTCTTTGCCAGGCAGATGGCGTGTTCCATGCCTATTTTCAGTATGCGCCGTTTGATGTCGAGGGCGGCGTTAAGGCCTGGGGTCATGCGACGAGCCGCGACCTTATGACGTGGGACTACGTTGGCGCCCCGCTGTTGCCCGACGAGCCGTTCGATTGCCATGGCGTGTATTCGGGCTCCGCGCTTGTCGAGGACGGTCGCATTCGCGTGCTGTACACAGGCAACGTTAAGCTTTCCGATGCAGACGGCACATTCGACTACGTCAATACCGGCCGTCGTGCCGATACCGTCTATGTTGAGAGCGTTGATGGTCTTGCCGGTCGGGAGTTCAGCCAAAAGCGCGTGGTGCTGGCGTCCGAGGATTATCCCGATGATTTGACCTGCCATGTGCGCGATCCCAAGGCGTGGCGTGACGCGGACGGGCGTTATCACATGGTGCTGGGCGCGCGTCGTCGCGTGGATGGGCCGCATGTCGATAGTCGATTTTGCGCCATGCACGGCGAGGGTGCCGGGCGCGATGTGGGCGAGATCCTGGTGTATGGCTCGGCCGATATGCTGAGTTGGGAGCTCGAGAGCCGCGTGTCTACGCCCGAGCGTTTTGGCTTTATGTGGGAGTGCCCGGGGTATCTTGAGCTTAAGGCCGATGACGGTGTGCCGGTGAAGTTTCTGTCCTTCTCTCCTCAGGGGCTCGAGGGCGGTCGTTGGGACCGCGGCAACGTGTACGCTGCTGGCTACATGCCTGTAACGGGCGACATTACCGGTGTTGACGGTACCTATGAGCTGGGCGAGTTCCGCCTGTGGGACGCCGGTTTTGACTTCTATGCTCCGCAGGAGTTCACGGCTGAGGACGGTCGCCACATTCTGATCGGCTGGATGGGCATGCCCGATGAGCCGACCTATGGCAACGCACCCACCGTGGCGTGCGGCTGGCAGCACTGCATGACGGTGCCGCGTGAGCTTACAGCCGGTGCCGGCGGCGTTGTGCTGCAGCAGCCGGCGCGCGAGATCGAGCTCCATTATGCCTCGGTGCGTGTGGGGGAGGGCTCGTTGGAGGTTGCTGGCGATTCCTGCTTTGACGTTGTTATCGACGGTGTCGACGGCGCGTTTACCGCGACCGTTGATGGCGAGCTGAAGCTGGCGTTTGTGCCCGTCGAGGACGAACTGCCCCCGCGCTTTGAGATGCGATTTACCGATGAGGGCCGCGCTTCTGCCGGCTGCGGTCGTACTGTGCGCTGGGAGCCTATCGACGAGGTTCGTAACGTGCGCATTGTCGGCGATGTCTCGTCGGTCGAGGTGTTTGTGAACGATGGCGCGCTCGTGTTCTCGACGCGCATCTATCCCGAGGCCTATGGCGTGACCGTTGACGCCCCGGGTGCGAGCGTGACCTATCATACGCTCATCATCTAGGCGATTCGTCGCATATCGGCGCTATACTGCAGCCGTTACCCACGATGCGGGAAACATCCGCATCGTGGGTTTTTGTTAATGAAGGGAGGTTGCCGTATGGGCGTACAGCAGCTAGAAGAGGCCTGGGCTGCAAGGACTGGCGCGCGTGAGGCGCGTCTTGTTGCGGCCCTGCATGTGCCGGCGGCGCTGTCTCTGCTGGGGGTTGTACGTCCCGGCGATCGTCTGGTTGCGTTTGCCGATGACTTTGCTGATGCGTTTGCGCACGGCTTTGATGGTTGCGACGTTGTGCTCGTGGACCCGCCGTCGGTTGCGGCGTTTACCGCCGCGTCCGAGGGTTTTGATGCTTCGTTTGATGTCGAGGGTCCGCACTTGTGGTGGTTCGTCAACTCCATCGGCGGGTTTGGTCTGCGTGTGCCCGATCTGCGCGCTCTGGGCCGCGCTGCTCGTGAGGCCCACGCGCTGTTTGTGGTGGATAACACGGTGGCGTCGGCTTTTGGCTGCGATTCGCTGCGGCTGGGTGCCGCGCTGTCGCTCGAGGCGCTCGATCGCGTATGCGCCGGTGATGCTCCGCGCAAGTTGGTTGCCGTATCGGTCGCGCGCTCACAGCTCAAGCGCCATCGCGTGGATGCCGCGGCTGAGTGCGCGCATGCCCTGCTCGAGGGCTGTGGCTTGGCCAAGCTTGAATTGACTGCTGACGAGGCCGGTGTGCTGGATCGGGGACTGGACTCGCTCGATGTCCGCATGCAGGCACATTTCGACCGCGCACGTGCGCTGGCCGAGTATCTGGCCGCCAACGAGATGGTGCGCAACGTGCACTATCCCGGGCTGAGCTCGCATCCCGACCATTCGGTTGCAACGGGAATCCTCGAGCACGGCTTTGGCCCGACAGTTGAATTTGACCTTATCGAGCGCAGCGCGGGGGTGCTGTTCGATGCTTTGCCGGGGGAGTTTCGCACATCGCCCGCTGGCGGCGCAACGACGCGTCTTTCGACCCCACGTGGCAAACAGGGGAGCACCGTCCGCCTCTTCGCCGGCACCGATGACCCCTTGATCGTGGCCGCCACCCTAGACAACGCCCTCCGCAACTAGCTAAATCATCCTCGACTCCATAAGTTGCGGTGAAATAGGGATTGATTTACGGCTTTAACCGCATAAACAGTCCCTATTTCACCGCAACTTATGAGAAGGGGTTGTGTGGCTATAAGGCCCCGTCCCAAATGGGCTACTCTTTAATGCTGGCGATGAGGGCGTCGGCTTTGGTGGCGATGACGTTGTTGATGTCGGTCTGCAGCTCCTCGTAGACCGCTATGGCTCGCTCTCCAGCGGGGGTGAGCGTGGATCCGCGGGCGCCGTCGCGTTTGATGAGCTTGCAGCCTAGCTGGCCTTCGGCCTCGTTTACAATGCGCCACGCTTTGGAATAGGCCATGCCCATGCTCTTGGCGGCGCGGTTGAGCGAGTGCTCGCGGGCAATACCCTGTAGCAGCAAGACGCAGCCGTGGCCGAACACACCCGGCAGATCCTTGTCGCACGCTTGAATGACCAACTTTGCCGTCGTCTTGTACTCCATGTGCTCCACGTCTCCCCGCTAAAGTGTTTGCTGGGCAAACGCAAAGCCTGCGTCAAACCCTCATGTGCTCTTCTTAAATCATGCATTGTAGCAGTCAAAGTGCGTTAAGATACTTCCCCAGTATTGGGCGCCCAAGGTTGGGCTGGGTCCTACGAGGCCTGCAGCCGACCGGTCGCATGGAAAAAAGGAGAAACATGGCTACGTTCTTTCCCGGTGAGTCCCACACGTTTTCGGAGTATCTGCTGGTCCCTGGTTACTCGTCCTCGCAGTGCATTCCCAACAACGTCTCTCTTAAGACGCCGCTAACCCGCTTTAAGCGCGGTGAGAAGCCGGCAATCACCCTGAACATCCCCATGGTTTCCGCCATCATGCAGTCCGTCTCGGGCGTCGACATGGGTGTCGCGCTCGCTACCGAGGGTGGCCTGTCCTTCATTTACGGTTCCCAGAGCGCCGAGTCCGAGGCCGCTATGGTCAAGGCCGTCAAGGATCACAAGGCCGGCTTCGTTCAGTCCGATTCCACCCTGACCCCCGACATGACTATGGAGCAGGTCATCGAGCTCAAGGAGAAGACCGGTCACTCCACCATGCCGGTCACCGACGACGGCACTCCCAAGGGTAAGCTCCTGGGCATCGTCACCAGCCGTGACTATCGCCCCAGCCGCGATGACCACCAGACAAAGGTCTCCGAGTTCATGACCCCGCGTGAGCAGCTCATCGTGGGCGACAAGAACATCAGCCTCAAGGTTGCCAACGACGTCATCTGGGATAACAAGCTTAACGCCCTGCCGATCGTCGACGACAACGATCACCTCATGGGCATTGTGTTTCGCAAGGACTACGACAGCCACAAGACCAACCCCAACGAGCTGCTCGATAACGACAAGCGCTACATGGTCGGCGCCGGTATCAACACCCGCGACTATGCCGAGCGCGTGCCGCTGCTCATCGAGGCCGGTGCCGACGTTCTGTGCATCGACTCCTCCGAGGGCTTCAGCGAGTGGCAGAAGCGCACTATCGAGTGGATTCGCGCCAACTACGGCGAGGACGTCAAGGTCGGTGCCGGTAACGTCGTCGACGCCGAGGGCTTCCGCTTCCTGGCCGATTGCGGTGCCGACTTCATCAAGGTCGGTATCGGCGGCGGTTCCATCTGCATTACCCGCGAGACCAAGGGCATCGGCCGTGGCCAGGCCACCGCGTTGATCGACGTCTGCCGCGCTCGTGACGAGTACTACGAGGAGACCGGCGTCTACGTGCCTGTGTGCTCCGACGGCGGTATCGTCTACGACTACCACATGACGCTCGCCCTTGCCATGGGTGCAGACTTTATGATGCTGGGCCGTTACTTCGCCCGCTTTGACGAGAGCCCGACCGAGCGCGTCAACGTCAATGGCCAGTACATGAAGGAGTACTGGGGCGAGGGTTCTGCGCGTGCCCGCAACTGGCAGCGCTACGACCTGGGCGGCGCCGCAAAGCTCAGCTTCGTCGAGGGCGTCGACTCCTACGTTCCCTACGCCGGCTCCCTCAAGGACGGCGTGGGCGGTACGCTCTACAAGGTCAAGTCCACGATGTGCAACTGCGGTGCCCTCTCGATCCCCGAGCTCCAGGAAAAGGCACGCCTGACCCTGGTCAGCTCCACCTCCATCGTCGAAGGCGGCGCCCACGATGTAGTCGTGAAGGATTCTCAGCAGTCCGTATCTTATCGATAAGGTAAGAGCCTCACATAAAGGTTGAGTTTCAACCACGTTATTTAGATAAAGCGAGATGCCTGCAAGTCGCAGGCATCTCGCTTGTTGTATTTGCTATCATCATGCGAGTTAACGATGTGGCGGGGCGTTCTTACCTTTGCTCGCTGCAAGTTCCGCACGAGCCGAAGAGCACTTAATGTGC
>DAIMBN010000096.1:0-2905 GCA_036718335.1 Coriobacteriaceae bacterium
CGCGAAATCCTCTCGATTCCGTTCCAGCAGACGGCTCGTTTCGTCCAAAAGCACGACGGCCTCAACTCGGGTGTCAACCCCACGGTTAAGGAGGACGGCACCATCGTGGAGGCTCCTTGCGACGGTTCGGTGACCGACGAAGAGCGTGCCGTGATCGATCGCGTACTCAAGTACGAGAACCTGGGCCGCCGCTACAACCCCGACAAGTCCGATGCCGTCAAGAACTGCTTTAACGAGTACGCCTCGCAGGAGGACATCGATGCCTATTTTGAGGTGTGGGCCCAGATGTTCAAAAAGGATCCCGAGTGCTATATCTCGGCGCTTATCAATAACTACTATGGTTATTTTTATCCGAGCGCGCGCGATGCATGGGTCTACAGCACGGCGCGTAGCGCCGAGATCATGGTGCGTCCCGACAACCTCAAGTACTTCGACTTCCATCCGGTTGACAGCAACGTGGTGCGCTGGTGCGACCACCTGATCAATCTGTACCGTGTGGCGGTGCAGCGCATCCCGTTTATCTCGCTCACCATGAGCTCGGCCACCTATGTGTGGATCATGATCGCCGTGGTGGTCTACCTACTGCGTCGTCATTCATGGCGTGCGCTGGCGATCTGGGTGCCGCTGTTGGGCGTGCTCGCCGTGTGCCTGATTGGCCCGTGCAACGGCTCGACTTACATGCGCTACCTGTATCCGGTCATCGCCTGCATGCCCTTCGCCATCGGCGCCACCGTCACCCGCAGCGACTTCCTCTGGTTCTAACTTGGTGCATTGAGGTCAGGTTTCTTTGCACCAAAGGGGCCATCATCACGGCGCCTTCATTTTGGGGTTTATCTCGCAGGCCAGTAGGTATATCATAACGACGTTTGTTTATATTGCCCGAGCATCTGCGCTGGGCTTTAGGTCGAAACCGATAGGAGACACGTATGTCCGGACACTCTAAGTGGGCCACAACCAAGCATCGTAAGGGCGCGCAGGACGCCAAGCGTTCCGCCCTCTTCTCCAAGCTCAGCCGCAACATCACCGTTGCTGCCCGTCTCGGCGGTGACCCGCTGCCCGAGAACAACGCCAGCCTCGCCGCTGCCGTTGCCAAGGCCAAGGCTCAGTCCATGCCTAAGGACAAGATCAAGTCCGCTATCGACAAGGCTTTTGGTTCGGGTGCCGATGCCGCCGTCTACGAGAACATCGTGTACGAGGGCTACGGTCCCGCCGGTGTCGCCGTCTACGTCGACTGCCTGACCGACAACCGCAACCGCACCGCCGCTGATGTCCGTTCCGCCTTCTCCCACGCTGGTGGCAACCTGGGCACCTCCGGCTCCGTCGCCTTCCAGTTTGAGCGTAAGGGCCAGATTGTCGTCGCCAAGGAGATCCTGGACGAGAACGCCAAGAAGGAGACCATGATCGCCAACGGTGCTGCCGGTGACGAGGATGAGTTCATGATGGCCATCGCCGAGGCCGGTGGCGAGGACTACGAGGACGCCGGCGAGGAGTGGATCGTCTGGACTGCTGCCAACGACGTTATGGCTGTCTCCAAGGCGCTCGAGGAGCAGGGCGTCCAGGTCAAGGGCTCCGAGACCACCATGGTCCCGACCACCCCGACCGAGGTCTCCGGCGCCGATGCCAAGAAGGTTCAGCGCCTCATCGACCGTCTTGAGGAGCTCGACGACGTCCAGGATGTTTACAGCACCATGGACATGACCGACGAGGTCATCGCTGCCCTCGAGGAGGAGTAGCGCCCGCACGGGTTAAGCCGTGCATATCTGGGCATAATGAAGCGAGCATGCAAGCCTCGTGGAATAGATGAGCCGGATCCGCGTGCGTAGAGCACCGGACCCGGCTCTTTTATAATGATGCGAACCGTTTTGCATTTCGAGAGCCGAGATTTGAAGGGAGCGCCACGTGCGCGTACTCAAACGAGCCCTAGCGATTGTGTATCTTGCCGCCGCCATCGTGGCGCTGGGTACGCTTGTCTGCCAGTTTTGGGGGCCGTATACGTATCGCTTTATGCTGCTGATGCGCGACCCCATGCCGCGCATTGTCGTGACGGCATGCGGCGGAGTTGTGGCGATCGGCGTGCTGGTAAGCTTCTTCCGCCTGATGTTTGCTCGTCGCGAGCCGTCCTGCGTGCATCCGGCGGGGGAACGCAATATCGAGGTTACCCTTGCGGCGCTTTCTTCGTGTGCCAGGGCTGCTGCCGAGCGCGACGACCGCGTGATGGTCGAGCATGTCGAGGCCCGCGTCCAAGGCTCCGACGATTCGCACGTCCGATTTAAGGTCGAGGCTATCGCGCTTGACGATAAGGACGTGGCATCTCTGGCTACCGCGATGCAGCAGCGCATCGAGGAAGCTTGCGACACCATGCTCGGCACGCCGGGTACGACCGCGCGCGTCCGTTTTTTGCCGTCCAAGACTACCGTCCAGACCGTGGAGGTTTCCGGTGAGTGATACCAATCAAGATAAGACCGCTCGTACGCCGCGCCTGACGATTGACCAGAGCGCTGCGCCGGCGAGCGAACCTGTTGATTCCAAAGCAGAGGCAACCGAGTTGCAAGATGCGGCAGCCGCGGATTTTGACGAGGCTATGGGTCTCATCAAGGGTACGGGCGCTGCCATCTGGAGCTATGCTGTGCGTCATCCCAACACCACGCTCGGCGCCGTCGCTGGCTTTATCCTCGCCGTGTTGGTGCTCACGCTCGGCCTGTGGGATACGCTTGTCATTGCATTCTTCGTGCTGATCGGCGCTGTGATTGGCCAGATTCGCGACGGCGAGAACGGGATCGTCAACTTCTTCGGCCGTCTGTTTAGTGGTCGCTAATATGTATTCGACTGTCGCATCCGCGGCAGGCATAAGGAGGAACCATGGCTTTTAATACGAAGGTCGATGTGGCCGATACCGAGCTCGAGG
>DAIMBN010000097.1:0-2900 GCA_036718335.1 Coriobacteriaceae bacterium
AGCCTATTACGCGACAAGGAACCCCCCCCCCCCACGCTATAAGGTGGAAGATCCTTGGTAACAACAGCCCCAGCGGCAACGATGCATCCATCTCCTATATGCACGCCAGGCATTACCATAACTCGCCTTCCTAGCCATACATCATCTCCAATCCAAATGGGATCAGATTCCGTGTTTCCTTGCTGGCCAATTGGTAAATCAATTCGATCGTGACGGTGATTTACGGTGTAGAAAACGCACTCGGGTGCCATGAGAACATTTTTACCAACATGAACTTCACCATGAAGCTCGCAATTAATTCCGATACCTGAGTTGTCTCCAATAGAAACAGATGACGAGAACGTTGCCCCGCGCTCAATATTGACATATTTTCCAAAACTAGAACAGATAAGACGCCCAAAGAAGGCCCTCGCCATTCCAGCCGGACGAAAATAAGTCGAACTTGGCCACCACTTCACCGATGCAGCATAAACAATCCGCCATATATTTCTAATCTGTGAGTTCAATCTAAGCCTTTCTTAACGATCCAAGCACTGAATAAATCCGGCTCAAAAGTTCGAGATTTTTTTGAGGGCAAAAACGACTTTGAACCTTTTCTCTTGCAGCCAATCCGAGACTACGGGCGTCGTCAATTCGATTTAAGAGAGAAATAACTGCATTTGCTATGCCTTTATCGTCGAGGGGCTCAACAAGAATGCCATCTCGCCCATCGTTTAAAACCTGGGGAACGCCGCCCACGCGCGTTGCGATGCAGGCGCGCCCATAGCCCATAGCCTCGAGCAGAGCCATGGGCATACCTTCGTTCCTCGAAGGCTGGCAATAAATGGGGCAATCCCTCAAGAGATTATCCTTCTCTAGGTCGGTGGCCCAGCCGACGAATTCACAAGAACCAAGGACGCCAAGCTCCTCCGCAAGATCGCGATAAGGTTGGGCGTCCCCATCGCCGGCAAAGATGAAACGACAGGCAGGGTGAGACTTAACAACCTCAGGAATGGCCTTAACGAGGATATCCGGACCCTTGACATCGGTCATATGACCGAGAAATAAAACCTTTTTTCCCGTCCAAGCGCTGGAGCGTCAGCGGGAGCAGGGACCGAGTTATGCAGAACGACCACCTTCGACGGGTCACATACGTTCTCAGCAAAGAAGTCCTTCCACTCCTCTGAAAGCACGATCGCGACATCCGCGAGTTCATATAGCTCACGGGTTTTCCTAGCAAAGTCGTATCCGCCCTTCCGGTAGAGATCGGCAAGAACCCCTCTATGCTCGTGGATGACGACGGCCTTCCCTGCCCTCTTGGCAGCCTTAGCGAACAACGACTTTCGCATCGGGCTAATGCCAGCGCCAATATGTAGATGCACAATATCGCATGCAGGCAGGTCTTTACGGAACCTTGCATAAGCGCTGATTCCGGCAAGCGCCTTCACAGCAACACTGCCAGGTCTAGTCGTCTCAATGTACTCGAAATCACAAATGTCACGAATACCGGCTTTGATGTACCCGTTGACCACGGTAGCCATGCCGCCTCTGGAATCAAGTGAGGGGCCAAGCATGATGACCGCCGACCGATTCTCGCCCGTCATGCGCTCTCACCTAGAATCTTGGCAGGGATCCCGACCGCAGTGGCGCCCGCGGGAACGTCGCTCAGCACGACGGCACCAGCTCCAATCTTGGCACCGCTCCCGACTTTGATGGGGCCAAGAAGGGTTGCCCCGGCGCCGATAACGACATCGTCGCCTATCAATGGCACATCCTCGGAGCCGTCTTCCAACGCACCAATGGTTACGTGTTGATATAACATGCAACGGTCCCCAATAACCGCGCGCTCGGAGATTACGACACCGAGGCCGTTGTGCTGAAAGACACACCCCTCACCGATTTGTGCCCGGCTGCCGATGTGACAAGCGAAAAGGAACTGGTCGAGGTGCCGTAGCACGGCACTGAGGGGCCGTAGTATTTTCAAACCGCTCGCACAGGCGTGCGCGGCCTTGTATATCTTCAGACATTCATTCATGTTACTAACCCGCCAGCACTTCAGCGATGCGCTCGCTCGCATGCCCATCTCCATAGGGGTTCGATGCATGGCTCATGGTCTCGTACTCGGTCTGATCGCTGAGCAGACGGCTGAACTCACGATAGATGACGTCCTCCTCGGTGCCGACGAGCTTCAGCGTGCCGGCGGCAACGCCCTCGGGTCGCTCGGTGGTGTCGCGCATGACGAGCACCGGCTTACCCAGGCTCGGGGCCTCCTCCTGGATGCCACCCGAGTCGGTGAGGATGAGGTGGCTCGCGGCCATGAAGTTGTGGAAGTCGAATACCTCGAGCGGGTCGATGATGTGCAGGCGGTCGAAGCCGTCGAGCTCCTCATGGGCCGCCTTTCGGACGAGCGGGTTCATGTGGATGGGGTAGATCGCCTTGGTGTCGGGGTGCTCCTCCATCACGCGGCGGATGGCGCGGAACATGCGGTGCATGGGTTCGCCAAGGTTCTCGCGGCGGTGGGCCGTGATGAGAATGAGACGGGAGCCCTCGGCCCACTCGAGCTCGGGATGGGAGTACCCCTCGCGCACGGTGGTGCGCAGGGCGTCGATGCCGGTGTTGCCGGTGACCCAGATCTTGGACTCCGGCTTGCCCTCGTCCAGAAGGTTCTTCTTACTGGCCTCGGTGGGGGCAAAGTAGTACTCGCTCACGATGTCGACCGCCTGGCGGTTGAACTCCTCCGGCCAGGGGCTGTAGATGTCGTGCGTGCGCAGGCCCGCCTCGACGTGGCCCACGGGGATCTGAAGGTAGAAGCACGCGAGCGCCGCGGCGAAGCTGGTCGTGGTGTCGCCGTGCACGAGCACGACATCGGGCCTTTCGTCCTCGAGGACCGCCTTGAGCTTGAGCAGCACGCCGCACGTAAC
>DAIMBN010000037.1:0-19702 GCA_036718335.1 Coriobacteriaceae bacterium
CGAATTGGAGAGAGCGCTCCCGCAAACTGCCTCTTGACAACTTATAGGAGCGTCGCCTTTGCCGTACGCAGATGAGCGGAGCGGCAAGTGATGCGCTGCGGGTATAATGGACAGCATTCAAACGGTGGGCACCGACGTGCCCGCAGGAGAGGAATGATCATGGGTAAGACTTTCAGCTTTGTCTCCGGCGCACTTTTTGGTGCCGCTGCCGGCGCTATTGTCGGCGTTGCTCTGGCCCCGCGCTCGGGCGCCGAGACCCGCGCCATGGCTGCCGATATCGCCAACGACGCCTGGGACAATATGCGCGACACCTACGAGCACAGCGCCGAGGAGGCTCGTGCTGCGGTGAATGACTTTGGCCCGATGGTCGACGCCAAGACCGACGACCTGCGCGCCAAGGTCGACCTGGCCCGCGAGCGCATGGACCAGCTGCGCGAGCAGCTCAACGACGCCATTTCGGGCGGCAACGTGACGCCTGCCGCCGACGTCGTGGTCGAGAACGCCGTCGAGGCTGATACCGAGGCTGCGGAGCCCTCGACCGAGGCATAATGCGCGCCGGGGATTTTGTCGGCGCCAAGATCTATCGCAAGCCTACCGAGGACAAGCGCACCAAAAAGGACGGCACACCGCGCAGCCCTAAAAAGCTCGGAAAGATTCACTTTCCGGTCTTTACCCCGGGCGGTACGCGCGTGGTCGGCTTTATGGTCCGCCAGTCCGATATCGCGGGCATGATCGAGCGCCCCGATCGATTCGTAGCGCTCGACGCCATTGGTGTCTACGAGGGCGCCATTGCGGTCGATGACGTCAAGGACACGTACGATGCCGCCGCCGCTAAGCGCCTCGACATCAACCTGGACGATTGCATCATCTGGGTCGGTATGGACGTGCGCACGGAATCGGGCGACGTCGTGGGCTATTGCTCGGATGTGGAGTTCAAGCCGCGTTCGGGCATCGTGCAGGCATTCTATGTGACCGCCGGTGCTGCTTCGAGTGTTTTGGTCGGTGACACGCAGGTGCCGCCGACGATGCTGCGCGGTTATGCGGACGGCGCAATGATCGTTTCGGACGAGGTCAAGTCGCTCGGGTATTCGGGCGGCGCGGCCGCCAAGGCTGCCGAGGCCAGTGTCGTGGTGGGCGATAAGGTCAAGAAGGGCGCCAAGGTGCTCGACGACAAGGGATCGGTTGCCGTGGACAAGGGCAGTCGCGCACTGGGCAAGCAGCTCGGCAAGACGCGCGGCATGTTCAAGGCCTTTAAGGACGAATACCAAAAGGCGAGCGGAGGCTCGTCAAAAGCTACAAAATAGCGACGTACCAAATGATGGGAGGCAAGCCGGAGACCTGTTGCTCCGGCTTGCTGTGTTTATGGGGGAGGGCATATGCGCCAAAACGGATCCAACTTAAACGGGCGTTCGGGTGCGCGTCCGACGGCGCGCCGCGACCTGGGGCAGCTGCCCAGCGGTCAGCGCAAGCGTCACCGTAAGCCCGGCGCGATGTATCTCAACCATAGCCGCGGCTTTAGCGACCGCAGCGCTCGCATCGGCAACAGCCGCACACCCCGTCGTTCGTCTCGCCTGCCCTATGCGCTCATTGCCGTGGGTTGTGCGCTCGTGCTGTTTATCGCTGCCGTCGTGGGCTACGTCAACCGCAGTGTGGACGTGGAGCTCAACGGCCAGAAGACCGCGGTGCGTGTGGGCTCTACGCTGCAGAATCTCATCGACGACCAGGAGTTGACTGACACCTACGACGCAGGCGACCTGCTGGCCGTCGATGACGGCGTGCTCAAGCGCCATGGGGGCGAAAAGCTGTCGGTGAAGGTCGACGGCAAGCGCGTGAAGCAGGGCAAATGGGATAGCCGCGAACTTGAGGGTGGCGAGAAGGTGACGGTCAAGGATGGCCGTAACATCTACGAGAAGCACGAGGTTCAGGCTACGGTTATCGAGCCCAAGCTCAAGGTCGAGGGCACGGGCGCTATCGAGTATGTGCAGACGTGGGGTGTCCAGGGCCGCTCCGAGGTGTGGGTTGGTGAGCAGTCGGGCAAGACGCAAGACCGCGGCGAGGTTGTGCCCGCCACCGATTGCGTCGTTGCGTGCGCCAGCGTGGCGCCCAAGGGCAACAAAAAGTACGTGGCGCTGACGTTTGACGAGGGTCCGAGCGGCGCCACCAAGCAGATCCTGCAGGTGCTCAAGGAAAAGGGCGTCACCGCGACGTTCTTCCTTTCGGGCGATGCGGCCGAGGCCTCGCCTGCCACGGCCAAGGCGATTGTCGATGCCGGGTGCGAGATCGGATCCAACAGCTACAGCGACGATTCGCTCAAGGGTCGGGACCGTGAGGCGGTACGCGAACAGATCACGAAAGGCACCGATGCGATTAAGTCGGCGACCGGCGTGAAGACGATGCTGCTGCGTGCTCCCTACGCTGCCTTTGACGAGCAAAACTGGATTGATGCGATGGACCTGGTCTCCGCCGTGGTCTCGTGGAATATTGACTCGGGCGACTGGCTGCTCAACGGTGCCGACGAGCAGGTCTCGACGGTGCTCGATTCGGTGACGCCGGGCAATATCGTGCTGCTCACCGATAGAGACGAATGCGCCGAGCAGACGCTCGAGGCGCTGCCGCAGATTATCGACGGCCTCATTGCCGACGGCTACAAGATCGTGACGCTCAGCGACCTGGTCAAGACGGACACGTCGCTGAGCAAAAAGCTCACCTCGCTGACGAAGGCCACCATGCCCGAGGACGCCGTGTTCCCCCAGCTTGCCGAGGACGACGACACCACAGAGTAGTTATTGGGTAGTCATTTAAGAACGTCCCCAATGACTATGTCACGGATGCGTCAGCGTTTGGTATGCCTGCAATGTGCAGCGCATAAATTCGATGCCGCAGGGCGATGCTGATGCTATAGTTACTGCGGTTAATGAGGGTCAAGAGAAAGGTTACAGGTGAAATCCAAACCTCGACCATACAGTCGATGACCCCATGCAGGTGCTTTCTGCGCATGCACGGGGTGTAAGCGTCGAGCGGCGTGCCGCCCGCGCATGCGTATACATATCCAGAAGCCCCCGGACGCCGCACGCGCGGCCGCGTCCGGAGGAATAATGATGGGGAGCACCATTGAATTATCTGAGTGAGATGCTCAAATTGCCGGTCTTGGACGTCGACGGCGAAAAGCTCGGCGTTGTGAACGATTTTGGCATTGCTACCGGCGAAGTCTTTCCGCACGTGACGTCGCTCGCGTTCCGCGGACCCGGCAAGACGCCGTTTATGATCAGCTGGCGCAAATGGGTCGACCGTATCGACGAGACGGGCGTACACCTTAAGTCGCCGGCCACCGAAATCCGTTTTTCGTACCTGCAGCCGACCGAGCTCCTGCTTGCCCGCGACGTGCTCAACAAGCAGATTGTCGACACGCAGGGCATGAAGGTCGTGCGCGTCAACGACATCAAGTTTTCCATGTCGGGCGAAAATCAGCTGCGCCTGCTGGGCGCCGAGGTCGGTGCCCGCGGTCTGCTACGCGCCATCAGCCCCGCGCTCGAGCATATCGTCGAAGGCTTTATGAAGCACCTGGGCAAGCCGCTCAGTGAGGACATCATCGCTTGGTCCTACATGGACCTGCTCGACCGCTCGACCAAGAACATTCAACTCTCGGTGTCGCACAAGACGCTCGGCGAGCTGCACCCTGCCGACATCGCCGACATTATCGAGCAGCTCGACCCGCGCCTACGTGCGCAGGTGTTTGCGCAGCTCGATACTGCCCAGGCCGCCGAGGCCATCTCGGAGTTCGATGACGATGAGCTTATGACCGAGATGCTCGAGGGTCTGTCCGACACCGACGCATCGTCGATGCTGGCCATGATGGACCCGGACGACGCCGCCGATCTGATCGACGAGCTCGATTACGAGAAGGCCGAGAAGCTCTTGCGCCTGATGGGCGTCAAGGAGGAGAAGGCGATTCGTAATCTGCTGGGCTACGAGGACAACACCGCCGGCCGCATCATGACCTCGGAGTTTGTCTCCCTGCCTGCTACGGCAACGGTCGGTGACGCCATCGAGGCGATTCGCGAGCTCGACGAGGACTTCGAGAGCGTCTACTACGTCTATACCGAGGATCCGAGCGGCATGCTGACCGGCGTGCTTTCGCTGCGCACGCTGATCGTAGCCGACCGCGACGCCACGCTGGGTCAGCTGGCCTATCGCGACCTGGTCTATGTGTCGCCCGACGAGGACCAGGAAGACGTGACGGACGAGATGACCAAGTACGACCTGGTTGCCATCCCTGTCTGCGACGAGAACCGTCATATCCTGGGTATCGTGACCTTTGATGACGCCATGGACGTTATCGCCGAGGAGCACCAGGAGGACCTGCAGATCGCAGGCGTCGGCTCGGGCGATAGCGCGTCCGACGACTCGACGAATGTGCTCAGCTGGTTCGTGCATCGCCAGTACTGGGTTGTCGTGTGGGGCATTGCCTCGTGCATCATGGCAACGGTGCTGGGGACGGCGCTCGGCTCCGCGCATCTGGTGGTGTTCCCCATGTGCGCCATGCCGCTCGTGCTGCTGGCGGCCTCGCGCATGGTGTCGTTCGTCAAGAACTACTTCTTGGAGTATGACGGTCACGACGACGAGCCCAAGCCGTATCTGGGGTTCTTCTTCCAGAGCACGGGCATGGGCCTGATTCTGTCACTCGTGACCTACCTGTGCGCCCAGCTGGTGCGCACCGCTGCGTTCCCCGATGCGCCCATGTTTGAGGAGCAACTCTTTACCGGGTGCTTTAATATCGCTGCCATCATTTGCCTAGTTGGCAACATGAGCGCCGTGATTTACCTGATGGTGCTGTTCTGGCGTGACGAGCATGACCTCAACACGTCGGGCACCGCCATGAACGTTATTGCCGTCATGATCTCGTGCGTAGCGTACTGCGCCGCTGCGGTGCTGCTCACCATGTCGGTCATGGGTTAGGTGGTCGCGTGCAAAATACCAAGCAAAAGTCGGGCACCAAGCAAAAGCTGACCATCGCGGCCATCTTTGGTGCCATGGGCCCCGGTCTTCTGGCGGCGCTTTCGGGCAATGACGCCGGCGGCATTGCAACGTATTCCAGCGCGGGCGCCAGCTATGGCTACAAGATGCTCTGGATGCTTCCCGTCATGACTGTGCTGCTCATCGTGACGCAGGAGACCGCGGCGCGCTGCGGCTGCGTCACGGGCAAGGGCTTGGCATCGCTCATTCGCGAGCGCTTTGGCGTGCGCAAGAGTGTACTTGCTATGGCGGCGCTGTTGATCGCCAACACGGCTGTTACCATTTCGGAGTTTGCGGGCATCGCCAGCGGCCTTGCTCTCTTTGGCGTGCCGGCGAGCATCTCGGTGCCGTTGGTGGCGCTGCTGGTGTGGATGCTTACCATGTCGGGTAGTTTCCAGCGCATCGAGAAGATTCTGCTGCTGGTGAGCTGCGTGTTCGTGACTTATATTGTCGCCGCGTTTATGGCTGGCCCCAACTGGGGTGAGGTCGCGGTCGACTTGGTCGTCCCCAACATTCAAAACGATCCCAACTACGTGTCGCTCGTGGTTGCAACGATTGGTACTACCATTGCGCCGTGGATGATCTTCCTGGCGCAGAATAACGTGGTCGACAAAAACGCGGGCGAGGACGATATCGTGCTGCAGCGCATCGATACCGTGAGCGGCTCGATCGCTGCCGACATCATTGCCGGCTTCATCATTATCACGACCGGTACGGTGCTGTTCCCGGCGGGCATCCAGATTAGCGATGCTGCCGATGCCGCCCGCGCGTTGGAGCCTATCGCGGGCCAGTGGTCCACGGTGCTGTTCGCCTCGGGCTTGGTCGCGGCGAGCTTTTTGGCCGCTTGCGTGCTGCCGGGTGTTACGTCGAGCGCTATCTGCGAGGCATTTGGCTGGGAGCGCGGTGCCGATCGCAGCTGGGACGAGGCCCCGGTTTACCGCGGCATCATTACGGCCATCATCGGCATTTCTGCCGTGTTGGTGCTTATGCCTGGCGTCGATTTGTTCCAGATTATGATGACCTCGCAGGTCATCAACGGTGTGCTGCTGCCCGTGGTTCTGGTGTTCCAGGTGGTTATCGCAGCCGACCGTCACATTATGGGTGCCAACCGCAACGGTCGCGTGTGGAACGTGCTCACTTGGGCGACTATCGCCGTGATTACGGTGCTCACGGTCGTCATGTTTGTCCTGCAGGCGATGGGCTACAGCGCCTAGCGCCTCTTTTGCTTCCGAACAGGCCGCAACGATGGGCTGCGGCCTGTTTTTGTCTGCTATAAGGTGTTAGCTATATGGCAGTGGGCAAAAAATGCCAAATATGAGTACTGTTGCTAAGTGAATAGCATTTACATCCAAGAAGATAATAAACATAACCTATAGTATGTTCATTAAAATTGGCTGTAATACGCCTTAAACCAGTCAGGTTGGCTGCTTTAGGGGGTTGTAGGGGTCGCTCGGACGTCATTTTGGGTGGTTTTGCCTGCTACTGAAATGGTAACAGTACTCATATTTGCCCTTTTTTGCCCGCAGACCTTTGAGGGTGCGGCGAAAAGGGCTTGTTTTGATTGTTTGGGGCAGGCGCGAGGCGCGGAAACGATGTCTGGAGCGACGGAGCGGCCCGGAATTCATCCGTAGAGGTCTTCCTCGGCTGTGTCAGGAGTGTCCCTAGGTGCCGGCACATAAGGAACGTCCCCAACTACCGGAAGGGGGGCGTCTGCCGTGGCAGGCGCCCCCCTTCCGGATGTGGGAAGTTTGTGCTGCGGGCTACTTGTCGGTGCCCAGCTTGTGCGGCTTGAGAGCGAGCGCATTGACGAGTGCGTCGGTGGCAGACTTGACGGCTGCCGGCTGCGGATCGTTGACGTGATCCTCGGGATGCACGGGCAGGTCCTTCTTGACGGCATCGTGGATCAAGTTGAGGTACTCAGTCACGCCAGTGGTCGATAGGTGCGTGCCATCGCCATCGAACAGGTCGTTGCGGTTGGCGCTGTATCCGTACCAGTCGATAACGCGCACGTTCTTGTAGCGCGTAACGGCGTTAGCGATGGCCTGGTTGGTAGAGCCAACCCACGGCTGCGGACTGCGCGTGTTCACAAACACCACAATACGCTTATCTCCTGCATCGGCCATGATGGCGTCGATCTGGTCGTCGGTTACCAAGCCGTTGGTGCCCAGGGCAAAGACCACGATCTTGCCGGCAAGGTTCTGCTGGATATAGCCCTCAAATGTCGCACGGCCCGCATCAAACTGGCGGCCCTTTTCGGCATCGATATGGCTGTGCGGGAACACGCCGTCAAAGGAATCAACGGCGCGCAGCGACACGGAGTCACCGATCATCAACAGGTCGTAGGAGCCGTCGGGGAAGCCGTCGTTGTCCTTGTCGGTGTCGTCGGCCGCCTGCTGGTCGGTGGGTGCGGCGTTCTTGGCTTCCTTGTTCAGAACTTCGGCGCCCTCGCCGCTCAGCGCAGACGTCTCGGGCACAAAGATCAGGCCGCCCAGTGCAACGACCAACACGACAGCGCAGGCTGCACAGGCAGGGACGTGCGCGCGCACCCAGTTGGCGGGCGTGGCGGTGCCGTCGCGGAACTCGGATACGGTGCGCCCAAAGGCGCCCTTTCTAAACGGCGTCTCGATAAAGCGATATGAGCATTCGGCCACGGCGACCACCAACAGCACCTGCAAAATGTACTGCCACCACGGTGTATCGTTGATGTTGGCGACCGGGTTCATGAGCAACAGCAGGGGATAGTGCCACAGGTAGATGCTGTACGAGCGCTTGCCAACCCACACGAGCGGCTCGGCGGACAGCGCGCGGGCAACCATTCCCTGGGGCTGAACGCAGGCCGCGATGACCATGAGCGTGAGGATGGAGCATAACAGCGTGCCGCCGCGATACTGGAACGCGGTGTAGCCGTTGGTGAGCGCGACCATGGCGGCAAGGCCAACCAGACCCACGACGCCCAACACATCGATGGATGCGGGCGAGGACCAAAAGCGCACGAGGGCGCTCGGCTGTGCCGGGGCGGTCTCGGCTGATTCGTCGGCCCTCTCGCCAGGCTTGCCCTCGGCATTCTTGCCGTGCTTGGCGGGGCCAGCCAGGCGATTGAGCCCCAAACGACGTGCGAGACGCACCGGCGCCAGGTCACGATCGGGGATAAAGGCCATCCAGGCACCCAGCAGCAGCGAGAACACGCGGGTGTCGGTGCCGTAGTACACGCGGCTGGGGTCGGCGGCAGGGTTGTAAAGCACCATCATGGCGAGGGCAGATACCGCGGCAAGGCCCAGAACCACGCGGCGCGCGTTGGGTTTGCTCACATGCATGGATACCATGGCAAACAGCAGTGGCGGCCAAATCAGGTAAAACTGTTCCTCGATGGCAAGCGACCAAAAGTGCGTGAGCGGCGAGGGGTCGCCCAGAGCATTGAAGTACGAGATGTTTTGGGCAATCTGCCACCAGTTGTTGAAGAACAGCAGCGACGGCAGGATATCGGGGCGCATCTTGGTGAGCATCACGTGGTTAAAGAGAGTGCACAGCGCGCAGGTTACCACCACGACGGTCACCACGGCGGGGACCAGGCGACGGATGCGGCGAATCCAGAAGCTCTTAAGGTCGATGCGTCCGGTCTTAGCGACTTCGTTGAGCAGCAAGCGCGTGATCAGATAGCCCGAAAGCACAAAGAAGATCGTGACGCCAAGCAGGCCGCCCTGCGCCCACGTGAGGTTAAGGTGATAGAGCACCACCGCGACGACGGCGAGCGTACGCAGGCCGTCGAGTGCAGGGATGTAGCGGGACTTGGGGCGAGCAGGCGTCTGCTCCGCGGCGGGAGTGTTGGCGCGGCCCGCGTTGTTGGCAGAAGCGCGATGGGGGCTCGCGGTGCGTCGCGGTTCGTTAGCACGGCGATCGCCCTTCACGCGTTCGTGCGGCGCTGGCTCGTTGCCCGTGCGGCGTCGACCGCGCGAGCCCGATTGCGAGAGTTGTTCCATAAAACATCATCCAATGACGAGAATAATCAGCACGCCTTCATTGTAGCTGCCTGCTCCTGTGAATGCTTGCTGCTGGCGCAAGCTCAAGCGCGCGTTCACATCAAAGTGAACTAAAGTTATAGAGGTGCGAGAGCACACGATTGACGGCCGACAGCGGGTGCAAAGCCCGCGGACGAGGAGGTTTCCATGGCAGATCGCGGCATCGTTGCGGTGTTCGGCAGCATGAACATGGACCTTTCGGTGGCGTGCGAGCGCATACCGCGTGCGGGCGAGACCGTCGGCGGCAGCGGGTTTATCACCAACGCCGGCGGCAAGGGCGCCAATCAGGCCGTAGCTGCCGCGCGTATGGGCGCGTGCACGCACATGATCGGCGCGGTCGGTCGCGATGCGTTCGGCGCGTCGCTCGTGGCGGGGCTCCAAGGCGCCGGCGTGGACTGTGACTTTGTAGTGCATCGCGATGACGTGGAGACGGGAACGGCGACCATCATTCGCTGCGAGGGCGACAACCGCATCATACTGTCACCGGGCGCCAACCATGCGCTTGCGGGCGCGGACGTTGCCTGCGCGCTGAGGCGTCTGGTGGCCCATGAGCTCGACGGCGGCGCCAGCGAGATTGCCCCGGCTGCCGGAAGCGTCTTTATCGCCCAGGGCGAATGCGACCTTGCGGCGACGGCCGAGGCGCTTGTTTGCGCTCACGAGCTGGGGTTCTATACGGTCTTTAATCCAGCGCCCGCCTGCGAGCTGCCTGCGGAGGTCTGGCCTGCGGTCGACCTGGTCTGTCCCAACGAGACCGAGTGCCAGGTTCTGACGGGCATTCTGCCCACGGATGACGCGAGTTGCGTCACCGCGCTCAATGCGCTGCTCGACAAGGGTGCCGGGGCTGCGGTCATCACGTTGGGCGGTGCCGGCTCGGTTTCGCTCGGCGATGGCGGTGAGCTGCTGCGCATGCCGGCACTTTCGAGTACGGTAGTCGATACCACGGCCGCCGGCGATACGTTTATCGGCGCGTTGGCGGCGGCTCGCCTAGAGGGCTTGCCGCTCTTTGAGTGCATGGCCGCGGGTGCTCGCGCCTCGGCAGTGACGGTGTCGCGCCTGGGCGCTCAGCAATCCATTCCCATGCGCACCGAAGTTGAACATTGGTTTGGTTAAACGATAAAGACGGAGAAGCGGAGTAGAACAATGGCAATCAAGAAGCTGATCCTTGATCTGGATATGGGTGTGGACGATGCGATGGCGCTGGCCTATGCCATCGCGAGCCCCGAGGTGGAGCTCGTGGGCATCACCACGTGCTTTGGTAACGTGCGCGTCGAGCAATCGGCGCACAATTGCCTGGCGGTGCTCGATCTGCTGGGTCGCCCCGAGGTTCCGGTGTACCTGGGTGCCGACCGTCCTCTGCAGGCGACTGAGCCCTATACGCCGCCGGCGTCCACCGCGCTCATTCACGGCAAGAACGGCATCGGCGGCGCGAGCGTGCCCGCGTCGCCCTACGAGCCGGTGGGGGCGACCTCGGCCGACGGCAACGCTGCGGTCGATTATCTGATCGATGCCGCGCGCACCTATGGTCCCGATCTGGTCTACGTGGCGACTGGCCCGCTCTCCAACCTGGCGCTCGCCCTGGAGCGCGATGCGGCGGCGATGATGTCCATCGGCCGCGTGGTCGTGATGGGCGGCGCCCTTACCGTGCCCGGCAACGTGAGCGCGGGCGCCGAGGCCAATATGGCGAGCGACCCCGAGGCAGCCGACGCGGTGCTGCGCTCGGGCCGTAAGCTCACCATGGTGGGTCTGGACGTGACGCATCGCGTGGTGCTCACACGCCGCGACATTGCCGGCTGGACGGGCTCGGGCACCATGGCGGGCTGCGCATTTGCGAGCATGGTCGAGCACTACATTGGCTCGTACGAGATGAACGCACCCTACCTGGGTGGTTGTGCGCTGCACGATCCGCTGGCCGTTGCCGTGGCGATCGACCCCACGCTCGTAGGTGCGCTCGGCTGCAACCTGCGTGTTGATCTGCTGGGCGAGTACCGCGGTCGCACCATCTGCGATGAGCGCCGCCTGTCCGATCCGGACAAGAGCACGCTTGTGGCACTGACCGTGGATGCTCCGCGCTTCCTGTCCGAGTTCAAGACGCGTATGGCCCGTGTCCTTGGCTAAGTTGTCTTTTTGGGACGGGGCTTTTTTGACTGTTATGATTGGTGCGACCATTCGAACCAGCTAAAAGAGCCCGTCCCAAATTGACTACCGAGAGGATCTGCCATGGAGCGCATTGCGAGCTTTTCCGTTGACCATCTGTTGCTTGAGCCCGGCGTGTATGTGAGCCGCATCGACCGCGATCCGGCGACCGGGGCCGCCGTCACCACCTTTGACCTGCGCCTGACCACGCCCAACAAGGAGCCGGTCATGAACACGGCCGAGTGCCACACCATCGAGCACCTGGGCGCGACGTTCCTTCGCAATCATGCCGAGTGGTCGGGCCGCATTGTCTACTTTGGCCCCATGGGCTGCCGCACGGGCTTTTACCTGGTTGTGTTTGGCGAGGTGACGAGCGAGGAGATCCTGCCGCTCGTGCGTGAGCTGTTCGAGTTTGTCGCCGGCTTTGAGGGCGATGTCCCCGGTGCCGCTCCCGAGGAGTGCGGTAACTACCTGGACCAGAACCTCCCCATGGCCAACTGGCTTGCGCGCCGCTACCTCGACCGCGACCTGGCCGATATCGACGAGAAGCACCTGCACTATCAGCAGGCGTAAGGGCTTTATCGCCCAAAACGCGCGCATTGGGCGCCTTTTTGCTGAGTGGTCGGGACGAGTGTTTAAAATCGCTTATGTTTGTTCTAGAATGTTCATACTGTCACATAAACGAACAGGAGCGAACATGCATATCTACTCTGTCAACGATCCCGAGTTCAAGTCCTATGGCAACGTTTGGGATAACGTTCCGTCCGAGCTTACGTCGCCCGTGCTCGAGGCGCTCTCTGCCACGCCCATTCCCGAGGGCAGCAAGTACGTTGCGAGTGCGCCGGAGCTCGAGGACGTCAAGGATGCCGACAAGCTTGGCTTTCTCATGTTTGGTGGCCGTCCCTTCCAGCTCGGCTGGTGCAACGGCCACAATACACGACTCAACTGCCTGGAGTATCACCGCGCGAGCGAATTCAACTTGGGCGCTCGCGACTTTATCCTGCTCGTGGCGCATCGCTGGGAGATCGAGGACGGCAAGCTCGACACCGCGTGCGTCAAGGCGTTTCGCGTGCCGGCGGGTACGGTCGTCGAAGTCTTCAACACCACGCTCCACTACACGCCGTGCATGGTCGACGACGGTGGCTTCCAGGTGATGGTGGCGCTGCCCGCCGGCACCAACGGCCCGCGCCCCGAGGCTGCGGCCGACATGCCCACGGCCGGCGACAGCTACTGCTACTGGAAGGCCGACAAGTGGGTTCTCTGCCATGCTGACAGCCCCAAGGCTGCCGAGGGCGGCTACGTAGGCCTCATCGGCAAGAACCTCGACATCACCGTGGACTAGAATCTTCCGTCTCGATCTGTAACATCTAGCGGGCTAAATCGTCTCTACCTGTTACAGATTTAGACAAACTGCAGGGGACAGACCGAACAATCTCGATCTGTAACACCAGGCCCGGTTTTGACGGCCTACCTGTTACAGATCGAGACAAACGGGCCCAAGCCACCACAAAGGTGCGTGTCCCCTTTGTGGTGGCTTGGGGCGGCGGTATCAGAAAGTGTCAGACGGGGGCGGCTGCCGGGCCGCCGTGTGCGAAAAGAAGTGTCGGCCTGCGTCGCTGTCGTTGGGCGAGGCCCTATTTGCGGGGATACTGAAACCACGACAAGCAGCGTGCGAAAGGATTGATACATGGCTTTCCGTAATGACTTCCTGTGGGGCGGCGCGACGGCTGCCAACCAGTGCGAGGGCGCCTGCAACGTGGACGGCCGCGGCCTGGCCAACGTGGACGTGGCTCCGCACGGCCCCGAGCGCTATGCGGTGGTCTCCGGCCAGCGCAAGATGCTCGACTTCGAGGACGGCTATTACTATCCCGCGCAGACCGGCATCGATTTCTATCACCATTACAAGGAGGACATCGCCCTCTTTGCCGAGATGGGCTTTAAGACCTTCCGCATGAGCCTGGCGTGGACCCGCATCTTCCCCAACGGTGACGAGACCGAGCCCAACGAGGCTGGCCTGGCCTTCTACGAGGACGTATTCCGCGAGTGTCAGGCGCACGGCATCGAGCCACTCGTGACCATCACGCACTTCGACTGCCCGATTCACCTCATCAAGGAGTACGGCGGCTGGCGCAACCGCAAGCTCATCGACTTCTACAAGAACCTCGCGACCACGATCTTCACCCGCTACAAGGGTCTGGTGAAGTACTGGCTTACCTTTAACGAGATCAATATGATCCTGCACCTGCCGTTTATGGGTGCCGGTCTGGTCTTTGAGGAGGGCGAGAACAAGGAGGCCGTCGAGTACCTGGCCGCCCACAACGAGCTCGTCGCCAGCGCTTGGGCAACCAAGATCGCTCACGAGATCGATCCTGAGGTCAAGATTGGCTGCATGCTCGCCGCGGGTAGCTACTACCCCTACAGCTGCCGTCCGGGCGATGTGCGCCAGGCGCAGCTCGACAACCAGGACAACTACTTCTTCGTCGACGTCCAGAGCCGCGGCTACTACCCGGCCTATGCCGTCAAGAAGCTCGAGCGCCTGGGCATCGATGTGGGCATGACGGACGAGGACCGCGAGATCCTGGCCGCCAACACCGTCGACTTCATCAGCTTTAGCTATTACAGCACCCGTTGCTCCGCCGGTGCCGACAACCCCGATGTCGAGCGCGCCCAGGGCAACGCCTTCGCCGGCGCCAAGAACCCCTACCTGCAGGAGAGCCAGTGGGGCTGGGCCATCGATCCGCTGGGCTTCCGCATCACCCTCAACGACCTGTACGACCGTTATCAGAAGCCTCTGTTTGTGGTCGAGAACGGCCTGGGCGCCAAGGATGTTGTCGAGGAGGATGGCTCCATCAACGACGACTACCGTATCGACTATCTGCGCCAGCATATCGCCGCGATGCGCGACGCGGTGACCGAGGACGGCGTTGACCTGCTGGGCTACACCACCTGGGGCCCGATCGACCTGGTGTCTGCCGGCACGGGCGAGATGTCCAAGCGCTACGGCTTTATCTATGTGGACCGCGATGATGCGGGCAACGGCACCCTCAAGCGCTCCAAGAAGAAGAGCTTCGACTGGTACAAGCATGTTATTGAAACGAATGGTGAGGACCTGTCCTAAGGGCACTGAGGCGCTCAACTTCATAGCCTCCTAACCAAGGCGCCCGGCGAGCAGTTAATGCTCGCCGGGCGCCTTGCCGTCTGCGGATTTTGGGACATGCGGCCCGCTTTTTCGACCCATCTGTCGGTACACTAAAAGCACTATGGGTACCCGCGAGCGACATATCGGCAACGCGGCCGCCCGATCCGCACCCGTGGCGGATCCCAGGGGCGGCAGGCTCTTCGCCATGCCGCGATTCCTTGTTGGCATAACACATCAGGTGTACCGCCACCGCGTCTTTGCTATCGTCGGTGTCATCA
This sequence comes from Coriobacteriaceae bacterium, assembly GCA_036718335.1. Lineage (GTDB taxonomy): Bacteria > Actinomycetota > Coriobacteriia > Coriobacteriales > Coriobacteriaceae > Collinsella. The sequence goes on from DAIMBN010000037.1 coordinate 14,580, forward strand.
CCGCGATGTTCCTCATGCTTTTGGCAGTCTTGCCGGCGCTGTTCGCCTTCGACCCCAAACTTTCTAACGCCGTGCCCGCCTATAGCGAGGTGTCCGAAGAGATCGTGGATGCGCTCGTCCATTCGAGCTCTCTGCCGTTGCTTGTTGCCGCAATTGCATTTTCGATCTGGGGCGTATCGGTCTATCTGCGCTGTTTGGACTATGTGTTGCGCCGCCGCCTTGTTGCCATCGCCACCATCTGCGCCCTGTGGATGATCGAAGTCATTCTCAAGTACAAGTCGTTCACGCCGTTCTATGCCACCGTGCTGTGGTACCTGTACTACGTGCCCATGACGCTCATTCCGCTGCTCTACCAGTTGTGTGGTCTGCGCCTTGCGGGCCTGGAGCAACACCGCCTGGGTCGCCGCTACTGCGCTGCGCTGTGGATTGCGGCTATCCTGCTTTTCGGATTTGTGCTCACCAACGATTTTCACCAGCAGGTCTTCCACTTTGACCGTACAAGCGACACCTGGAGCAACGATTACACGTACGGCTGGGGTTATTTCGCCGTCCTCGTGTGGACGGCCTTTAACTTTGTGGCCTTTTTTATCCTGGTGGGCCGGTCCTCGTCCTTTCGCATCCAACGTTTCTCGGGCACGGCGGCGCTCGTGCTGCTGGGCGGCGCGTTCTTTGCCATCTCATATGCGTTGCGCGTACCCTGGGCATGGAGGCTCAACTTTTCGCTCATCTATTGCGTCTTGTGCGTGGTGGCGATGGAAATCTGTCTCGATTGCGGTGTCATTCCGTCATATCACGACATCGCCGGCATTTTCGACACCTTGCCGCTTGACCTCAAAGTTCTAACGCGCGACCTGCAGGAAGTCTATGCCACGCCAGTGTCAAAGCCAATGCCGGTAGGCGTGCGCGAGGAGTTGCGGACCCAGGCGCACGGCCGCGCCCATGCCTTTGCCGTGGCGTCCGATCCCGATGTGATGTACCGTGCCTTTCCACTGCTGGGCGGATTGGCCCTGCTTGCCCAAGACGTGTCGGAGCTCAACGAGCTTAACCGTGAACTGGCACATCGTCGCATGGAGCTGCAGCGTCAAAACGAGCTGCTCGCCGCCGACTACGACCTTAAGACGCATTTGGCAGATCAAGAGGCCGAGACCCTGCTGGTCCAAGACGTGGACCAGGCGCTTGCCCGCGCGCTCGAAGGGATGTACGACCTGCTGAGCTCGCTGCCGCCGTTGACCGACGAGGCATCTTCGCACGAGCGTTACCGCATGCTGCAGCGCGCCAAGATGCTCGTCGCCTATTGCAAGCGCAAAGGGTCGCTCACGTTGGCACAGCACGGAGAGAGCGGTTTTGATCGAGACCGCATTCAGCTCATTGCCAACGAGCTCGCAAGCGACCTGCGCACCATCGAGATCGATTGCGCTTCGATTATCGTCATACGGCGCCCGATGCACGCCAACACGGTAAGCGCCCTGTATGACTGCGTGTATGACTTTGCGTTTTTTGCCTACACCACCGACCATCCGGCGCTTATGTATCACTTGGGCGACCACGACCGATGCAGTGTTGAGCTGCGCGCCACGCTTTTCTCTAACGACGAGGAGGACTTGTCGCAGACGCCAGCCGCGCGTGAGCTCGAGAACGAGCTGCAGGGGCGCAATGTGGCATATCGCCTTGAGGGCGAGCCCGGCCAGCTGCGCATGATCGTCTTGATGCCGAGGGCGGGTGAGTGACGATGCAGATTTCGCTCATCCTTCCCCAAATCGTTGCGCTCGATGTTGTCTTTGCCCTGGCTGCGTGTCTGCAGACGATTCACGTCCCGCTCATCGCATCGCGCCGCTCGTCCTATAACCGTAAGGTGATTTGCGCCTACGAGGCGAGCCTTGTGCTTCATCTGATGATTTCGGCGCTCATCTTATTCGCGTCGTCTGGCTCGTATCTGGTGGCGCCGCTTGACGTTTGCGCTAGGGCAATGGGCGGAGCGTTGTGGCTCAATGCCGCAATCTTTGCCTATGGCGTGGTGCTTATGGTGCACTATCGTCGCCCCGTCATGCTGGTCGAGCTGCTGCTTGTTGTCGCCGTTACACCGCCGGTGGTTTTTGCCATGGGCTCGGCGTGGACCGTTGTCCTTATCGCAGAGGGCGCGTTCTTCCTGTTCCGCTCCATCGCGGCGCTCTTGATGGACGTCCGTAACCGCCAAGAGGATATCACCATGTTCTCGACGATCGAGACCATCAACGTGATTCCCGTGGGCATCCTGTATCTGGACCCGAGGGGCCGTCCGCTGCTTATGAACCGCTGCATGCGCAAAAACCTCGTAGAGCTCCATATGCCCACCGACCTGGGCGATATGAGCAGTACGTGGAACGACCTTCGCAAGCTCAGCATGCAGACGCCCGAAAGCAGCGCAAATCGCGCCCATATTGACCTTGACCGCTTTGGCCACGACCGTGCCGTGGTCGAGATCTCTCCTTCCGAGATTCGTCTGTTCGTGCGTGACTCCGTTACGGTCTCGGGCCGTCCGTTCGAGCGCGTCGTCGGCTTGGACGTGACGGAATACGCACACGCCTACGACCGCTTGGCGCAAGCCAACCACCTGCTTGAGCTTGCGGGCAAAGAACTCCAGGCCCAGATTGAAGAAGTCAAAAAGGTTGCCGACAATGCGGCCTACCTGCGCATGCGTGCCCGCGTGCACGACGTGATCGGGCAGCGCCTGTCCATCCTCCATCGCTATTTGGAGGAGGGGCGCCTGGACGACGAGTCGCTCGAGCAGATCGACCCGTTGCTGCGCTCGATCGCCGCCGATCTGCGCAGTGGCGGCGCCAGTGAGCCTGTGGAGCAGCTGGGTGATATCGTCCACGCCTTTGGCTTGGTGAGTGTGCAGATCGATATCGAGGGATCGCTTCCCGAGGACGCACGCGTTGCCGCAGCGTTTTTGCAGATTGTCCGCGAGGCCTCGACCAACGCCACTAAGCATGCGCAGGCGCATCAGATCCATGTGTGCCTGTGGCAGGAGGGGACGGATGCTGACGCCATCGCGCGCATGACGATTTCTAACGACGGGTCCCCGGCCCCCGTATCGTATCGCGAGGGAACGGGTATCCCAGGTATGAGGCATGTCGCGCAAGATCTGGGCGGCTGCCTGGAAGTCCATGCCGCCCCGCCCTTTACGCTTGCGGTGTCCATCCCGCTCAACGCCAGCGCCACAGCTCAAAGGAGAAACTCATGATTCGCGTCCTTATCGTCGAAGACCAGGCTATCTTGCGCGAGAGCCTGGCGCGCTCCGTTGGCGACCAGCCCGATATGACCGTTGTTTCCGCCATTGCCGATGCTTCCGAGGCTTTGGGTGTCGCGCTCAAGGAGCGCCCGGACATGATACTGATGGACGTGTGCACCGAACACGATTCAAACGGCATCGTGGCGGCGGCGCGCATCAAGGAGCAACTGCCCGAGTGCCGCGTCATTATCATGACCGGCATGCCCGAGATCACCTTTGTCGATCAGGCCCGCGAGGCGGGCGTCGATAGCTTTGTGTACAAGAACGTCGGTATCGACGAGTTGTTCGCCGTGATGCGCTCCACGCTGGCGGGCTATTGCACGTTTCCCAAGCCGCCCGAGAGTATTTTTTCGGGTACGGCGGCACTCGACGATGTTGAGCTATCGATTTTGCGCCTTGCCTGCGAGGGCAAGAGCCGTCGCGAGATCGCGGCCGAGCTGTTTATGAGTGAGGGCACCATCAAGCGTCGCATCTCGGAGATCCTCAACAAGACCGGCTACGACAACATCATGCGCCTGGCCGTGCGCGCAGTAACGGAGGGCAGCATCGTTCCCAACATGGAGCGCCCGTAGTCGGTGCGCCGCCCGTGTTCCGGCGCCGTAAAGATAGGCCGCCCGCCGTTTCGCATCTAAAAACGGCGGGCGGCCTGCTTGTATGGGCAGTGCTGTCGGCGCAAGGCGGCGGGTCCGCAGGATCATTTCCTGCGGCCCCGCCTGACATGTGCGCGGATGTGTCCGCCAATCCGCGGCTATCGGTGTCCGCCGTTACGCGATGGTTGCGCTGTAGGAGGCGACGTCCTCGTAGGAATCGGTCAGGTAGGCGTCGATGCCGATGGTCGTGTTGACCAGGTCGTCAAGACTGTCAAGCTCGCCGCTCGAGAACGTGAATTCCTCGGTGGCGTTGGTGCCGGGCATCAGGTGAGCCGAGAACCAGGCTTCCTTCATGGTGCCGTTGACGTTGGTCTTGCCGGTGGGGGCGTAGAAGGTCAGGTCCTTGTCGCTCTTGTTGGTGATGTTGACGACAAAGCCGATGTCGCCCCAGTCGTCCTTGAACTTCTCGGTGATGGTGATGGTGCACAGGTCGTCATCGGCGACGGTGACGGCGGGGGAGATTTCGACGCTCTGGACATCTTCGTCTTCGACGGCCTCATCGATCTCTTCTTCCTTCTCGGCCGCCTCGCGATCCTTCTTCACCGTACCGGACAGGTCCTTGTCGGACTTGGTAAAGACAAGATTGCCGTCATCTTCTTCGAGGATGAGTTTGCCGTCCTTGAGCTTCATGTCATGCGACTCGTCTTCGGCGGTGATGGTTACGGTGGTGGCGTCCTTTGCCTCCCATTTAAGGTCCATGACTTCAAGGAACAGGTCGAGGGCACCTGTACCGTCCTCATCGAGAATCAGAACACAGTGGACACCCCAATCCTCGAGCATCTTCATGTACTCATCGGTCAGCTCTTCGCCATCCACGGTTCCACCCGAGAGTTCCCAGCTGCCGACGAAGTTGGCCTTGGGGTCCTTGCCGCCGCCGCTGCAGCCCGTCAGGGCAAAGGCGAGCGCCAGGACGCATGTCAGAAATGCGAGTACGGACTTTTTGAACGTTGTCTTCATGGTGTCCTCCTTCATCGAACGAAACCCATAGAAGGCAGCGGGGGTGGCGGATCCCCCGCTCATTACCAGTTAGGGGCGCTAGGGCCTGGGCGTTCCGCAGTTGCTGCAGAACTTGCCGCCGTTTTCGCTACCGCAGTTGGGGCAGAACCACTTGGCCGGTGCGGGGGCGGGCGCGGGACTGCCGCACTCGGAGCAGAACTTGCCGGTGTTGGTGGCACCGCAGCTGCAGGTCCACGTGCCGGCCG
>DAIMBN010000098.1:0-2819 GCA_036718335.1 Coriobacteriaceae bacterium
GGTGTTGAAAAATGGGGCGGTTCCCCATATTATTGATGACGTCGACAGGCGGGGTGGTTCCCCGCGTACGTGCCATCTGAGTAACCGAGGGGAGGGCGCACATGGGAATGACGGGTGCATACGAGCGCAATCTCGATGCAAAAGGTCGTCTATCCCTGCCTGCACCCCTTCGCGAGGAGCTTGGAGAGCACGTTCGCGTGTTTAAAGCCCTGGATGTCGATGCTCTGTACGTGTTCTCTGCCGAGGCCTTCGATAAGTGGGTCGAAGGACTCTTCGCGGGTCGTGAGGGCCACGAGGGTTTTAACCCGCGTGACATTAATGACCAGAAGCTCATGAGGGCGATCAACAAGCGCACCACGTCGATGGACGTGGACAGCGCCGGTCGTATCGGTCTTTCCGAGTCTCTCCGCAAGCAGGCGAACCTCGACCGCGAGGTCACGGTTGTGGGCAACTACGACCACCTTGAGGTTTGGGATCGCGCCGCGGCCGATGAGGACGATGACGATGAGGCCCTGCTGGACCTCTTCTTCTCGTAAGGGCAAGGCACGGGTAACGGATGGAGCGTGGGATCTTGACACAAGAATATCGGCATGAACCTGTCATGCTCGGCGAAGTGCTTGAGTCGCTGCAGCTAAAGAGCGGCTCCGTCGTCTGCGACTGCACCCTTGGCGGTGCCGGCCATTCGGTAAAGATGGCCGCGCAGGTGGGGAAAACCGGCCTTTTGCTCGGCGTCGATCAGGACGACATGGCCCTCGAGGCCGCTGGCGCCCGTCTGGACCGCGAGGTTCCCGGCGTTCCGCACCAGCTGCTGAAGGGCAACTTCGGCGACTTGGACGAGCTGCTTTGCTCGGCCGAGGTGCCCGGGGTCGATGGCTTCCTGTTCGATTTGGGCGTTTCGTCACCGCAACTCGATATCCCTGGCAGGGGCTTTTCGTATAACGAGGACGCCCCATTGGACATGCGGATGGATCCGGGCAATAACACCTTAAACGCAGCTGAGGTCATCAACACCTATAACGAACACGACCTCGCCCGGATTCTACGCGTCTACGGCGAAGAGAAGTTCGCCTCGCAGATCGCGCGCGAGATCGTGCGCCGCCGTGAGCAAGAACCGATCGAAACCACCGGCCAATTTGTCGAGATCATCAAGGCGGGTATCCCGGCTGCCGCTCGTCGGCATGGCGGACACCCGGCCAAGAAAAGTTTCCAGGCCATTCGCATCGAGGTTAATCACGAGTTCGATGTGCTCGAACGAGGGCTTGATGCCGCCACCAGGTGGCTCAACCCGGGCGGACGTATCTGCGTCATCTCGTATCACTCGCTCGAGGACCGTATCGTAAAGAACCACTTTAAGGAGATGAGCCAGGGGTGCACGTGTCCGCCGGAGATTCCGGTGTGCGTGTGCGGCAACGTGCCGATACTCAAGGTCATCACCCGCAAACCCTTGGTTGCCCAGCCTGATGAGGTTGAGCGCAACCCTCGGGCGAGATCAGCCAAAATCCGCGTGGCGCAGCGTCTGTAGGCGCGACCGCGCGATATTGGACCTCCCGCTCGCACCATAAACGAAGCTTAAACACACTACCAACGTACTCGGGATGGGAGGCGGCATATCATGGGCTACAACACTTCAAGCGCAGCACTCGCCTATGATATGAACGCCATGCCCGCCTATCGTGAGACGCCGCAGGCCCCCGTTGCTCCCCGTGAGCAGCGCGCGCCGCGCTTTGATGTCTACACGGGCGCGGGCCGTCAGGCAAACCAGGCGGTAAGCCCGGTTTTCATGAGCGTTCTTAAAACGTTTTGCATCATTGCGGCTATCTTCATGACGATCGGCGTCGCCCGCGTGGCGCTCGCCGGCGTTACGGCCCAGGTGCTCAACAGCAACGCCGAGCTTACCAGCACGCTCGAAAAGGCGACCGATGAGAGCTCCGACCTGGAGGTCATGCATTCGGTCTATGGCGCCGACACGCGCATTCGCGACCTTGCGGGCGCTTATGGCATGGTGGAGCCCAGCGAGAGCGTTACACTTGACTTTTCGCAGGATGCAGCCGCGGGCGCCAACGCGACCGCGACCGCTCAGTAGCAAGACGGTAGCTGAGTATGACAAATGACTATCGCCGCGGTTCCGATGGGGGCCGCGGTTCTGGACGTCCCTCGTCGCGGGGACGTTCTGGTTATCAAGGAACGGGTCGGCAATCTTACAACGCCGGGCAGTCCCGTGGCAACGACCCGGCGTCGCGACTTCGCGGCTCGGGCGGCCCTCAAGTGCATAACACCAGGTCGCGCAAGAGTTCGTCGACCGAATGGCTCACAGGCACGCCTCTGCCTCGCCGCAAAGCCGTCATGGGTTTCATTGGGTTTGGCTTGGGCTTGGGCGTCTTTCGTCTTGCCGACTATCAAATTGTCGAAGCCGATAAACTGCGCGAGCGTGCCGATGCGCGCCGCCTGCTTGCGCAGACCCTCTATGCCAAACGCGGCACCATCTACGACCGCAACGGCAACGTGTTGGCGTCGTCGGTCGAATGTCGCAACATCGCCGTGAACCCGCAGCTTGTCGAGGATGTCGACAAGACGGTGTCGGCGCTGGTCAAGGCAACTGGAATCGATAAAAAGACCTGCCGCAAGCTCGTTGAGTCCGATGGAACCTGGGTGTATATCAAGCGCCAGGTGGACGAAGACGATGTTGCGGCGCTGGAGAAGAAGAACCTGCCCGGCGTGCTTTTTGAGCAGGCCATGAAGCGCGTATATCCATACGGCAATCTGGCATCGCAGGTGCTGGGTGTAGTGAATGTAGACAACGACGGCTTGACGGGTCTCGA
>DAIMBN010000099.1:0-2785 GCA_036718335.1 Coriobacteriaceae bacterium
TTCTTAAGGATGCGCTGACCCAGCGCGGAGGATTTCTCGGGATGGAACTGGCAACCCCACACGTTGCCATGGCGCACGATGCACGGGAAACTCCGTGTATAGTGCGTGCGCGCCAACACATCGGCGGCATCGGCGTCGTCTGCCACCGCGTAGCTGTGGGTGAAGTACATGTTGGCGCCCTCGGCAAAACCGGCAAGCAGCGGATCGGTCGCACCGGCGGACGTCATGTGCACCTGGTCCCAGCCCACGTGCGGCACCTTCAGGCGGCTCGACTCCAGGCGCGTGCACGAGCCGCGCATAATACCCAGGCCATCGACCCAGGGACCGCCAGCCTGCTCGGGAGCGTTTCCGTCCGCGACCGCGTCCTCGTCCGCCGGCACGCCCTCGTTGCCGCGCTCAAAAAATAGCTGAAGACCCAGGCAGATGCCGAGCAGCGGAGTTCCGGCGGCGACGGCATCGAGCACGGCCATCTCCTCGCCGCTCTGGCGCATAAAGGCAATCGCGTCATAGAACGCGCCCACGCCCGGAATGACCAGGCCGTCGGCGCGGCGGATCTGCTCCGGATCGTCCGACGCGCAGGCGGCGGCACCGGCGCGTGCAAGCCCGCGCACGACGCTCGACAAGTTGCCCTTGTGGTAGTCGACCACCACGATCTTCGGTTCGCCCACGCGACCCCTCCTCTTCTCATCATCCAAAACCACCACAAAGGGGACAGGCACTTTCGTGGTGGTTTTTGCCTTTGTGGCGGTTACAGCGAGCCCTTGGTGCTGGGAATGCCCTGCACGCGGGGGTCCAGCTCGCAGGCGCGGCGCATCGTGCGGCCCACGGCCTTAAAGGCGGCCTCGATAATGTGATGCGAGTTGCCGCCCACCAGCTCGCGCACGTGCAGCGTGAGCTTGGCATCGCGCGCAAAGGCGTAGAAGAACTCGACGGCCAGCTCGGTATCGAAGCTGCCCACGCGCTCAGTCGGCACGGGCAGCTCGCAGTAGGCCTGCCCGCGGCCCGAAATATCAACAGCAGCCATCACAAGCGTCTCGTCCATGGCGATCGCCGCGTCGGCAAAGCGCGTAATGCCCGCCTTGTCGCCCAGCGCCTGGCAAAACGCCTCGCCCAGCACAATGCCCGTGTCCTCGACGGTATGATGCGCATCGACCTCGACGTCGCCCACCGCGTGCACCGTCAAATCGAACAGGCCATGGCGGCCAAAAGCGTTGAGCATGTGGTCGAAAAACGGTACGCCGGTCGAGATATCACACACGCCGCATCCGTCCAGGTCGAGCTTTACGACAATGTCGGTCTCCCCCGTCTTGCGGGTCACCTCGGCATAACGGTCCATCTACATCTCCTCCTTCACCAGCGCGGCAAACGCGGTCAGCACCTCGTCGTTTTCCTGCGGGGTGCCTACGGTAATGCGCAGACAGTCCGCGAGCCCCGGCGCATAGCTAAAGTCGCGCACCAAAATCGAATACTCGTCGCGCAGGCGCTCGCGCACGCGCGTGGCGTGCGGTGTGCGCACGAGCACAAAGTTCGCCGCGCTCGGCCACGCCTCCACGGGCAGACCCTCGACAGCCATTGCGTGCAGGGCACACAGTTCGCGCTCGCGCTCGGATGCAACCTGTGCCACCACGGGTGCGTACGCATCGCGGGCACGTACGCAGGCAAGCGCGGCGGCCTGGCTTAGCACGTTAACCGAATAGATCTGGCGAATCGCCGCAAACACATCGATGACCTCCGGCGCCGCGATCACATAGCCCAGACGCGTGCCGGCGGCGCCAAACGCCTTGGACAGCGTATGCAGAATCACCAGGTTGGGATGCTCGGCGATAAGGCCCTGCGCCGTGGTGGCCGCGCCAAACGAATCGTCGGCAAACTCAACGTAGGCCTCGTCGACCATCACCATGCCGGGGCACGCATCGCACAGCGCCGCGATAAAGTCGAGCGGCGCCACGTCACCCGTGGGATTGTTGGGCGAGGTCACGATCGCCAGATCGCACTCGGGAGCCGCCGCAAGCACCGCCGCATGGTCGAGCTCAAAGGTCGCGGGGTCGCGCCACACGTCGCGCACCTCGGTCTGGCAGAGCGACGCAAAGAACGCGTACTCGCTAAAGCACGGCGGGCAGTTGAGCAGGGTCCGCCCCGCGCCGCCAAACGCCAGCAGGTAGTTATAGAGCAGCTCATCGCCGCCGTTTCCCGCGCAAATATTCTCACGCGCCACGCCATGCCAGGCAGCGAGCTCATCGCGCAGGTCGTTGGACATGGGATCGGGATAGCGGTTGAGCGGCGTGGCAGCCAAGGCCGCATCAACCGCCTCGCGCACGCCAGCAGGTACGGGATAGGTGTTCTCGTTGGCCGAAAGATTGATGCGCGTGGGCGTAAAGTTGGGATCGTAGGGCTCGATACCGGCCAAGTAGGGCTGGACGAGCTCCTTCATGCGGGGCGTCAGCTCGGCCATATTAGGCCTCCCCGCCGGTCGCGCCAGCGCCATCCGAGCCTGCAGCCGCCAGGTCCACGCCCTCGGTGACCGTCGCGGTCGTATCACCCGGCCAGGCGACCTTGGTCAGGTCGGCCGCAGCCAACGACTCGGCACTCACGGCATCCTCGCCCTGCTCCAGCACGCGACGACGCAGGGCGGCAGAGAGCGCGTGCGCCCACAGGCCCTCGGCCTCGGCCAGGCGCTGCGTAGCGGGAGCGTCGGAGAGCAGACCCTCGGGCGTATAGCAAATGACGCTCGAGCGCTTAACGAACTCTTCGACCGAAAGCGGGTTGGAGAACATGGCCGTGCCGC
>DAIMBN010000100.1:0-2745 GCA_036718335.1 Coriobacteriaceae bacterium
GTTATGAGCCATACGTTCCTCTTTTAGGTTGCAACGCAAGCATTATAAAACGCGGCAAACGCTACGAGCCGGTGGGTTGGTTTCTATTCTGTTTCGCGGCCTGCAACCGACAAGTGTATTTGCGGGTACAGGCCAAATCGCGGTCGCGCGTCGGGGGATTATACTGAGACAAGCATAAAGAATCGGCGCTCCTGTTGTGCGCCGTGGCATTAAGAGGTGCATATGGCAGAGAAACTCATTCCGCTGGAGGACGCGCAGTCGATCGTTCTGTCGCACGTTGCTCCGACCGATCTCGTCGAGATTCCCGTGTGGCAGGCCGCCGGTCTTCCCTTGGCCGAGGACGCGGTGGCCGATATCGACATCTCGCCGTTTGCCAACAGCGCTATGGACGGATATGCCGTGCGCTCGGCGGACTTGGCGCAGGCGTCTGGTGAGACGCCGGTGACGCTCGACGTTATCGGACACGAGGCTGCGGGCCATGTGTTTGAGGGTGCTCTTGGCCCGGGCGAGACGGTCCGCATTATGACAGGCGCGCCGGTGCCCGAGGGTGCCGACGCCGTAGTGAAATACGAGATCGTCGACGTGCTCGACGGCGACGGTAACGAGGGCTCGCACGTGAGCTTCTCGGCGCCGGCCAAGGTGGGGGAGAACGTTCGCTCTGCCGCCGAGGAGGCCCATGCCGGCGATGTTGTGATACACGCCGGCGAGGTCGTGGCTCCGGCGGGCGCGGGCCTGCTGGCAAGCGCCGGTTACGCGAGCGTGAAGGTGCACGCTGCCCCACGTGTGGGCATCATCTCGCTGGGCACGGAATTGGTCGCACCGAGTAAAGTACCGGCGCGCGGTCAGATTCGCGATTCCAACTCCTCGGCGTTGATGGCCGAAGCACTCGATGCAGGAGCCGAGCCCGTGTTCTACGGCATTGCGCCCGATGATGAGCAGGCGATTGCCGAGCTCGTGCATCGCGCGGTGCAAGAGTGCGATTTTGTCATTACGAGCGGAGGCGCCTCGGCGGGCGATTACGACTATGTGACGGCACTCGTCCGGCGCGAGGGCGAGGTGCTCTTCGATCGCATCTCGATGCGTCCGGGCAAGGCCATCACGTTTGGCTTGCTCGGGGGTAAGCCCTACCTGGGGCTTTCAGGCAATCCGGCCGCGGCGTATGTGGGCTTTGAGATGCTCGCCCGTCCGGCGATTCGCAAGATGCGCGGCTTTGCCGAGGGTCCGCGTCCCGTGCAGCAGGCGACGCTCACACACGGTGTGAAAAAGCGCCAGGACCGACGCTTCTTCGATCGCGCCACGGTTTTGCGCGACCCCAAGACCGGTGAGCTGATGGTGACCGAGGCCAAGACGCAGAATTCGGCGCTGCTCGGCACGATGCAGCGGGCCAACTGCCTGCTGCGTATTGACGAAGGACCGTGTGAGCTCAAGGCGGGAGATGTCGTGGACGTTGTTCGCGTCGACCTGCCCGAGGGCACCGTGTTGTAGGAGGAACACTATGGAGCTGAAGATATCGATTGTGACGTGCTCGGATACGCGTGATCTTGCCCAGGACGAGGCTGGAGCCGCACTCGAGGAACTTATCGAGGCACAGGGCTGGACGGTCGCCTCACATGTGGTCGTGCGCGATGACGTCAGCGAGATTGGTGATGCCATTGTGGAAGCCGCCGATGAGTGCCACGCCAATGTCGTGCTCACCTGCGGCGGCACGGGGCTTTCGATACGCGATGTGACGCCCGAGGCGACGCGTGCCGTCTGCGACCGAGATGTGCCGGGTATTGCAGAGGCGATTCGCGCGTACTCCATGACCAAGACGCGCCGCGCCATGCTCTCGCGCGCTATTTGCATGCAGCGAGGTCATACACTTGTCGTAAACTTTCCCGGTTCTACGAAGGCCGCCCGCGAAAGCTGGGAGGCCATAGCAGACCAGCTGGAGCATGCGGCTCAGATGACAGCGGGCGGCGGACATACCAACTAAGCGGTTTACCTGCGACGGGGCGACCTGAACGGCTGCTCCGCCTTTGTTTTCCACCGAAGCGACGCCGAAGGGTACGGTACCTCGAAACTATATTCTCTAGCGAGAATAATTTCTCACTACCATTATTCGCACGGAAGTATAATCTGATTGCAGATTAAAGCCTGCGGCGGGGTGCCCGGGCATAGCGTTCGAAAGGGTTGAACATGTTCGATATGGTTTCTCGCCGCGGATTCGTCTCGCTCTCTGCTGCCGTCGCTGCCGGCCTTGGTCTTGCCGGCTGCTCGGGCGGCAAGACGTCCGAGCCGGCCGGATCCGATGCTGGTTCTGCTAAGGCATCTTCCAAGAAAGCTGTCGAGCTGCAGGTCTTTGCCGCCAACTCGCTCGAGAAGGCGCTCCCCGAGGTCCAGGAACTCTATACCGAGCAGACCGGCACCACCTTTGCCGACACGCAGTTTAAGGCCTCCGGCGACCTTGTCGAGCAGATGCGCGCCGGTGCCGCCGTCGACGTGCTCATCACCGCTTCCAAGGGCACCATGGATGACGCTGAGACCGCCGAGCTCGTCGACGTCGATACGCGTGAGGACATGTTCGTCAACGACCTCGTGATCATTCGCGCCGAGGGCTCCGACACCAAGGTCGAGGCCATCGCCGACGTCGCGAATCTGGACGGCAAGATCGCCATTGGCGACGCTAAGACTGTTCCCGCTGGCAAGTATGCCAACCAGGCGCTGGCTTCCGTGGGCCTCTATACCGGTACCGAGGGCGACGAC
>DAIMBN010000101.1:0-2659 GCA_036718335.1 Coriobacteriaceae bacterium
GTGTGGCGTTCTCTGGGCGTTGCCGAGGACCACATCTCCCGCCTGGGCGAGGACGACAACTTCTGGGCCGCTGGCCCCACTGGCCCCTGCGGTCCCTGCTCCGAGATCTACTTTGACATGGGCGAGGAGGTCGGTTGCGGCAGCCCCGACTGCAAGCCCGGCTGCGACTGCGACCGCTTCCTGGAGTTCTGGAACCTCGTCTTTACCCAGTACGACCGCCAGGAGGACGGCTCCATGCCGGAGCTGCCGCACCGCAACCTCGATACGGGCATGGGCCTGGAGCGCATGGCTGCCATCATGCAGCACAAGACCGCCAATTACGACGGCGATCTGATGCAGCACCTCATCAAACTCGGTGAGGAGATTAGCGGCAAGACCTATGACGCCGATGACTACTCCGGCGCCAGCCGCTCGCTGCGTATCATCGCCGATCACTCCCGTGCTGTCGACTTTATGATCTCTGACGGCATCCTCCCCGGTAACGAGGGCCGCGAGTACGTCCTTCGCCGCCTGCTCCGCCGCGCCGTGTTCCACGGTCGCCTGCTGGGCATCGAGGGTGCCTTCCTGACCAAGTTCATCGACGAGGTCAACGCTCAGATGGGCGAGGCCTATCCCGAGCTGCTCAAGAACGTCGCGCTCGTTAAGGGTATCGTCGCCTCCGAGGAGGAGCGCTTCTCCACGACGCTCGACAACGGCCGCGTCTACCTGGACGAGGCCTTGGCCGCGCTTGCCGATGGTGCCGTCCTTCCGGGCGACGTCGCCTTTAAGCTGCACGACACCTTTGGTTTCCCCATCGACCTGACCGTCGAGATTGCCGGCACCGCCGGCCACGACGTCGACATGGATGGCTTTACCGCCTGCATGGAGGACCAGAAGGCCCGCGCCCGCGCCAACGCCAAGGGCGATGCCTGGGGCAGCTTCAACGACGTGTGGGTCGAGCTTTCTGACAAGGTTGCCGCGACCGAGTTCGACGGTTATGACAACGACGTCATCGAGGGCGCCAAGGTTGTCGCCATCGTGCGCAACGGCGAGTCCGTCGAGTCCGCAGCCGCCGGCGAGGACGTCGATGTTGTGCTCGACCGCACCCCGTTCTACGCCGAGATGGGTGGTCAGCAGGGCGATGCCGGCAAGCTTTCCGCCGAGGGCGTTGTTCTGACCGTTGCCGACACCAAGAACCACAACGGCCTGTATGCCCACGTCGCGCACGTTGCCGATGGCACGCTGACTGTCGGTGCCGCTGTTACCGCCGCGCTCGACGCCGAGCGCCGTGGCTTCCTGCGCCGCAACCACACCGCCACGCACCTGCTCGACGCCGCCCTTAAGCAGGTCCTGGGCGAGCACGTCTCCCAGGCCGGCTCGCTGGTGACGCCCGAGCACCTGCGCTTTGACTTTACGCACTTCGAGGCCCTGTCCTCCGAGCAGCTCAAGGCTGTCGAGGACCTGGTCAACCAGCAGATCTTCGCTTCCAAGCCGGTCGTGACCCGTGTCATGGGCATCGACGAGGCTAAGGCTGCCGGCGCTGTCGCCCTGTTTGGCGAGAAGTACGGCGATGTCGTCCGCGTCGTCTCCGTGGGCGCCGAGGACCAGCCGTTCTCCCGCGAGCTCTGCGGTGGCACACACGCTGCCAACACCGCCGAGATCGGCCTGTTCAAGATCATTTCCGAGTCCTCCACGGGCTCCAATGTCCGCCGTATCGAGGCCGTGACCTCTAAGGGTGCCCTCGACTATATGGCCGACCGCCTGGCACTCGTTGACGCCGCTGCTACTGCGCTCAAGTGCCGCGTCGACGAGGTTCCCGCTCGCGTGGAGAACCTGCAGGCCGAGCTGCGCGAGACGTCCAATAAGCTCAAGAAGGCTCTGACCGGTGGCTCCTCCGACGCCATCTCCAGCGCCATCGAGGGCGCCGTCGAGCTGAATGGCTACAAGCTCGTTGTTGCTGAGCTTCAGGGTCTCGAGGCCGCTGACCTGCGCAACGTTTGGGATACCGTGCACCAGAAGGTCGCCGGCCCTGTCGCCTGCGTTGTTGCCAGCGTGACTGAGAAGGGCACTCCGGCCCTGCTCGCTGCCGGCTCCGATGACGCCGTCAAGGCCGGTTTCCACGCCGGTAACGTGATCAAGCAGATCGCGGGTCTGGTCGACGGTCGCGGTGGCGGTCGTCCCAACATGGCCCAGGCCGGTGGCAAGAACGCTGCCGGCATCGCCGATGCCCTCGCGGCCGCTAAGACCGCGCTCGGCGCCTAAGAATCTAAGAAGTCGCTGTGGTTGCGCTCGCGCTGGACATAGGGGAGACCAGGATTGGCATCGCCGTCTCGAGCCGTGATGGCAAGATGGCGATGCCTGTCAAGGTGCTTCCGGCTGCCGAGGTCACCGGTATGGTCAAGACGTTCCGCTACCTGGTGGAGGACTATGAGCCCGATATCCTGGTAAGCGGACGTCCCCTGACCATGGCCGGTGAGCCCGGCCCTCAGGCCGAGCGCGTTGCCGCTGTGGCGCAAAAGATTGCCGACGAGCTCGATCTTCCGTTGGAGTTTGAGGACGAGCGTCTGTCCTCGCAAGAGGCCAAGCGTATCCTGCGCGAGCAGGGACTCAACGAAAAGCAGATGAGGGGCAAGATCGACATGATTGCCGCCAGCCTGTTTTTGCAGACGTGGCTCGATCG
>DAIMBN010000102.1:0-2635 GCA_036718335.1 Coriobacteriaceae bacterium
GCTCAAAATTTATCCGGTCGGCTTACGCCGACCGCGCTGCGCTAAAAACGCGCCACGGGCGCGTTTTCTTTACGCTTGCGCCCTAGCGGGCTCGAATTCCTCCTCCTGCGCGTAATTGAAATGTGCTCGAAAAAAAGCCCCATTGCTGGGGCTAATACCATCTAATGGCGGAGGAGGAGGGATTCGAACCCTCGTGACCTTATACAGGCCAAACGGTTTTCGAGACCGCCGCATTCAACCACTCTGCCACCCCTCCGCGTGGGGTAAAAACAAAGCAGGCTCGAAGGCCTGCTTTGGAATTAACTGGCGGAGAGTCAGGGATTTGAACCCTGGAGACGCTTTTGACGCCTACACGATTTCCAATCGTGCTCCTTCGGCCACTCGGACAACTCTCCGTTAAATGCGAAAGTCAGTATACACGAGGAATCGCAAAGTGCAAACAGAAAAGTTGGCATTTTTTAAAACGCTTTGCCACGTTTGGCGTTGCAGTGGGGTTTGAGGTGCCAAAAAACGGCTTCCGACCAGCGTGGTTGATCAACTCAATTGTTCAAAAGGGGTATTCATAAGCGACTTGGCAATGAATTTAAAAATCTTTGGGTGGTGCTGTGGACCACTGGTATGCATTTTGCGACCACAGCCTTGTGCCCGTTGACCTGCGGCTTGGCTCAGCTTGTCCCTGCGGCACCGTATCTTGTCCACAAATCCGTCAAGCTCTTGGTCGGCATTTGGTTGGAATGCGCATGAAACGAGGTGCGAGCATGGGCATATGTGGAGGTCATGAGGTTGTAGCTGCATATTCTTGCGGCCTGGGAGGTTGAAAGATATTATTACCAAGTCTTTTCCTGCTTCAGGCGCACCTTCACGACCTGAAGCCACATTTGCCCAGAGGAGGTGACAATATGAAGGCTTATGAACTGCTGTTCTTTGTTGACCCGTCGCTCGACCCCGAGACTCGTCTCGCTGTTATGAAGCGTATCGATACCACGATCGCTGAGGGCGCTGGCAAGGTCGACTCCGTTGACGAGTGGGGCAAGCGCAAGCTCGCCTACGAGATCAACGACCTCACCGATGGTGACTACACCCTCATCAACTTCCACGCAGATCCTACCCAGATCGCCGAGCTTGATCGCGTCCTGCGCATCACCGACGCTGTGGTCCGCCACATGATCGTCCGTCGCGACGACCAGGAGTAAGACTGTCGTTTTGGACTGGGCTTGTGCCCCAAGAGGAAGTAGTGAGTTATGAGCATCAATCGAGTGAACATCACCGGTAACCTCACCCGCGATCCCGAGCTGCGCGCCACCGCCGGCGGAACCCAGGTTCTGTCCTTTGGCGTCGCCGTGAACGATCGTCGCCGCAACGCGCAGACTGGCGAGTGGGAGGACTATCCCAACTTTGTCGACTGCACCATGTTCGGCACCCGCGCCGAGGCCGTGAGCCGTTTCCTGGCAAAGGGAAACAAGGTCGCGATCGAGGGCAAGCTGCGCTACAGCTCTTGGGAGCGCGACGGTCAGCGCAGGAGCAAGCTTGAGGTCATCGTCGATGAGATCGAGTTTATGAGCTCCCGTGGTGGCCAGGGTGGCTACGATCAGGGCGGTTACGCCCCCGCAGCTCCCGCGCCCGCAGCACGTCCTGCCGCACCGGTGGCCACGCCGCCCGCGGTCGACGTCTACGATGAGGACATCCCGTTCTAAGGGTTGTTCACCTATTTTTGAGTGAGAGGCGGCTTCGGTTCGCCGAAGTTGCCAAATGAAAGGTATTTTGACATGGCTAATGATTTTTCTGCACGTCAGCCGCGTCGTAAGTACTGCCAGTTCTGCAAGGAGAACACTGAGTTCATCGACTATAAGGACACTCAGCTTCTCCGTAAGTACATGACCGATCGTGGCAAGATCAAGCCCCGTCGCGTCACTGGCGCTTGCACGCAGCATCAGCATGACATCGCCAACGCCATCAAGCGCGCCCGCGAGATGGCTCTCCTGCCGTACACCGTCCCCGTGGTTTCCTCTCGTGGCAACCGCGACCGCGGCTAAGAAGGGAGACGCATCATGAAGGTTATTCTTCTCGATGAGATCAAGGGCAAGGGCGGCGAGGGTGACGTCGTAGAGGTCGCTCAGGGTTACGCTGAGAACTTCCTGTTCCCCAAGAAGCTCGCTGTTGCCGCCACCAAGGGCAACCTCAAGCAGCTTGACGAGCGTCGCAACAACATCGCCAAGCGCGAGGCCGTCCGTCTGGCTACCGCCAACGAGACCAAGGCTGCCTTCGAGGGCAAGACGGTTACCGTTGACGTCAAGGTCGGCGACGAGGGCATCCTCTTTGGCTCCGTTACCGCCGCTATGATCGCTGACGCCATCAAGGCTCAGCTCGGTATGGACATCGACCGCAAGCGCGTCGAGCTCGGTAAGCCCATCAAGGTTGCCGGTGCCCACACCGTTGCCATCTCGCTGTACCGCGAGATCAAGGCCGAGGTTGTCGTTCTCGTCGGCGTTACCGCCGAGGAGCTCGCTGCCGAGGCTGAGGTCGAGGAGGCCGCTGAGGTCGCCGAGGCCGAGACCGCCGAGGTCGAGACTGAGGCTGCTGCCGAGTAGCATTTGCTGCAACGCAACAATCTTGTTCTAAGAAGGGCGCTCTGGGA